>JBDNHX010000324.1:0-36064 GCA_041688565.1 Planctomycetaceae bacterium
ACGCGAATCTGACCGCCGTAGCCTTCGAAGGCAAAGCCTAAGAATTCCACTCCGGCAGTTTTGCAGATACGGCTCTTGTCGTGATTGACCACGAGTTTGAGCTTTCGCGTCAGGCATTAAAAAATAGGACATTGTGCTTTTATCGTAAATCAGAATGTCCCCTTTTCTCTTCCCCTGGCCACTGCCTTTTACCTGCTGGGCATTGACCCCGAAAGCACGTTCCCTGATTCTGAAGGCCGACCTCGACCAATCACCAGCACAGGTCGCCTTCGCACGGAACTTCTTGGGTGAGTGGAGGAGATAAAACGGTCCGGTGGTTTTTATTGAGAGACCCTTGGTCTTCTGCGTTCAGGATTAATCTACATCGGATCAACTGTCGGAGCAATCGGTGTGAAGCGTGACGCATCGTCTGGTTTTCTTTGCCTCACCGGAAATTCTGGAAGTCTTGGATCAGCCGATCCATCCGTCGATTGCTCTGGCTTTGGAAAGGGGCGTGTCTCGGGCAAAATCGGCAACTCATTCACAAATGAACTTCTCGGTCCAAAGACTGCTGCTGAATCGTTTGCGATGCCGCCGGGGAATCCAAGTCCCGCGGCGGCGTTTGTGATGGTCTTCAAGCGTAAGCTGATAATGTCCTCGCGAGCGGTTTTGCGTTTGTCGAGCTGTTCACGCAGGCTCTTTACTTTGGCTTCAACTTCGGCCAGTTCCTTTTCTCGTTGCTTGAAATCGAGATCGAACTGTTCCGACAACTGCTGCTGAATGGTCTCGGTCGCCTTCTTCTGCAGTTCCGGATCGGAACTTCCCTTCAAGGTCTGAATCGCGTCCCCAAGCTTCTTTGCTGCCGCTAGTTCCTCTGGTGGAACAGGCTCGTATAAGTTTTCGACAACGTTACGACGCACTTGTCGCAGGCGCATTGGGCCTCGCGATTGCAGGATTCGCTCATTGGAAAAATCGGGTCCAACATCATAACCAAAAAGACCGTCCGGATCGTAGAATTTTTTGCCGACAGGTATGCGATCCACAGGTGCCCTTTCCAAAGGGTCTGAAACTCTGGGTTTTGGCGCAGGCTCATCCGCGAAAAAAATGGGCTCCGAATCCGTCAGTGGCGATGGTCGACCGGGGACGGTGTCTATTGGTTTTTCGTCGACCGGAGAAAATTGGGTCATCGCCAGACTTGTTACGGCACCGCCAGCGAGGCAGATGCAGCATAACGCATACGTCAATAATCGCATTTCAAGATCCTTTCGAATTAGGAACTGGGAAGAAATGTGCAAGCCGACGGAATCGCCGGCCTGCGTTGCTCAGCCGCACTTTCGGCTGAGACTCTTCGGCTATTTGTCAGACGGCTTTTCCTGAAAACCGTCACCCTCCAAAAGTGCTTTCACAGAATTGATTTCATCGAACCACTCATCCGCGAATGGGCTCGCTCTCGATTGTGGGCTCGTGGAACCGAATGAAGATTGCTCATACGCCTCAATGCGAGATTGAATCTCTGACAAGTCATCCTGGAACGTGTCCTTCGGCAACCGAGGTAATGCTGATGGGCTGCCTGGCATCGTCTCAGAGACGACAGGCTGCTGCGGGACAGGATTCGGGGCGACATCCGCCATCGGAATAACTTCGCTCGCCAGCTTTTCATCACTTCGCCAGGTGGCAACCGTTGCCCCGAGCATTCCACACACGACAATCATCGCCGTGACGGCCAACGATTTCCAAACAACGCTCCGCCATCGCAGCCACGTGCGACGCCAACGCAATCGGCCGGAACGCTGCCCGTTTTGCAGCCGCAACAGGATGCCCTCCAGATGCTGTTCAACTTCATGAGCATTTCGAAACCGGTCCGCTGGATTCTTGGCGAGCAGTCGATCGACCACATCCGCAATGTCCGCCGGAACGTCGCTGTTCACTTCATCCACGGGGCGATGAGCATCGTTGCAAATCCGATTCAGGATCGCGAGGGCATGTTCCGCTCGAAACGGAGGCCGCCCGGTACACATGAAGTAGATCACGCTGCCCAGACTGAACAGATCCGAACGTTGATCCACCGGTTGACCGCTTGCTTGTTCGGGCGACATATAATGCGGCGTGCCAGCCACAACGCCTGTGCGAGTCAACGTCGCATCATCGACCGTGCGAGCGAGTCCGAAGTCGGAAATCAGCACTCGGTCAATGGACTCCTCCATCAGAATATTGGCCGGCTTCACATCGCGATGCACAACTCCCTGAGCATGAGCCGCAGCAAGACCGGCGGCGGCTTGGCGAGCGATTCTCAGCACTTCTTTGGCATCCAGCGGCCCGCGTTCGTCGACTCGAGCCTGCAGCGATTGGCCTGGCACGTACTGCATCACCAAGTAAGGCGTATCGCCATCGGAAAGCACGTCATGAATCGGAATCACGTGCTCATGAACGACCGCCGCCGCCGACTGTGCCTCGCGAGCAAATCGACGTCGGGCCGCTCCGTTGTTGGCCAAATGCGGCTTCAGAACTTTGATCGCGACGACTCGATGCAATTCCGTGTCGAAGCCCTTCAGCACGATGCCCATGCCGCCCGAACCAATCACACGTTCGATTTCGTAGCGACCGATCCGTCCGAGCATCTCCGGATGACTGGCCGGCGCTAGAAAATCGAGCGACAGCGGTTCGAACTCAGCACCCACATCGTCGTCGGAATTTCCTTCGACAGAAATCACGATGGACGTTGAGACTCGCGATGAATACGCATCAAGGCTGTTGCAGGCGATCAGAGTTTCACGAATCTCGCGACGAAGGTTGTGATCTCCTGACAGTTCGATCAATCGCTTCTGACACGGTCGACACGATTCGACATGCGACGCCGCGGACCGAAATTCCGAGCTGTCTTCGTCCTGTTTGAGTAACGTCATCAGACGAGCATCATTGCATCGCATCGTCATCCTCCCACTTCTTCACTTCATCACGCAGTCGAGAGATGACTCGGCTGCGAGCTATGTAAACCGCTCCGGTGGTCATCTGCAGTTGAATCGCCACAGACTCCGGATCCTGATCTTCTACGGCCGTCATCCAAAATGCCTGCCATGTTTGCGGTTTGACGAGAGTCTTCACTCGATCAGATGCCCAGCGAAACAATTCACGTCGTTGAGCCGAATGCAGATCATCACGGCTGTCGCTGGATACGGAACAAACCTGCTCAAAAAGCCCCGAGTTGCTGGTCGCGCCACTGGCCGCTTCGTCACGCGAACGTTTTGCAAGAATGTCCAGCAGTTGGTTACGTGCGATTCTGAAAAGCCACGTTCGAAATCGTCCCCGAGCAGAATCCGGTTTCCACCGACCGACGGCCCGAGCGACAGACACCATCACATTCTGAACCAGCTCCCTTGCATCGGCATCCTGAAGGCCACCACGCCGAGCGAATCGGAAGACGAACGGCTCATAGATCGACACGAATTCCCGCCATGCTTCTGCATCGTCCGCAGACGGCAGTCGCAGAATCAGGCTGGCTCGAGTTTCCGGAACACGCGGCATCGAAAATTCCCCTCGTGGTTACACACGCTCGCCACCGGGGAATCTTTCACGGATTCGGGCAAAATTTCACTCGTCGCGAAGCAACACAATGGAAAATCACGACAAACCACATGTCCGCTGGCCAATCGGCCATTCAAATCAGGCGTACTTGTCGCGGCGCAGGTCGTGGCCATCCGCTTCGTCATCAGGCAAGGGATTTACCGCCGGCTCAAACAGTCGGCCAGCGGGAAGATAACACCGGGGCCATTCAAAAAGCATCAAAGGGGTCAGAAAAGCACCAAGGGACATTGTGCTTTTATCGTACAGCAGAATGTCCCCTTTGCGTTTCCCGCAATTGTCTTAAGAATTATTCCGAGTCGACTTCCGCGGGGCCAGCCGATCTATGGGATTGCTTCGTGGAACACCCGCAACCCTAATCGCGAGTTTTGGATTTCCTTCGCCCCTGTTGCTGTGATCTTCGTCTTGTGAATGTCGAGCCGTTCAAGTTTTGGAAGTGACTGCAGGAACGGTACAGATGCGTCTGTAATTTCTGTTTCGCTCAGGTCCAGCCCCGTGCAGCGCTCCAGAGCCCACAGTGAGGGGAGTCGTTCATCGGTGATGGAGCCATCCGTCATTAACTTCACTTTACGGAATTGACTGGCCACACTTTTCGGGCCGCCACATGCCGCTTCGATTTCGTCCCAAATCCACCGCAATTTGGCGAGATCAATCGGATCGTTCTTCTTGAGTTCTAGCTGCTGATTCAGTTTCTGTAGCCCCAGGTATTCTTCCGGGTGTGGCGCATAGAAATCCTGTACGACGAGATTCGACGTCCAGTGGACGGCCTCCGTCCACTGAGCTGCGGGCACATCAGCGGGGCAATGTGGTTCCAGAGCATCAATAGTGCTTCGGAGTTGGCCGACCTGACGGTAGTATTGTTTTGTCGTATAAACCTTCCACGAAAACCAGCTCAAGGGGAGGCACAGCATCACGAACACTAAAACAATCAGGAATCGGTTCCTCCGGCTGATGCCAAGTCCTTCATCGCCCATGAAACTCCTCCTTCTACACATAAAGTTGTGCTGCGACCTGTAGCCCCTCAAGAGGCGCCAAAGGCGGCCTCTTCGATATGGATCAAAGGCGTACTTAATGAACTCGCCGAGCCCGCTTGATGGATCGTGTCGAGAATTTGGAGAGACTCCATCTCTGGAAGATCCGTGCGAAGCGACCTCCTTAGCCAGATAACTCAATCAAATAGGCCTGATCGTTTTTCGCCGCTTCAGGATTGTCAACACGAGAAGAAATGCTGGACGGAACGTTCCTTCCAGCATTTCTTGTTGCCCCGCATCGCGATTGCTTCCTGCTCATGTCGGCTTGCCCGACATAAACTAAAGATTCGCTGAACCGAAAAGAAGATTTCCACCACAGAGGACACAGAGAGCACAGAGGAAAATCGCAAAGAGTTTTTTTTGCGATCACTCCTCTGTGTTTTTACTGCCTCATCCTCTGTGTTTTCTCCGTGCTCTCTGTGTCCTCTGTGGTAAATAATTCATCGCCGCCATCGCATTTTTAGTCGGTACGTGCCGGTGTGGAGACCGTGCCGGTCATGTGCAGTGGCTCGGTCGGAGACCGGCCACAACGAGAGCCCGCAATGTTGTTACTGACTCAGTCGTTGTTTCCATTCGGCGACGCGGGCGGCTACGGATTGTTCGCCGCCTGAGCCGTAACTCTGAAGAGCCTTCATGGCATTTCGGGCGCCGAGGATGTTGCGGACATCTTCTTCAATCAGTGGGCAGGCTGTTTTGAGGTCGTCGAGCGACAGATCCGCCAGCCGACACTGATGGACCTCACAATGTGCAACAAGCTTTCCGACGGTTTCGTGGCCCGTGCGCATTGGAACGCCTTTCTTGATCAGGTATTCCATCAACGCGGTGGCGTCGAGAAAACCGTCTTCCAGACGCGCTTCAATCTGCTCGCGTTTTAGTGCCGCGCCTGAAATGATCGAAGGAGCCAGTTCAAGACAGGCTCGCAACGCATCATAGGCAGAGAACAGAGCCAGTTTGTCTTCCTGCAGATCGCGGTTATACGCCATCGGAAGGCTCTTGATCAAAAACAGCAACTGAGGCACCGCGGCCATGACGCGTGCCGTGCGGCCTCGGATCAGTTCCAGGACATCAGGATTCCGCTTCTGCGGCATGATCGAAGAACCGGTGGTGTAGGCATCCGGGAGTCGAAGGAAATTGAATTCCGTGGTAAACCAGATGATCCATTCTTCTGCCCATGTGCTCAGGTGCGCGGCAACCAAAGACAGGCAACTGACAAACTCGACCATGTAATCGCGGTCGCTGCTGACATCGAGGCTGTTGGCGGCCACCGAGGCAAATCCCAACAGGCGAGCTGTCATGTCTCGATCAATCGGCAGCGTAGTTCCGGCCAGTGCGGCAGCGCCCAGAGGACACACGTTGACTCGCTTGCGGCAGTCGGCCAGACGCTCACGATCTCGCTGGAATTTTTCCGTATAGGCCAGCCAGTAATGCGCAGCAAGCACGGGCTGAGCACGCTGCAAGTGTGTGTAGCCTGGCAAAACAACATCGGCGTCCACATCGCAGCGATCCACGAAGGCTCGCTGAACTTCCACGAGCAACTTGTCCAGATCATCAATGGCATCGCGGGTATACAGCTTCAGATCGGTGGAGACCTGATCGTTGCGGCTTCGACCTGTATGCAGTTTTCGGCCGACATCCCCGATGCGAGTAATCAGCGCATTCTCGATGTGCATGTGAATGTCTTCCAGATCCTGCCGGAAGGGAAACTGCCCAGCGGCAATCTCTTCACCGATCTGATCCAGATGATCACAGATCCGATCGCGTTCCAGTTCGGTAATCAGCCCGGAATGAGCCAGCATGGTAGCGTGGGCCATGGAGCCACGAATGTCCACAGCGTAGAGCCGCTTGTCAAAGCTGATCGATTCGGTGAACGCTTCGACTCGCGGATCCGTTGCCTGATGAAATCTGCCGCCCCATGCTTTGGCCATTGTTACGCCCTTTTGGTGAGAGATCCGGTCTGGTCAGAAGACTGGCAATTCATACCCGATCGAATTGCTGAGGATACCAGATCGCTCGCCCACAGCGTAGCGAATCGACGTTGCGCGAGCACCTGTGAGCCTTTCGTCAGGCCTCATCAGGTCGAGGTGATGAAGGACTACTCAGGTCGCTTGCCGTGTTCCACAGTCACGGTCGTGCGAATGCCTCCGCGAGGCGTGAAGGCCGCTTCGATTTTCATCCAGCGCGGCTGAGTTACGGCGACCAGATCATCCAGAATCATGTTCGTGACACGTTCGTAGAAGGCACCGTGATTGCGATATTCCTGAAGATACAGCTTCAGAGACTTCAGTTCGTAACAGACTTTGTCAGCGACATAAGTGATCGTCAGCGTTCCAAAATCCGGATGTCCGGTCTTTGGGCAAACCGATGTGAACTCGGGGGCAATCGTTTCGACCACGAAGTTTCGCTGCGGAAACGGATTTTCAAATGTCTCCAGAGTATTGCGAGACGGATCAGACATGGATCACTTAGTCCTTATGAGTCAAAAACAGCGGGCTCAGTTCAGCCGATTCATACCAAAACCAGCGAATTCAGGATCATAGGCACGTCCCAGCTCTGAACGACTGCCTGATCCTCAGAAAGCCGATGTTTTCGCTGAAGCTGGATTGGAAAAACGGCCAGAAGTGCTCGGGGCTGGCGAAGATTTTGGCAAAAGAGATTCGTCACGCTTGACGAATCGCGGCAGTCTCAGCAACTTACCATAAGTGTGAACATCCGATAATTTACAAGAAGTGGTCGGAGCGGCCAGCATGGGCGATCGCGACAATCTGGAAGATTCCCCCGCAGCCCTAAAACCGGGAAGCGAGAGACAGGCTGTCGTAACGCCTGTCACAAGTCGGGTGGCCGAAAGTGATCTTCCAGTAGACCACAGCGTTCCTGGGGACTCGGCATCGGGCGGCGGCTCGGGCCCGGACCTGAGCCATGATCGGGCGCCTGAAAGTGACGATCGCCCGTCAAAAGAAGATAACGGGAGCCGCGACGACGAGGCCCAGCCCGGTTTTCTGCAGAGCCTCCCGAAATTCAGCAGCCAGCATCGACTGGGCGTGAAAACGGTCACGGGCGTCCTGATTGGAATTCTGGCCATCGAATGGATTCTGATTGCAACGGAAACTCCCGATCCTCTTCTGCTGGAACGAGGCGAAGCGTTTCGTCAGCAATTTCGCGTTGAAATCAATTCGGCAATATGGGTTGAGTGGCTTCAGCTGGAAGGCATTGGTCCCTCCCTGGCACACCGCATCGTCACCTGGAGGACACTGAACGGCCCGTTCAAATCGGTCGATGACGTTGGACGAGTTCCTGGAATTGGACCGGCAACGCTCGACCGAATCAGACCCTGGCTTACAATGCATCATGATCTCAGCGAACCACAAATCTCGGCAGCCGTCCCATCCTCATCACTCAAGTCCACCGGAGGCGCCCACCGCAGGCGTTGATCCGCAAGGCAGTTTGCCTGGAACAGTCGGCAGTCGGCAGCGTTTTGAGGTCTATCGAAAAAAGGTCCAGGAAAAACTGCTGCCCAAAGGGGGCGTCCATTCGGCAGGTGAATCGCGAGCCGCCAGGGACCGCGTTCGTTCCTCATGGCAACTGGTCCGGGAATTCTTCGGGCTTCTTCATCCTTATCGCTGGCAGATCAGCCTGACTCTGCTGTCGGTGACTCTTTCCACTCTGCTCGGCTTGTTGCCGCCGGCCGGAACAAAGTTCATCGTCGACTATGTGCTGAACGGCGTTCCGCTGCCTGCCTGGATCAGTGCGATGTTTCCATCGCTGAACAGTCCGATGCGACTGTTAGCTGCAGCGGTCGGCGTTGTTGTCTCGATTTCGCTGGTGAAAATTTTGATTCACATCTGGGGACGCTGGGACGCAACGAGGACGTCAAAGAAAATCCAGCTGGAAGTCCGCCGCAAAGTGTTTGACCATGCTGTTCGACTTCCGCTTCACCGCATCCACGAATTGCGGTCTGGCGGCATCGCCTCTGTGCTGCGTGAAGACGGGGGCAGCGTTGGCGAACTGGTGTTCGGGATGCTGTATAACCCGTGGCGGGCCATCATTCAGTTGCTGGGCAGTTTCATTATTCTGGCTTGGGTTGACTGGACGCTGCTGCTGGGCGCACTTGTTTTGCTGCCGACGGTTTTTATTACTCACCGCGCGTGGATCAACAGTATCCGTCCTCAGTTTCGCGCCATCCGCAAGCAGCGAGAATTCATTGATGCGGGTGCGACAGAATCGTTCGCCGGAATGCGCATCGTGCGCGCGTTCAGTCGCCAGAAGCGTGAGTCGGCTCGCTTTTCCGAAGAGAACAACTTGATGGCTCGCCAGGAACTTTATGCCTGGTGGTGGATGCGGGCCGTGGAAATGGTCTGGGAAGCACTCATCCCTATGGCCAGCGCGGGCTTGTTGTTCTACGGCGGCTGGCGAGTCATCAATGGTCACATCACAGTCGGCGATCTGATGATGTTTCTGGTTTACCTGCTGATGCTGCTGGAACCGCTGGCCGCTTTGGCATCCAGTGCCACCCAGTTTCAGAACAGCCTCAGTGGACTCGACCGAATTCTTGATTTGCTGGGCGAACCGCGGGAAATGGAATCCTCGTCTGACAGTCTGCGTGCTGACAGACACACGATTGACGGGGACATGGCTTTTGAGGATGTCACCTTTCTTTACCCGGGGACTCAGACACCAGCGTTGTCCAATATTCAGCTCAAAGTGAAAGCCGGCCAGACGGTGGCTCTGGTGGGTCCCAGCGGCGCCGGAAAGACAACGATCTGCAACCTTGTGGCTCGGTTTTATGATCCGACTTCAGGTCGAGTAACGCTGGATGGTCGTGACCTGCGGGACTACGACGTGGAATCGTTCCGCGCGCTGCTGGGCGTGGTGGAACAGGATGTGTTTTTGTTCGATGGCAGCATTGGCCAGAACATTGCTTATTCGCGAAAACACGCGACGGCTGCTGAGATTCGCGCCGCAGCGGAAGTGGCGAACGCTCTGGAATTCATTAACAAACTGCCGGCGGGAATGAACACGTTGATCGGGGAACGCGGCGTGCGACTCAGTGGTGGTCAGCGTCAGCGACTGGCCATTGCCAGAGCCATTCTGGCTGACCCGAGGCTGCTGATTCTGGATGAAGCGACCAGCAATCTGGACACCGAAAGCGAGCAGCTGATTCAGCAGAGCCTGAGTCGCCTGATGAAAGGCCGCACAAGTTTCGTCATCGCGCATCGCCTGAGCACCATCGCCGGGGCCGACCTGATCGTGGTCGTTGAAGGAGGCCGCATCCTGCAGACCGGCACGCATGCGGAGCTGATGAGGCTTGCCGGAAAATACCGCACTATGGTTGAGCAGCAGGTAAAAATGACGCTGGGCAGCATGAGCTGACCAGCGTTCGGTGCGGCGTTGTCGACAGGCGATCCAGGTGGCTGCGGCTCAATAGCAGTCGCTTTGTAGCGGAACGCGCTAAGCGTTTCGGTGATTGCCAATGAAGGCAACGTATTCCGAAAGCCTTGGCGGCTTTCGCTACGACGATTCGCATTCATCACGATCTGCGATGGATCTGCTTCCGTTCTAACACTGCTTATTACTGAGCTGCAGGAACGGCATCTGGAACTGGTTCCGGCTGCGGAGCAAGTCGAGCGGCCAGAAGTCGACCAAAGATTTTGACGAACCCTTCCTCCATGCGAAAACGAACACGCACGCCGGTTTCTGTCAGACGGGAGTCAATCTCAATGCGGTCATCCCCTTCTGCCAGAGTGTCCCGCATAATCTTGCCGCCCTGCTCTTGACGGCGAGCCATTTCTGCTCGCCGGCTGCCCTCACGACCACCGTTCAGGCCGCCGTTTCGTACAGGCTCAGCAGGCGGCTTTGGCTCAGACGCGCGGCTTGCTGCGGCGAGTGCGGCCGCGGCCTTTTCCTTTTCTGCTCGGGCTGTTGAGCCGGCGGTTTCTGCAATCGTTGCCATTTCGACCAGCTGGTTCACATTCACAATGATTCGAAAATTTGGAGGAGTCCGACGTTCGGTGGGAGACTGAACCGCTTCTTCCAGTTTGTCCATCACGCCTGTCAAAGTCGCCAGCGATTCTTCACCCCCGATGACACCCCAGATTGCAGTGGACCCAATCCCAATTGTGATGCCCGCTTTTTCTCCAAAGACACCGACGGCTTCAGGTGGCTGAGCCGCAAAAACAAGGCGGTGGAATGTGATGCCCAGATGTTCGGCCGCGCCAATCTGAAGGTCGCCCGCTTTCTTAATATCTGCCACATCGCGGAGGCGTGTCGCCGCATCCAGAAGACCGGCCGCCATCGCATCACCTTCTACAATTCGGGCCGCCCAGACGATTGCCAGTTTGCCCGAGGAGTCGCGATAGAACTGAGCAAACACGTCGACGTGTCGTTCCTCCAGCGTCTTCTGTATGGCACTTAAAGCCTGACCGATCGCACTATTTTCGTCGGGCGTCGGTCCCAGCTTGTTTTCGTCAATCAGCCGAATGACTTCCATCTTTACGCCTTCCAGCATTTCGATGTAAGCGGTCTTGTCACGTTCCGCCATGATCGACGACATGGAAAGCGACACTGCGGCGGCGTCGTCCAGCAGCGGGATAAAGTAGCTCGGCTTTTCAGTGGACTGAAAGATCTCCTTCATAAACTTTGAGCCGTCGAGAGCGTCGACGACCACATCAATGTTGACAGCCTGTTCTTCCTGTTCCACCTTCAGGCCGAATGTAATTTTCTGACACTCGGTGATCAGCATTCTCAGAGCTTCAAGACCACGTTCGCCTTCAGTCCGACGAATTCGATAAGCGCCCTCCGGTTCCCCGTCTCGCTGTTGCAGTGTTGTAGAGACACCGGATGAGATCAGGCCCATCAGCAACGTGCGTGTGGCCACGGGAATGGACTCCACATCCAGACGGACAGCCACGTCGAACTGCTGAGCCTGGCCGGCCAGCAGTTGCGCTGGGTCGGGAAGTTCCCGATTCAGGGCATCTGCAGGAGGATTATCGCCGAGCGGCAAAAAGGCATAGCCGTCCTTCATCAGCACAGGAAAAGTGCGATTGGGGCCGATGACTTCGTAGCGCCCTTCGATTTCGTCCTTACGAATCACCACGGGTGCTTTTTCGATCAGCTTCGTGGCCGCTTCAATCGACTCGACAGGAACGAAAGCAATGAACTCCGGCATTGGCGGAAATGCGACCGGCAGATAACCCATGACGCCAAACGGCTTGCTGCGATCAAACCCATCCAGATTATTCAGAGTCCCCGAGAGAAAACTTTCGACAACTTCAAACGCTTCGGGATTTCCAGCCGCGTCAAAGATGTATTTTGCCTGTTCAACAAAGCGGTCTGCGCTGGCAAACGTGATCGTCAGCAGCGGGCGAGTTCCCTCGGCGATTAACGTCAGCGGCTTGTCATCGCCGGTGACTGAATTATTTTTTTCACCGTCCTTCTGCCCGGCGAGCAAAGGGGAAGCGGGAAGCAAAGCGCTGAAGGCCAAAACTCCGACCGTCAGGATGCGTTTCCTGAGGCCAGAGACAGTCGTGAACATAGTAGAACAACGCATAAGTGAGATTCCAGCAACGGACGGAGCAGAATAACTGGAGCGACAGAACGATTTGCGAATCCAGTTCCTGCAGTCAATTCGATTCCAGGCCTGGATTCTCGCACAAATTGTAGAAACAACCGGCCGACCAAAAGGAATCGTAAGACATCGCCAGACGGACAGATTTCTGCTGAAACACGACTGTCGCTCGTCGCAATCACATGAAATCCTGCGCAAAACGCCAGTTTCCCCTAAATAGTCGCGGCGCAGAGAAAGCCATTCGCTGGCTTTCGGCTAATAAGTGATCATGCGGATACACTATTAAGCCACTGGCCGGGGCCAGGCCGGTAGTAAAACAGGCGAAACCTGCCGCGCAGGAGGGCTCACAATCGGGTTTCGCAGATGCATCTCTGGCCCTTCGTCCGTGTTGAGAAATTTGGCCGCTGGAGCCCCTGAAGCCCTGTTGCTGGTGAGTTCTGAGACAGTTACAAACGCCACGTCTCTCCAGGCGAAGCGATTTTGTTCCTGTGACATTGCGCTTCTGCTGAAACTGGTCTGCGGCAGATTATGTTTCGAACAGGATGTTCGGAAGTCGGTCGCGTGATCCGGAGATGGCAAGTGAACGGGTGTGGTGAATGTGCCGCCCTCCGCGATTCTGCAGAAGAACCGCGACTCACGATCCTGGTTTGAGGAACGTCATGAAGATCGTTCGAAACCCCAATCGCTGGCTGAAGAAACTGTCCCGAGCTGCCGCGCTGATTTCATTGGCGATGAGCACGCAGGCAGCGTATTCCCAGGACGGTGCCTTCTCCTTTGGGCGAACTCCCACGGGCTCCGCTTCTGAAGTCGTCGATTCCAATCGCGATGGCTTTGGAGTGTCCTTCCGAGGCGGCCACATCGCGGGCGATACAGTGGGTCGGCAGGAGTCGATCACACACATCAACCTGATGCCATACATCAATATCGAAGATGGCCTGTTCTTCGGTGATTCGCGACTGGTCCACGCCAACGAAGGCAATCTCGCCTGGACGTTTGGGGGTGGCTATCGTCACTACATCGCCGACTGGGATGTGGTTGTGGGCGGGAACGGTTACTTTGACCGCGATGAACTCACCGGGGCCTATCTGAACCAATGGGGCGCTGGTGCAGAACTCCTGGCCAACGGCTGGGAGGCGCGCGGCAACGTCTACCAGACGTTCGGCAACACTTTCAGTCTGGTTGGTCAGGGGATTGACCAGAACACTGTCGCATTCGCGGACGATAATATTACCTTCACCCGCATCGACACTTTTGCCGAAGCTTTAAAGGGCTTTGATGCGGAAGCCGGTGTGCTGCTTCCGGGCAAGATTGCCGAGAGGATTGACCTGCGTGCATTCGGTGGCGGTTATTATTACGAAGGTGACAATACCGACGGCTTCGGTGGCTGGTCTTCACGTCTTCAGGCTGACATTGGAAAATGGCTTGAACTTGGCCTGAAGCTGACGGACGACCAACGTTTCAATACGACAGTCAGCTTCAGCGCGGCTGTCTATTTCGGTGGATTCTCAAGTCAGGAACACACGACTCGTTCTGCCATCCAGCGGTTCCGCGATCCTGTTCGCCGCAATATGAATATTGTGGCATCAACAAGCCGTGTGGATGCACCCGGCCAGCTTGCTCAGAAGGCTGACGGCACTCCATTCACAGTGGCCCACGTCAACAGCAATGCATCCGGGCCTCTCTTCAACGGGAGTGTCGATGATCCGTTTCAACAGCTGACTCAGGGTCTGGCAGCCGGGAAAGATATCACGTTCGTGCATGCAGGCAGCGTCTTCAACGCAGCTCCTCAGAACATCGTCTCCCTGCTTCCGAACCAGAGGCTGATCGGCGAAGGCGTGCTCGTGCCAGGTCGTGATGTTCAGACGCTGATCCCGCTGACCATTCTCGGGCAGAGTTTCCAGCTCACACTGCCGGATTCCCCAACATTTGCAGCCAATCCCGCTCTGGCTCGACCAAACCTTATTGGAGCAGCGGGCAACGGCGTGACCATGAACAACGGTTCGTGGCTGTCTGGATTTATTATCGATTCGCCACTTCTGAACGGCATTTACAGCAACGGCGTATCGAACGTCGTGATCAACGATACCAGCATTGTGAACGCCGGCTTGTCCGGGATTCTGCTTGAGAACACGGTTGGACAGACGAATATCTCCAACACATCCGTCACGGCGTCTACATCGGTGGCTCCTGCCGTCCGCGTGAATGGTGGCACCGGCACGATCAACTTTTTGTCCACAGATGATTTCCTGTTGGGCTCAATTCAGAACACGTCCCCCAATGAATCGCTGCTGATCGAAAATATGACCGGCGGCCGATTCTCCATGAACCGCTCGTCCATCGTCGACGACGGCGGCCTTGGCGTTGTTATTCGCAATAACACCGGCGGCGCAGCAACCATTGATAATCTGTCCTCAAGCAACAGCAGCGGGAACGGTATCGCCGTTCTGAACAGTGCGGGCGATTACGTCTTCCGCAAGTCCAGCACAACACTGGCATCCACATCAATCCTGAATCCGGCTCTTCAGGGTGTGCTGATTCAGAATGCGTCCGGAACGGTAACGTTCACAGATCCGTTGCTGGTTCAGGGCCGCCAAACGGAAGGGATTGAGATTTCCAATTCATCCGGCATCGTTCGATTTTCCAGCACTGTGTCGGTCCTCGATCAGGCCGGTGCGGGAACCGAATCGGCGATCTCCATTCATGATCAGCTGGCCGGAAGCCAGGTGAATTTTGCCGGGGCAGTTCGAGTGGGCGCCAGTGCTGCAGCTCTCAGCAATAACGGCAATGGAATCTTCGTTGCGAATAACGTCACGGGAAGCACTGTCCGGTTTCTGGACAATGTGACCGTCGACCAGACTGACCTGGAATCCATTTTCATCGACAATATCAGCGGCCTCGTCCAGTTTGAAGGCGTGACTTCGATCACGAACCGAGTGCAGGAAGGACTTTCGATCAACAACTCGTCGGGGAATGTGACCTTCGGGACGGCGTCCGCCGATCGCACAGAAGTCAACAACGAACTGAACTCCCAGAATGCTGCTGTTGAGATCCTTGGTAACTCGGGCACCATTCGATTCAGTAATGCGGTCATCGTGAATGCTCAGGGCAATGCTGGACGCGGTGCGGGCTTTGATATCGTCAATAACTTCGGAGTTGATCCGATCACCGGTGATGGAATCGGGCTTGTTCGAATCGTTGATATGGATGTCGAGTCACTTGATGGCATTGGCTTCTTCGGCCTGAACAACAACGAAATCAGCACTGATGACGGGGTGATTGATTCGACCGGAGCTGCGGCAGTCAACATCGAAGAGAGTGGCATCAATATTTTTCTGGAGCAGGTCAACAGCAGTGGATCGCCGGACTACGGCATTCGCCTTGTGGAAACGAACAAGCAACAAAAGAAGACGTTCCTTCTGCGACCAAATGCGAACGACGCAACGCCTGGTTCCGGCGGTATTATTTCCGATGCAAAAGGAAACCTGCTGGACGACAACGACTCTGCGGGTATCTACCTGTCTAACGCAGGGCAGGTCACGATCACAGACGTGATTCTGGACAACAACGAGTTCGGCGTGCGAATTGAAAACACGGAGAACCCGACTGACACTGTCAATGCATCGGATGAACAGTTTTTCCTGCTCGTGGACTCGCAGGTTGTCGACTCAGATATTCGCGGTATTCATGCCCAGGACCTGATGTCGCTGGGTGTCCAGAATACGGAATTTGATAACAATGGCGACGACGCTGGCGTAGGTCGAGAAACAGTCCTTTTAACGTACTCCGTGAATACCGATGTTGATCCCGCGACGACAGAAACAAATCCCACAGAATACAGCCGAGCGGACCGACCATTTGAAGTTCTGATCACTAACAGCGGCTTCCTGTCCAACTCGCAGGATGTGTTTCGTATTGTTCAATCTTCAGCAAACGCGCAGGGTGCTGCGATCCGGGTTCGCCTCTTTGACAATACCTTCGAGGTGAACGACACCTTCGATCCTGCAACAGCCAGTCCGTTCGACGCCCGGCCGCTGTTTGATGATGCGATCACGATGGAATGGTTCGGAGCCGCTCGCGTCCAGGTGGACGGCAATCGAATGGATCTGAGAGCCACCGAACAGCAGCATGCCTTTGACTTTTCGAATCGTTCGACAACCCAGCTGACCGAGTTGTCATTCCAGGAAAACGTGGTTGCTGTGGCCAACCTTGGGAACGATACGGGAGTGTACATCGCAGACATCTTTGGTGAATCCTTCAGTAACAACGACGAACTCCAGATTGCCAACAACACGATCCGGATGACCGGTCTGACACCCACGGCGTTCTTCCTGTCACTGAGACAACAGTCTGACATCGCGTTTGTCGGGAACGCCATTCGCTCCGAAAGCGATGGTGGCACAGGTATCGAAATCCGTCGCACCACAACAAACTCGAACTACCAGTTTTTCCGGAACCTCATCGAATTCCGCGATCTGGATGGTGCTGACGAACGAGGCATTGTCTTCACTCAGGTGGGTGGAGTCATCAGTCTGTCCGGCACGCAGAACGTGATGTCTGTGATTTCGACAGGTTTCAACGGAAACGCGTTTATCGAAGACCCGTTTGTCATTCCCGCCAATTCCAGCTTCGGAACCGTGGAAATCAACGGAGTTCTGTTCCCATAGGAATCGAGCGGCAAATTGCCGCATTTTCAGGGACTTGTTGCTCGAAACGGGCGGACGGTGCTCTAGAATCCGTCCGTCATGAGCAGCTCACGGACGCAGATTCCATCGACTCTTGCTGAACTGACGACGTTGATTGCAGCGGCTCCGGGATTTCCCGAGGTCATCGCCTCCCTTCATTCCGGACGCAGTGCGGCAATTGATGGCGCCTGGGGCTCAGCGTGCGCGCTGAGCGTCGCGGCGATCGCAAAAGCCGATCCTAAACGAACTCATGTGGTCATCCTGCCGACGATTCGGGATGCCGAAGAATTCGTCGATGAATTGTCCGACCTGTCGCACACCAGCGTGATTCTGTTCCCGGCCTGGGAAAGTCTGCCGGATGTCATTGATGCCGGCGACTCGGTTTATGCGGCTCGGCTTTCTGTCGTCCGCCGCCTCAGCCAGTCTGACCGTGCACCAGCGACCGTGGTCACCTGCCTGCCGGCTCTGTTGCAACCCGTGCCGTCGCGAGAAGCCATCCGAGCGGCAACTCGCACGATTTCCACGGGCGACGAACTTCCGCTGAACGAACTGACCGAATGGCTGATGGCGCGCGGCTTCGAACGCGTGACGGCGGTCGAACTGCCCGGGGAATTTTCCATCCACGGCGGAATCCTGGATATCTTTCCCGCGACCGAACCCGATGCGATTCGAATCGAGCTGTTCGGCGATGAAGTGGAATCCATCCGCTCGTTCGATGTCGAAAGTCAGCGACGGCTGGAGGACTTGAAGTCGATTTCTCTGACCGCAACACGCACCTCTCAGGCGGCCGCGGCTTCTGATAACGGAGCACCGACGCCCTCACCGACTGGTACATCGGCCGCCGGAGCGACACGTGCCGCAGGAAAAGGCAAAACAAAAAAAGCCGCAAACCTGGCGGCCGCAAATCCGGCCGCGAGCGACCCGGCGCAGGCTGCTCTTTCCGGTTCGATTTTTGACGCCAGTTCGGAAAGCCTGAGTGATTCTCTGCCTCAGGGAACGATTGTAGTTCTCACCGATATGCAGCAGTCGATCAGTGAAGGGCGAATGTACCTTCAGCGGCTGTCGAATCCCGTGGGCCTGTTTGGTGTTGATGCCACGATGGCCAGATTGCTCACCTTTTCCTCCGTCACCATTGAGGCGCTGGGTGTCGACAGCTACGAAACCTCCTGCCACCTGTCCATTGAAGCTGTCGAACGTTTCTCCGGCAGTCGACGCGATGCCCTGGTGGAATTGTCCGAACTGCTGGGTCCGACCGACCATGTTTTGCTGTGTTGTCATAATGAGGGTGAGCACGAGCGACTGAAAGAACTGATCTCAGAAACGGATGCCTCGTGCGGAACGACGCTGGCATTGCGAATTCGCCTGACGACCGGTCGAATTCGGCGTGGATTCCGAGTCATCGATCACAACCTGATTGTCATCAGCGACAACGAATTGTTCTCCCGCACCACGGCGCGCACGGCGACACGAAAGCGCCGGGCTGACACTCGAACGATCGACACATTTCTTGATCTGCGAGAAGGCGATCTTGTGGTGCATGTGGCGCACGGCATTGCTCGCTACCGCGGTATGGCAATGACGGGAGCATCCGGCCAGCAGGAAGAACATCTGCTGCTGGAGTTTCGTGATTCGGTGATCGTTTATGTTCCCGTTTCACTGATTCATCTGGTTCAGAAGTATATCGGGCCCGCCAAGACTACTCCGGAACTGACAAAGTATGGCGGCACTTCCTGGCTGAAGAAAAAGGACCAGGTCGCCGAAGCCATTTCGGACATGGCGACAGACATGCTGCAGCTGCAGGCTGAGCGAGCGTCTCGTGCCGGGCTGCAGTGTCGCGCCGATTCGCACCTTCAGCAGGAATTTGAAAAGGCGTTTCCATTTACGGAGACGCCCGATCAATTGGCCGCCATCATTGATCTGAAAGGCGACATGGAACAGCCAAAGCCCATGGATCGGCTGATCTGCGGGGATGTTGGTTTTGGGAAGACCGAAGTCGCCATGCGGGCCGTGTTTAAAGCGGTGGATAACGGCCGACAGGTTGCGGTCCTGGTTCCCACCACGGTTCTGGCCGAGCAGCACTTTCGTACGTTCGGTCAGAGAATGGCCGAGTTCCCGATAACTGTAGAAATGCTGTCGCGGTATCGATCGGCGGCCGAACAAACCCGGATTATGGAACGACTGAAGGAAGGTGCCATCGATATCGTCATTGGCACTCATCGGCTGGTCTCAAAAGATATCCGGTTCAAGGATCTGGGTCTGCTGGTGGTCGACGAAGAACAGAAGTTCGGCGTGAAGGTCAAAGAACGTCTGAAGCATCTGCGAGCGGACGTCGATGTGCTGACACTCACCGCGACACCGATTCCGCGCACCCTGCACATGTCGCTCCTGGGGATTCGTGACATCAGCAGCCTGACAACTCCTCCGCGTGATCGACTTCCCATTGAAACTCGTGTGGGGCGATTTGACGAGAATCTGGTTCGCGGCGCGATGATGCGTGAGCTGAATCGGGGCGGTCAGATTTATTTTGTACACAACAGAGTCCATGATATTGAGGAGATTGCTCAGCGTTTGAAACGCATCGCTCCTGAAGCGACACTCGTGATCGCTCATGGACAGATGGACGAAGACGAACTGGAACTGGCCATGATGGCCTTCGTGACAGGAAAGGCCGACATTCTGCTGGCCACCACGATTATTGAAAGCGGTCTGGATATCCCCAACGCCAACACCATGTTCATTCATCAGGCCGATATATACGGTCTGGCCGATCTGCATCAGCTGCGCGGGCGAGTCGGCCGCGACAGACATCGTGCCTACTGTTATCTGCTGCTCGAAGACGGCAAGTCGGTCACCACGAAAGCGACCCGTCGTCTGAAGGCAATCGAGGAATACAGCGAACTGGGCGCCGGTTTCCGCATCGCGATGCGAGACCTTGAAATTCGCGGGGCAGGAAATATCCTGGGGACCGAACAGAGCGGCAACATTGCCGCCGTGGGTTATGAGCTGTACTGCCAGCTGCTGGAAAATTCCGTACGCGCCCTGAAGAAACAGCCGCTCCGTTATCAGCGGCACTGCAAAATTGAATTGCCGGTCAGCAACTTCATTCCGGACAAATACATCGCCGAGCAAAAGCTGAAGATCGAAGTTTACCGTCGCCTGTCACAGGCCAACACTCTTGATCAGCTGTCCGAACTGGAGACCGAACTGCGCGACCGATTTGGCCCCACTCCCACAGCGGCTCGGCGGATGCTGCAGCTGCGGGAACTGAACCTGCGGGCGCTCGCGTGGCGTGTGGAAAACATTCATCTGGAAACAGGATACGCGGTCCTGCGTTACCGGGATGCAAAGCGCATCCGCATGCTGTCGCATCTGCACAAAGGCCATCTGCGAATTGTGGATGCTCACGACGCCTACTGGCCCCTCGATGCCGAAGAAACCGACGGCCCCGCGGTGCTCGACGAACTGCTGGCAGCGTTCTCAGTCGCTCAGCCACCTGTGGCTGAGTAAACAAAACACGTTCGCACAATGCCGATCGCTAATTCGCAATGACGCCAGTCAGCAACGCGAATCAGTCCACGTGCAGGAACTCGTTGCTGCCCAGCAACGTTCTAAGGAAAGATGCCAGAGCTCGAGCATTCACGTTGTCCAGATTCAGGCTCGCAAGTTCTTCACGGCATGCACTGAGGAACTCGATCGCGTCCCGCTGTTCGTCCGGTGAAGCGATTCGTCCGAGCGCCTGCTGATACGCAAGATTAATCTGCTGGCTCTCAGAGTTGTCCGCGGTCAGCAGCTTTGCGGCCCATGCCTCGGCTTTCGCGTGCACAAACGAATCATTCAAAAAGAACAACGCCTGCGTGGGCACTGTGGTGCCCAGTCGATCGGCCGTGGATGCATTGGGATCGGGACCATCAAACAGCCCCAGAAACGGATGCCGCTTCAGACGCTGCGTCATCAGGTACACACTGCGTTTGTTGTGATCATAAACCGCGTTGAACGGACCATGCTGCGAGAAACCCCAGCTGATGGCCGAGGGAAATGGATGCCCCTGGGCTGGTTCCGCGTCGAGTGCGCCGCTGACAGTCAGAATCGAATCGCGAATTTCTTCAGCGCTCAGACGACGCCTGCTGAAGTGAGCATACAGGTCACCAGGATCAACACTTGCCGCTGAAGCCACGGGATTCTGGACAACCTCTGACGAAAGCTGGTAGACGCGACTGAGCATGATCAGCCGATGCATGGACTTGATGGACCATCCCTGACGCACAAACTGCGTCGCAAGATGATCGAGCAACTCCGGGTGAGACGGCGGCAGGCCTCGTACACCGAAATCATTTGGCGTCCTGACCAGGCCGTGTCCAAAATGATATTGCCAGATCCGATTGACCATCACACGCGCCGTCAGTGGATTGTTCGGTGCCGTCAACCATTCGGCAAGCTGCAGCCGCCCGCTGCCTGACAGCGTCTGCGGAAGCGATTCGCCGCCCAGTGCTTTGACAAAACCGCGCGGAACTTCCTCGCCAGGCTGTGATGGTTCTCCTCGCAACTGAACACGCACGCTATGAGGCGTTCCTTCAGCCATTGCATACGCCATTGGAAACGGACCATCCGCCAGCAGGTTATTCAGCTCTGAAGCGGCCTGCTCAATCCCTTTCTGCATCGAAGACAGCTGCAGACGAATCGCTTCCGCTTCAGCGAGCCGAGCCGCAGATTCCGGCGACCGGACTTCTGTTGGTGCCGCATTAAACGTAGGATAAGCCGCGGTTCCAATGTCGTAGTTGTCGACATCGATCGCCGGACGAACTCCGCCGATGTGACCATAACTGTCGATGAACGAGTAATCGACTGTCCCATCCCAGCCGCTGGAGACCTCACCGTTGAACGCAACTTGAGATGTCTTTGATGTGAGCGTTCCTTCATAGGATCGGCCCTTCAGATCCAGCTGCAACTGCACCTGATACCATTCTCCAGGCAGCACGTCACCAACGACTTCTCGATTGTCGGCGCTGCGACGGAAGAAATGGGATCCGTTGAAAAATAGTTCGATGGCCGCCGAGTTGCCTGGTCCATGACCAATGTAGTATCGCCAGGAACCATCACCACCTGCCGTGACATCCGCACATCGAAAATCAAAACAGGTAAACAGCAGATCGGTTTCGTCTGTTTTCCAGGCCGCAGGCAGAACCAGCCCAAAGCCATCGTACTGACCACGATTTGGCATGTGGACGCCCAATATTCCGGCGGGAAAAATATTCTGATAAGGGCTCTGAGAACGCTCGGCAATTTTCACAACGCTGTTCGGACCGGCATTCCACGGAGTTGCCGGAGCCGTCTCGGGGATCTGGCTTTCAAAATTGCCGCCCACGCCCACCAGCTCCTGCAGGCGACGTGAAAGTGCAGCAGCATCAGGCTCTGCCGCCGACTCTGAAGATGTCAGCTCTGTCGACGCTGGGGGAATCTGCTGATCCTGAACACCCAGATTATCAAACTCGATCGCTGGCAATTGATCCTGAGCTGTACCCGCAGAAACGAGTTCGGCAAAATCAATAATCCCCGGCCAGCTGGAATGAAGCGGTCTTTGAGCGAACGCCACCACCGGCTCACGGCCGCTCGTCTGACTGTGCAAAGTCCCGGAAAACGTTTTCTCATGCAGGTCCAGTGTCAACTGGAGGTTGTACCATTCGTTCGGCTGAATGACGCCGGGCGATTCTACGGGAGATCCCGTTTGCTGGCTAACACCTTGCGGATCACCAGTCTGCAGACTTATCGTGTTCGATGAAATTGAAACAGTCACCGCCGGGGAATCCGGAAAGCCGCCCACGCGAAGCTGATGAGCACCGGCCGACTGTCCGTCTGCTGCTCCCTCTGTCGGCCCGACTCGGAAATCGAGATTCACAAAAATCTGTTTGCAGTTCTCGGCCGATCGATGCGGATACAGCGATTGAGCAATTCGGTAGGGTTCGGACCCGGCTACGAGACTGGCACCAACTCGACCGCGTGCATAAAGATTTCTGAACGGACTTTGAGCGGCGTTTGTCACCGCAATCTTTCCCTCATACAGCCACGGCGGAACCAGGACACCGTTGCTGCCTCCGGCTGCCGGAGCCTGCATTTCAAAGTCGCCATCCAGATCATTCAATGACCGCAGAATGGCGGCCGGGACACCTTGTTTTTGCTTCTCCAGACTGGCCGCCAGAACAGCCACTCGATGATCAAAGGCTCGCCATTGCGGAATGGCTTCACCCGGCGGAAGCAAAGGGACCATGGAGCGGAACTTCTGCTTTTGTTCGGATCCGGGAAACGCGTAACGGCTGCTGTCAAAGATTCCATACAGGCCGTAATAGTCCTGCATGCTCACCGCATCAAACTTATGATCATGACATCGCGCACAGCCCAGACTCAGCCCCAGCACGGATTGTCCAAGCGTGTCGATTGTGTCCTGAATTGTCAGATGATGATAGTTTTCCGAATCGAATCCGAAGCGCCGCGAAATGGCCAGGTACCCAGTTGCTGTGACCTGCTCTGCATAATTCTTCCCCGGGTTCTGATTGGCCAGGACATCGCCGGCAATCTGTTCGCGCAGAAACTGATCATAGGGCTTGTCGGCGTTAAACGCGTCAATCACATAGTTGCGATATCGCCAGGCCAGAGGCACAGGATAGTCGGCCGTCTCGCCCGCGGTATCGGCATATCGAACGACATCCAGCCAGTGTCGGCCCCAGCGTTCTCCGTAGCTTTGAGACGCCAGCAGTCGATCAACAACTTTCTCAAAAGCATTGGAAGACGTATCCGCTTCAAACGCAGCGATCTCTTCCGGCGCTGGTGGCAAACCGGTCAGGTCGAAGGTCGCGCGACGAATCCGAGTCCGCTTGTCGGCAAGCGGAGCTGGATTCACTCCTGCCGCCTCCTGCCGCGAGCGAATAAAGCGATCGATGCTGGTGCCGGACCAGTCGGATTCTGTCACTGTCGGCCGAGTCACATCGAGGATCGGTTGGAAAGACCAGTGTTTCCGACCTTCAAACTTCACCGTGATTTCCGGCCAGCGAGCTCCTGCTTTGATCCAGTCTTCAAACGCCGCAATTTGATCGGGCCGAAGGGCTTTGTCTTTTTCCGGTGGCATTGCCGAAACATCTTCGTGCCGCTGAATCGCCTTGATCAGTAAACTTTCTTCCGGCTTGCCCGGGACAATGGCGGCACCCGAGTCACCGCCCTGAATCAGAGCCTCGCGAGAATCCACGCGCAGCATCCCTGAGACGCGTGCGTCGCCATGACAGCGGAAGCACGTTTCCACAAGGACCGGACGAATGTGGTTTTCGAAGTACGCTTCGGAATCCTCGCCAGCAATGGCAGCATTCCAAAAGCACACGCTGGTCAGCAAGAACATACTGGAGTGCAGAGGCAGGTTTCTCATACCGGTTTTCCTGAACTGTTCTACAACGGCGGTTGGCCGGGCAGGGGCCGTGGGACGCCATCATGGGCAGAATTTCAGTGTAACACATTCCTGACGGTTCGTCCGCAACGTGTGACTTCCTGTTCTCCCGTTGTTCTCCCGGAATACGAATTGACGGCGGCGATTCAGAGGTCGGCGATTCACATGTCGGCCAGAGCCGCGTTTTCGCGCTGCGTGCCCGAACTTCAGTCACGCGTCGGCCACCTATTCGGCCAGACCTTTGGCAAACGCTCCTTCCGGCAGATCGCGTCCCGTCAACTGGCGGAACTGAAGATTCAACTGAGCGGCAAAGACTGACATCGGATTGATGTACCGCGCCCCGCGAACACTGGCCTCTTCCGCGAACGCCGAGCCCCCCATGCCAACGGTAAGATCGACAACCGTCATGCGTTCGCGAATGATTGAAGGATTCAGCTGGCCTTTGGTCAGCCCACACTCCAGTCCAAAATCCGCAATCACCAGCGTATCGGTTCGAACATCATGAACGGCGTTCCACGGGATATGACGAACGCCAGCCTCCCGAGCAATCGTGCTGGCCCTGTTGTCGGATGGTGCTGCCACTCCGACGGCCGCTCCTTTATCCACAAAAAATTTCGCAGCCCCGCGAGCAATCGGCGAATGTCCAATGACAGTGACAGTTCCGCGCCCCGACCATTCCGGCTGGCCTGTCACGGCCTGACCCACCTGATCAATAGCCTGAAATGTAGTGCAGGTACCTTTCCAGTCGCCGCCGCTTTCCATCAGAACGTCGATGCGTTCCGACACGACCGACATCTCGTCTTTCACCGTCGCCAGTCCCAGCAGATCGCCGTTGTAGGACGGATCCACCATGAGCCCGTTGATCTTCATCTTCTCGAGCATCTTTGGAAATTTGGACAGATCGCCCGGCAGCAGCGGCAGACAACGAATAGGCTTGTCCATCAGCTGGAAGGCAGCGTTCAGAACTCGACACGCCACATTCTCCGAATCGCCCGAGCCCACGATTCCAAGGAAACGTGTCTTTGGACTGATCTCATCCCAGCGATAATCTTCTTTCAGTTCCCAGACTGTTGGCTGCTTTGGAAACGCTTCCATCCCGCGTTCCAGGGCCGCATAAATCCATGGTGATCCGTATTTGCGCCCAAGCAACGAAAATGTCAGACCGGATCGACCGATCCCAATGCCCACGATCGGCACTTCGCGCTGCTGAGTGACCGCGGCGAGCAACGGCCATGCTGCGTCCATATCTTCCGTCAGCCATGTGAATTTGACGATGTCCGCTTTGGCTTTCCAGCATTTCTCAAAGATCTCATCAATCTTTAACAGCGGTCGGTTGAGGCTTGTGTACGAGATCACTCGTTTTGTATTCCCGAATCGCGGAATGCTGTTGGCGATCTCAAGATCCAGCTCCACATATGCCGGGCCAGAAACGATGGCCTCACGCAGCAACTGAATCCGCTGCTGTTCTGTGCCCTTCCATTTTCCGCCATCCTTTTCGCTGCGGCAGGAAACCAGGATGGGCTTATCGACCATCCGAATCAGTTCGCCGACGTTGGGTTCGGCAATGAAATGATCCAGGCACAATTCAATCAAATCGCAGCGGCGCGACGCGTTGAGCAAATCGGCGGGAGCCAGCGTGCGGGAGGTCGGCGTAACAGAGATACAGATCATTCCTGAAACCTTATATTTAGACTTTCAATGAACGCAGCCATTTGCCGCTGCCCGGGACAGGATTCTCGCAAACTGATCATTCGCGGAGACCGCTTTGGCGGATCCCTTTGATCCGCTGCACAATCACCTGCCATCCGCAAAATGAAAGCACAATCAGGATGGGCATCAGCGGCGCCCGCATCCGAGTGTCCGTCCAGTACACGGAATGCATCAGCATGAAGGACAAAACGACCAGCCACAAGTCCCCCACAGCGGCCGTTTGACGAGTTTTTCCAGACCACCACCCGGTAAGTCGCTCCACGATCAGCCCGAACCATAACAACGAGTACCAGACAGCAACGCCCACGGACACCCGATTTGAAACCTGACTGTCTGCCGTAGTGAGAGCCCAGAAACGTCGCAGACGCAGGACAGTGGCCTTCAGAAAACTGACTGGGTCGGCTTTGATCGCGTCGGCCGACTTTTTGTAATACCAGCTGTCCAACGCTGGTTCATTTGCCTGAGGCACTCCGTCTCGATGCGACTTCGCGATCATCATCTGCTGCCACCCATCAAGAGCAGGGCCGTCCCAGGGAAACGTGTCCGTTCCATTGATCACGTCTTTATAAAAAACGGGATTATTGCCAAGCGCAAGAGTGTATCCGCCGTGAGTCGTCGCGGGGATAAATTTATGAAACTGCACGGCATTTCGAATCACCCACGGAGCCATAGTCAGTCCTGCCACAACCGCCGGCAACAGGACTGCGACGTGCCGTTTTCTTAGAAAAGCCGACAGCGACACGAAGCCACAGGAAATCAGAACCACGGGTCGCACCAGCGTTCCGACTCCAAACAAAACGCCGGATGCAATCGCAGTGCGCCACTTTCGACTGCTCTGCGCCTGTCCGTCACGAAACAGCACGACGGCGACAAGCAGGAGGGCCGCACACGGGACTTCGGTCATCGGCAGAACGGAATATCTCAGCAGCAGCGGATCGAGTACCACGCATAATACAGTGAGCAGCGCGAATCCCGGCGTCAGGCCGCATTGCTCGGACAGCTTTCGCGTAAACATCAGAATGAAAATGCTGGCCACCAAATTGATGAAAATCACGGCCGTCGCAGGGTTGATACCGCTCAACTGCAACAGCCCGAGGGCCACAGGGTACGCGGGCGGACGAAAAGCGGTGGGAATCCCGGTGAACGGCCCTAAAAATCCGGTCCCTTCACTGACACTGCGAGCGTGAGCCAGATAGCCATCATTGTCAGCCAACAGGTCGTCCGGTCGAGTGCTGGCCAGCGCAAGCCGAAGCCCGATTCCAATGAGCAGCACCAGCCAGAAAAGAATTCGTTGATGCCGCATGAACGAGACTCAGACCATTGTCAGTTCGACCCGAGCCCCGTTAGAAAAACAGGACGGACCAGAAGCCTTGCGTCCCCGAATCGGGGCTGCCCAAATTTCCAACTGTGATGTCAATCTCTCAGCCGGTCTCAGACGGCTTCATCTCGCCCCGGTCGCTTCAGCGTGTGAGGTTCGCAGATGGCTGCGTACATTTCCGGTCGACGATCGGCCATTCGATCAATCAAATGCTTGCCGGGAACTCGCACGATTCGCTTCGTGCGAGCCACCACGGGATCAATCTCCGCTCGCATCACGCCACTGCTGGCATCGTCGATGGATATCATCGTCGCGCCGATCGGATCGCAGATCCGACTTTTGCCGATGAAGGAAAATCCATTTTCCATTCCGATGCGGTTTACAGCCGCGAAATAAATTCCGTTCTCCATGGCTCGACAGTTAATCGAAAACTCAGCCATGTAACTTCCCCCAGGTGGCCAGTTGGTCGGCAGGACAATGAGATCCGCGCCGCGAATGGAAAGCACACGAGCCGCCTCCGGAAATCCTCCGTCGTAGCAGATCAGCATCCCAATCCGCACACCAGCCGCTTCAAAGACTTCGAACGGACGATCTCCGGGCGTCGTGAAGCGATCAACTCCCAGATAGGGCAGATGAACTTTTCGATAGCTGCCGATCAGTCCCTGAGGCCCGATCAGAACGGCCACGTTGAAAAGATCAGAGCCCGACTTTTCCAGCATGCCGAAGACGACGTAAGTGTTCAGCTCTGCACACAGCCGCGATACGCGATCTGTCGTTGGGCCTGGAACGGATTCTCCGAACGCAGCCGCTTCTTCCAGAGAATCAAAACAGTAACCGGTAGTAAAGCACTCAGGGAAGATCGTGAGTTCTGTTCCCTGAGCCATTTCCTCGCGAACGGTTTTCTCCAGGACGTTCAGGTTGGCATTAATGTCTTTGAAAACAACATCTGTCTGGATGCAGGCGATTTTCATCTGCGAACGATCTTTCGAAAATGTGGCCTTAACGGCAGGAAACTGGCAAGCTTAATTTTGGCTGAAAACGTCACGATCAGAACGAGGAACGGCTGACGAGCTTTGGAAGGATGGGTTCAGGCGTCGCGCGTCAGTTGTTGTGTCATCATCGATGGCAGCCCGTGTCGTTGTCAGAAATCCCGGCCCACGAAGGCGGAAAGTGACAGGACTGGCCATTTTTGCCGAAGAGAAGAAATGTTTGAGTCCGGGACAGTAAAAGCTGTAACGATCACAACGATTCTTTGCAATCTACCAGCTTGATCAGTCGATTGAAGCAAAGGACGAAAGGGACGCGCCGAATTCAGGCACCTTCGTCATCGGTTGCTGTATTTGCGCACCGAATTGTCACTGCTGAACTAAGGTAGACAACTGTGAAGACATCCCCAGGACGACCCGGAATTTTGTTGTCACTTGTTGCCGCTGTTGCCTCAAGTGCCCTCTTCAGCGGCTGCCAAACCACCATTGGCGGACAAACACTGCCATCCCCGGATTACCTGACCGACGACGTTCAGTATTTCCCGGCTGGACCAGAAAACAAGCTGATTAATCAGATTGAAGCCTCCAAAAAACAGGCTGCTGAAAAGAAACGGCTTCAGGAAGGGTTCTACTAACCGTTCCCGGGAGCATGCACTTTCGCGGCAAGCTCTTCAACGCGTCACCGCGTAGCGAGCTGCCGAGTACAGAGCTGGAAACGTCAGCGCCCGGAGCCTGCCCCACATCGGGAACCCGCTCCGAACGTCTTCGCTTCCGGCTCTCTTTTGTTCCTCGCATTCCCTGTGCGGCCACTCACAGCCGCGATGGGTTCACTTCCGGTCCGCGTTGAGATTTATCCAGTCACGCCATTTTCGGAGGTGGCTTTTTTCTCCGCTCCGCTGATCGCCGCCAGGCTCTCCATTTTGCGACTCAGCCGTTGATCCCAAACTTTCAGATAATGTTCATAGGCCGGATGATTTTCGACCTGCTCAGTCAGCATCTGCCGCGCCAGATCGACCAGCGTTTCCTCTTCCTGCAGCGTCAGTCGACCCAGCAGCACGCGAGTTCTGAGGAAAACAAAGTACGTGTCGAGCACATCGCAGCGGCAGTAATCGTTAATGCGATCCACATGCCCGTTGTAATACAGGTCCTGCACCTGGGATCCGTCAATTCCTGACTTGCCCGGCTTGTGAATGAGATTCGCCAGCAGATTCAATCCGCCGTTGATCCTGAACGCGCCAAAATTCGACATCAGGTCCTGCAAATCCAGGTGAGCATCATGATTGTATCGGTTTCGAGATTGCTCGAAGGATCTCGAATCCACATTGAACCAGGCCGGGACGCTGATTCCAAATCGAAACGCGGCCAGTTCCATCACCGGCATGTCGTAACCGCGTCCGTTAAATGACACCAGAGTTGGCCGTTCATAGTGCTGCCATCCCTGCCAAAATCGCCGCACAATTTCCTGCGGCCGAAACGCGGGGGAATCCAGAACCGTCAGTTCCATCAGTCGAAAGTCGGCAGCGACCTTGGCAATTGCCACAGACACGGGCAGAACAAATGTGCCCGGCAGAATATCCTTGCCGGTTTCTTCCAGCAGCTGACGGCGATATCGCTCAGTGGCTTCCCGCGGCGTAAGTTCCTCGTCGGGGAAACGCACCTTTTGAATCAAATCACCGTCGCCCACAGTTTCAATGTCGAAGATCAGGTATTTTACTTCGCTCATGGAGGTCTCTTCATCCTGGTGCTGCGAGATGTGGAATGTCGTACCGCCGGAACAGCGGAGGCCCGAATGCCTGTCGTTTCGCCGATGGGTTTGTGAATAAACCTGCTGCAACCACCACAAACTGGTTCCATCGGCTCGCTTTTGGACTGCGCAGGCGTTTCAATTCTTAGAACGCTCAACAAAACTGGGACTGGCTCCCGTAGTTTGCTGAAGATACTCAACAAAAAGATGCAAGGAGGGTGCCTGTCCCACTTTTGTGAGAGCCTCTTATTCTGAATCAGCCACATTCACAATCCGGATGAGTCCATCAGTTCTGCTATGTCTGACTCCGAACCACAGAGTACCAACGATCGTTCCGAAGTTGCACCGACAGCCCTCGAAGAACAGGCAATTCGTGGTCTGACAAATGCCTATCAGCGGATGCGTCAGGAAATCAGCAAGGTTGTCATCGGCCAGGACGAAGTCGTTGACCAGCTGCTGATTGCCATGTTCTGCCGCGGCCATTGTCTGCTCGTCGGCGTTCCCGGCCTGGCAAAGACTCTGCTCTGCAGCACCATTGCCAGTATCCTGCAGCTGGCGTTTCGCCGCATTCAGTTTACTCCCGACCTGATGCCGTCTGACATCACGGGCACAGACGTGCTGCAGGATGACCCGGAGACCGGGCGACGAGTCTTTCAATTTATCCAGGGGCCATTGTTTACCAATGTTCTGCTGGCTGACGAAATCAATCGCACACCGCCAAAGACCCAGGCTGCTCTGCTGGAAGCCATGCAGGAACGCCATGTCACCGTTGGGTCTCACACGTACGATCTGCCTGATCCGTTTTTCACTCTGGCGACACAAAATCCCATTGAACAGGAAGGTACCTATCCGCTTCCCGAAGCGCAGCTGGATCGCTTCATGTTCAATGTGACGGTGAAATATCCCACCGCCGCGGAGGAACTGCGCATCCTGAAGCAGACAACCGGCACCGAAAAACCAGTCCTGACGCCTGTGCTCACGGGTCGTCAGATTCAGGCACTGCAGGAAGTCGTCCGCCGTGTTCCGTGTGCCGAATACATTTTCATCTACGCTCGCGACCTGGTTCGCGCGACTCGCCCAGGCGAACCGGAAGCTCCGCCGTTTGTGAAAGAACTGATCTCCTGGGGAGCCGGTCCTCGTGCCGGTCAGTATCTCATTCTGGGCGCTCGCGCTCACGCTTTGCTGCAAGGCCGTTTTCATGTGACCACAGAGGATGTAAAGGCGATCGCGAAACCGGTTCTGCGACATCGAATTATGACAACCTTTGCGGCCGCCAGTCAGGGCGTGACGCCGGATATTGTGATCGAGCGACTGCTCAAATTCGTTCCCGTGGAACTGCACGAACGCGCCCGGAAGCGGGTTCAGTCCGGCGCGGAATAGCTTTTCATTCGTTCTTACCAAGGCCTTGCACGACAATTAGTTGCCGTTTTTCGTAGGACAGGCTTCCAGCCTGTCAATGTAAAGACAGGCTGGAAGCCTGTCCTACTGCATTTTGCTCGGTAGTTTATTGTTGTACAACGCCTCAGGCTCAACGGGGTAATTCTCTTTCGGCCGCTCGCCGAAGAACTGAAATCAGAACACTTGCCCCGCAACCCTCGTTTCTGAAACGAGAGACGGCTACAGTAACAATCCGCGTTAATCATTCCCTGCCTGCCGCTGGAGATTCTGGATGCGTTCGCTGCTGCTGATCATGGCATTGGGCACACTTTGCCCACAACAGACCTTTGCGTTTCAGGATGTGGATCTCGGCACCGTGACCGAGAAGCATCAGATGATTCCCATGCGGGACGGCAAGCATCTGTCGGCCAATCTGTACATCCCGGAAGGGCAGGGCCCGTGGCCGGTTCTCTTTGAACAGCGCTATGCGGATATCACCGGCGCGGGAACTCGGAAGGCCGCCGCAAAGCTGGCCGAAGCCGGTTACGTCGTTGCCATGGTGAATTACCGCGGTACACATAAGTCAGAAGGAACCTGGGTCGGCTATCGAGCTCTTGGATGGGGCGAACTGAAGGATGGCCACGATGCCTGCGAATGGCTGGGGACTCAGCCCTGGAGTACCGGCAAGGTCGGAACATTTGGAAGTTCTCAAGCCGGCTACGCTCAGAACTTTCTTGCAATCACTCAGCCGCCGCATCTCACCGCTCAATACATGGTCGACACCGGACTGAGCCTCTTCCACGAAGGGTATCGCATCGGAGGAACCAACCGGCCGGCGCGATTCAAATCGCTGGGCGGGAACTGTCGCAATCCGGAAGACAACGATCGTCTGCTGGAAGAATGGCTGCAACATCCCAACTACGATGACTACTGGCGTGACGAAGATTGTTCTCTGCATTTTGACAAAATGAATGTCCCCTGCTTCACCATTGGAAGCTGGTACGACTTCATGAATCAGGGGTCAATTGCCAGCTTCCAGGGGCGTCAGAACCACGGTGGTGAAAACTCCCGCGGCAAACAGCAGCTGATTATTGGCCCATGGCTGCATGGCCGACTGAACAAGGGCTCAAAGGTCGGTGACTTGGTTTATCCCGAAGACGCCGCGTGGCCGGAGCACGACCATATGGTTCGCTGGTTTGACTATTGGCTCAAAGGCAAAGACACGGGTATCGAAAAGGAACCGGCTGTTCGCTACTACGTGATGGGAGCCGTCGGTGAAGAGGGAGCTCCCGGTAACGTCTGGAGAACCGCTGACAGCTTTCCGCCAGCGGCCAACATGACACCGCTGTTTCTGGCAGCCGAAGGAAAACTGACGCCAACCCAACCGGCCGGTGAAACAGACGCGACCAGTCTGATCAGTGATCCGCGACATCCAATGGAGATTCCCGGGACAGGGTTTCCGGGTGCCGCCGACGCGCGGGCCTTTGAATCACAGGCTGAAGTGAAGACGTTTACAACCGACGTTCTGGAATTCCCTGTTGAATGGACCGGCCGCATTCGAGCCGAACTTTTTATGTCGACAACAGCGCCGGATACGGATGTGATTGTGCGGGTCAGTGACGTGTATCCCGACGGTCGTTCGATTTTGATTGTCGATTATCCTCAGCGTCTGCGTTATCGCGAAGGGTTTGACCATGAAGTGATGATGAAACCGGGTGAAATCGCAAAGGTGGCTTTTGAAGTGGGCTGGATCAGCCAGATCTTCAACAAAGGTCATCGCATTCGAGTCACAGTCGCGAGCACAGGTGCTCCGCTGTACGAACCCAATCCGCAAAACGGCAAGCCGGCCACGATTGAGTTCCCCGAAGACGCTGTCACCGCGACCAACACGATTCACCACAATCGCGATCACAGTTCAAAAATTCTCGCCCCCCTCGTTGTTGTTCGCTAAGCGGCAAAGTCGTTGTTTGCTCTGAGCCCGTGAGTCTATACAAGCTCGAAGCGCCAGCGAGTGGGCTGCCAGCCCCGTTGCCCCACTCGCTGGCGCTTCGAGCTTGTATGGGGACTCTTTTCGCGATCGAAAGCGTGACGGAAAAAAATTTCAGCCGCTCCGCAACCAACGACTTTGGATCCCAACTCTGGAAGATATTCTCATGTTCACAACCATAAATGGACTTTGCAATCTCTTCCTGGCGGTCAGCTTCCTGGCCGTACCACTTGTGGCCAATGAGCCGATGACTTTGCACGCGAGGTCGCGAACGGAAGTGGAACCCGGAACAAACCGCTGGCACTCCACCGTTCAGCCAGTCGCATGGAAACCGTCCAAAACCTGCATCGTCGTTTGCGACATGTGGGACGATCACTGGTGCAAACAGTCGGCTTCACGTGTCGGCGAGATGGCTCCGAAAATGAACGCCGTGATTAAGGCGGCTCGCGAGAAAGGCGTGTTCATAATCCACTGCCCCAGTGACACCATGGAATTCTATAAGGACTTCCCGCAACGCAAACTGGCTCAATCCGCCCCGGTAGTGAAAACCGAACTGCCGCTGGAACGCTGGGTCTATCTGGACAAGACGCGCGAAGGAGAAAAGCTGCCGATCGATGATACGGACGGCGGCTGCGACTGCGATCCTCCGGTGAAAAACTACCGAGCCTGGAGTCGCCAGCATGCGGCGATCGAGATTGCCGATCAGGATGCCATCACGGACAGCGCCGAAGCGTTTTATTTGATGAAGCAGAAAGGCATTCAGAACGTGATTGTGATGGGCGTGCATACCAACATGTGTGTGCTCGGGCGACCGTTCTCAATCCGTCAGATGGTCCGGCAGGGACAAAACGTGGTCCTCATGCGCGACATGACCGACACCATGTACAACCCGGCCAAAGCTCCGTTTGTGTCGCACTTCACGGGCAATGATCTGATCGCCGAGCACATCGAACAGTACTGGTGCCCGACGATTACCAGCACCGATTTTGTCGGCGGTACACCTTTCCAATTCAAAGATGACACGCGAAAGCACATCGCAGTTCTGATGTCGGAGCCCGAATACAACACTGAGGTTTCGCTGACGGAGTTTGCTCGTACCGAACTGGGCAAAGACTTCAAAATCAGTTTTGTCTACGGCGACGCAAAGGATGGCAGCATTCTGCCGGGGCTCGACGTCCTGAAGTCCGCCGATCTGATGCTGCTCAGCATGCGACGGCGGACTTTGTTGCCCGAACAGCTGGCCATCATTCGCGAATTTGTTGCTGCCGGAAAACCTGTCGTGGGAATTCGTACGGCCAATCATGCGTTCTGCCTGCGCAACATGCCGGCTCCTGAAGGCCGCGTGGATTGGCCGGAATTTGACAAAGACGTCATCGGAGGCAGTTACGCCAATCATCATGGGGCCGGTCCCGACACAAAGGTGTCGCTGGCTGCTGGATCGAACGCCTCGCCCGAGCTGCTCAAGGATGTCAACATTACCGAACTGATTGGAAAAGGCTCTCTCTATGAAGTCAGTCCTCTGCAGCCGACCGCGACGCCGATCCTGTCGGGCTCCATTCCTGACAAGCCGTCCGAACCCATTGCATGGATTAACAAACGTACCGATGGCGGCACGACGTTCTATACATCACTCGGCCACGTCGGCGATTTTGAACAGCCTGCGTTCCGCCAGCTTCTGAAGAATGCCTGCCTGGTGCTGAGCGAATGCCCGGACTGAAGCCTGGTGTTACGTGCCATGCTCGCTCCGCGAGCAAACACGTCAACGCTTCCAACGCTTCCAACGCTTCCAACGCTTCCAACAGGGATCACGGGGATCACGGGGATCACGATGGTCGTGAATCACAAAAGGAATACTCTACGTATTTGGCTTCCCTGGCCTTCGTCGTGATTCGAAAAAGGGGACATTCTGCTTTGGTGGATAAGCACAATGTCCCCTTTGCGACTCCCCGGTCGCATTCGCAATCATCGAGCCCTGCACCAACGGCGCCCCGCCGCTGTGGCTGGCCCCTCGTTTGTGTCGGTCTCCTGACCGGGCCACACCTTAGCGACCGAAGGTCTCCATTTGCGCAAGGTCAGCGCGCAAATGGGACAATTTGGTAAAATAGGGGGTTGCGCTTTTGGGGAATTTTGAGTACACCTCTGCAGCATACGAATTGTCATCGCATGCTATGGAGAGAAGACTGTGTCACGATCAGATGTTAATATTGGGCTGGGCGAAATTATTTGTCACTTTGAACAGCTCGAAGATCCTCGTTCGCCTATTAATCGGCACCACCCTTTGCCGAGTGTTCTGACAATCTCTCTGATGGGAGTCCTTGCCGGTTCGGATGGACCAACAGCTATTTCCAGGTGGGCTATTGCCAAGAAAGACTTGCTGATGCAGGCGCTCGACCTCCCACATGGAATTCCTTCGCGAGACGTGATTCGACGAGTCCTGTCAGCCCTGAAGATCGATGCGTTTCAATATATGGATCCATCATTACAATTGATGCGATGGGGACTCAGGTTGCGATCGCCGAACAGATCGTTGACGGCAACGGTCACTATATTCTGGCGTTGAAAGCGAATCAGGACGGACTCTTTCAGCAAGTTATGAATTGTGTCGAGGAGAACATCAGCGATGACTTTGCATGTCTTCCTTCGGAGCGCCTTGAAGAGTCTTCGAAGAAGTCGCATGGTCGCAC
>JBDNHX010000040.1:0-4518 GCA_041688565.1 Planctomycetaceae bacterium
CAGACTTCCACGCACAATCATTTCCTGCGTAAAGTCTTCACCTTCTTCTTTCATCAGATGAAAGTAGTGCGTCACGAGCAGAATGCCGTTTCGCACGGCAATCCCACCGAGCGAAATAAATCCCACCAGACTGGCAACGGTCAATGACTGTCCGGTAAGAACCAGTGCCAGCACGCCTCCGATAAAGGCGGTTGGCAAGGCGTTGAGGATCTGCAAAACCACGCGAACCGACGGAAACAGAACCATCAACACCACGAACATGCCGACAACCGAAACACCGGCCAGTATAGTAATGGTTCGCGTCGCACTTTGCTGGCTTTCAAACTGGCCACCGTACTCGACAAAATATCCTTCCGGCAGCACAACCTGACTGTTGATGCGTTGCTGAATCTCGGCCACCGCACTCGCCAGGTCTCTGTCCTGAGTGTTGCAGCGAATCACGATACGACGGCGAGCATTCTCGCGGTTGATCGAATTCGGGCCGCTGCCTTCACCGATATCCGCCAGTTCACGCAGTTCAATTTGCCCACGGTCGTTTGGCAGGTCGATCCGCAGTCGTCCCAGATTGGCATAGTCGGTTCGGTAGTTTTCTTCGAGTCGCACCAACAGGTCGAATCGCCGTTGACCCTCCAGAACCTGCGACACGACCTCGCCCTGCAGCGCGGTTTGAAGAATCTGAGCCACATAGGCACGCGTGAGTCCATAAAACGCAAGATCATCAGACCGCAGTTGGATATGCAGTTCCTCGGTCTGGCGAACAGCTTCCACGATTGGCGGAGTTAATCCCGATACGGATTGCAGCGTATTCTTCACCTGATCAGAGAGTTGTTGCAGCGTGTCCAGATCGTCGCCATGAATCTTGATGGCAATCTGAGCATAGACACCAGAAACCATGTGACTGATCAAATGCGCCAGCGGTTGCTCCACTTCAATATCAACTCCAGGCGCTTCTTCACCCAGCTCGTCCAGCAGTTTTTTCAGGATCGCTTCACGCTGACCGCGGATATCGGGATTCATGCTGAGAATGTATTCGCCCGTGTTGACCGGTGATGCATGCTCATCCATTTCCGCTCGGCCCGTTCGTCGTACAAAATTCAGGATGGACCCGTTGGGGTTTTTCTCCGACTTCTGCATCTGCCGCAGCTTCTGGTCAATGACACCCGAAACCTGATTCGATGCATCCAGGGAAGAGCCCGGTGGCAATGTCAGATTGATCTGGACGCTGCCTTCATCAAACTGCGGAAGAAAGTTGCGGCCAAGTTGTGACAGTTCCCAGCCAGCATATGCGACTGTCAACCATGTGATCGCCAGCAGAAACAGCGGATGAGCAATGCTGAACCGAATGAGATAGCCAGCAGCCCACTTGAATCCCCGCAGCAGCAGACCGTCGTGATCAGCGTGCGTGGCCCGCGACTGAGGTAACAGATAAAAGGACAAGACAGGAGTGACGGTAAGGGAAACCACCAGCGAGGCAAGGATCGAAACGATATAGGCCACTCCCAGCGGTGCAAACAATCGTCCTTCCACTCCCGAGAGAGCAAACAGCGGCAGGAAGACGAGAATCACCACGGCTGTTCCGAACACGATGGCGCTGCGAATTTCTACACTGGCTTCATAGACCACAGTCATTGCCGATTTTTGACTCTCGATTTTCGATTGTTCTGAAGCGGCAGCTCCGTTCAATCGACAATCATCAATCGCCATTCGCCAATTCTTCAGCCGCCGAAAGATGTTTTCCACGTCCACAATGGCATCATCAACCAGTTCGCCCATTGCAACGGCGATGCCTCCCAGCGTCATGACGTTGATCGAAAGATGTGTGCCCGTGATCATGCCCCAGAGCCGAAACACAAGCGTCGTAATGACGAGAGACAAGGGAATTGCAGTGAGTGTGATGAACGTGGTTCGAAAGTTGAGCAGAAACAAAAACAGGATGATGACGACCAGCACGGCTCCAATAACCAATGCTTCACCGACATTGAAAATACCACGATCGATGAAGTTCTTTAGTCGAAACAGTTCAGAGTTGATCACGATGTCAGCGGGCAGTGACGCTTCGGCTTCCTGAAAGGCTTGCGCCAAGCTATCCGTCAGCGATCGTGTATCCACATGGGGTTGCTTCACAACTGTGAAGACGACGCCTGGCAGGCCGTTGACGCTTCCATCACCACGTTTGAATTGTCCGCCTTCGACGATTTGAGCCACCTGTCCGAGCAGAATCGATCGATCTTCATGAACCTTGATCGGCACCTGTCGCAGATCGCTCAGAACTCGGTGAACGTCCGGGCCAAGCCGTCCAAGGATCCGAATCGGTCGTTCTGATTCGCCCTGCACGGCGAATCCACCGCTGGTGTTGATGTTGCTTTCTTTGAGAGCCTGTTCAGCCTCTTGCAGAGTGATTCCGTATTCCAGCAGCGCCGTCGGGTCAATCAGTACCTGATATTGCTTCTTGTCGCCACCCAGCAAAAACACTTCGGCGACGCCCGTGACTTTTAAGATGCGTGGTCGCACGATCCAGTCAGCCGTCGTCCGGAGGGCCATCTGGCGACTGGCGGCTGAAGGGAATTCGACGTCGTAGGATTTTCCGGCGATTGTGATGTTGGCTCGGCGATCGGTCTCTGTCGTATTCAGATCGTCCTGACTTTCCGGGACGTGCCATTCCAGCTTCTCCACGGCGACTGGCTGCCACGTGGCCACGCGATGTCGGTCCACTGGCCGCCAGACTTGAACCGGATCGGCTGTGGATTCGCCAGCGAGAAGTTCTGCCATCAGATCGGTTCGCTCAATAGGAAACAGATCACCTCCACGCGGCCCTTGTTGTCGGTAGAGTCCCGCCACAACAATCTGCCCCATGATCGACGCAGGCGGAGTCATTTGTGGAAGGATGCCTTCCGGAAGCACGCTGCCCAGAGTTGTGAGTCGTTCCTGAACGGTTTGCCGGGCTGCACGAATCTCGGTGTTCCAGTCGAATTCGATGTAGATGACATTCAAACCGGCCGTCGACTGACTGCGCACGGCCTGAACGCCGCTGGCGCCCAGCAGGGCAATTTCAATCGGCTGCGTGACAAGCGTCTCGACTTCCTCGGTCGCCAGCCCGGGGCATTCCGTGATGATGATGACTCGTGGGCGATCGAGATCCGGAAACACATCGATCGGCATCTGAGTCGCCAGATACGACCCATAGACCATCATGGCGATGCTGATAATCAGCACCAGCATGCGATAACGCAGCGCAAAGCGAATTATAGAGTTTAACATTTTTGATTGGCGATTTTTGATTGCAGATTTGAAATGCAAGAAACAGGATGATTTTCGATCGGCGATTTTTGGTTTTGGATTTGCGGCGACTTCAATCAAAAATCACCAATCAAAAATCGAAAATCAATGCGCAGCATGCACCGTTCCGTCGGCATGAACATGAACATCAGCGCGAATGCCGCTTGCGGCCTGAGCTTTCATGACACGATTGAGCGACGCCGCAGCACTCTGTGCGAGATACAGCCCCGGCTTCACGCTGCCGTCGTTCGCAAGCACCATCTGCAGGCGTTCTTCATGCAGAACATGCACTGGCAAGCGATTGAACAGGTCTCCATTCTGCTGGAAGACATACGCTTCAGGACCTTCACGAACTACGGCGGCCGCGGGCACCACAATGACGTCCCTGAGTTCCTCAACGGGCACATGCAGGCGGACGCGCTGCCCCGGCCGGAATCGCCAGACGACAAATGTCTTGTCATCCTGGACATAAGATCGCGACTGATTGGTCAATGGAGTAAAGAAGTCAAAAGTGCGGCTGGATGAGTCAATGGAATTTGAGAGGTGCCTGATCCGAAAAGTCTGATCGAGCGTCGGCCAACGGGATGCATCATCTTCCGCAAACTCCATCTCAATCGGCCATCCCTGCTGAGCGGCCTGCTCCAGATAACTGGCTTCTCGTTTGAAGGCATGTCCTTCAATGTAGAGCGAGCCATGATTTGCCAGAACAGAGAGTAACTGCCCCGCCTGTACCTGGGTTCCAAGATCGACCTGCAGATCCTGAACCTCATAGTCAACTGAGTCTGGCGCTTCGTCGACAAGTGACGCAGTTTCGTCGGAAGTTTTTAGAGGCGATGACTGCGTTTGCGGCAATGGCTGAACCGACAGTGAGGGAGGAGCGACGACATCAATCGAGGCGATAAACCGCCCCTCCTGAATCTCCCCGATCTGTGGAGGATTTAGTCCCCGCGTCAGCAGGTCCTGACGATATCCTTCAATCGCTGCCTGTTGCCGCTTCAATTGCTGTTCAAGTTCAATCAGCTTTGCTTGCGACAGCCCACCATTTGCTGCAAGCGGACGGAGACGTTCGAGTTGCTCGTTAATCAGCTCCGTTTCACGAACGGCTCGGAACAATTCCGACTGCGTGTTCTGCAGGTATTCACTGATCAGTCGCAGCGTAAATAAACGGTCGCCGGGCCGGACTGTGTCACCGGGAAATGCGTGGACCTGAGTCACAACACCAACGGCGGGCGAGGTGACTCC
>JBDNHX010000041.1:0-4254 GCA_041688565.1 Planctomycetaceae bacterium
AAGCCCGGCAGCGTGAACTGCCGGGCTTCTTAAATCTGACTGGGCAACGCCTTGAGAAACGCATCGGGCGCTATTTACCTGGGCTCCAGAGCGCGGAGATATCAACGTACATGACAAACAGGAACAGCGAAACGATAAACAGCAGCCCTACAGCGTGAGCCCAGCCGATGACTCGGGAACTTGGCTTGCGACGGGTGACACCTTCCCATAGCAGGAAGACCATATGCCCGCCGTCCAGAATCGGAATCGGAAGGAAGTTGAGAATGGCCAGGTTGATACTGAGGAAGCCCAGGAACATCAGCAGATCAATCAATCCGCGTTCTGCGACCATGTAACCAATCTTGGCGATGCCGAGCGGACCGCTGAGCGAATCGGCGGAGACGCTTCCGCGAAACAAAGATCGCAGCGTCATGTAAATATTCACGCCCGTTTTGCGAGTCCTGCGGATACCAAATTCGAGGGCTTCAGCCGCCGTACTGCCTTTCTGAAGTTCTCGATCATCCTGCCAGATGCTGCCATTGAATCCTCGAAACCAACGATACCAGCCGGGAGCCGTTTCGCTGGTTTTTAATACTTCCGAGCCTGTGTTTTTGCCGTCGTCATAGTAAATGCGAATATGCCGTTCCGGAACGCGCTGGATGTCAGCAAAGGCCCATGCCCAGTTGATGTCTTCGAGTGTTCCCGGTTCTTTCGGCTCAAGTCTGGAAAGATCCAGCTGACGCGGCGACAATCCATCACCATAAGCATCGGGCGGACCCTTTTCCGGGTCCGGATGTATCAAGTCGATCCGCGTAATTTTCATGTCAGGCTTGAAGACGCCCAGATTCTCGGCTTCGGACCCCGGAAGGACTCGCGCAATTCGCAACTGCACCTGATACCCAATTCCGATGGAATTGATTGTCAGCGGGCTTGTTTTGAAATCCGGCGAATCCAGCCATCCGGGGCCTTCCGTTGGAATCAGTTCCAGCTCAACCTTGTCGTCGCCTTCCGACGTCGCTCGCTTCACAACCACCTTAACCGGTTTTCCGACTCGTTCCCCAAAATAAACGGGCAATTCAAGTGCATCGATATTTTTGCCGGGCTCCTTGTCGTCGACAGACAAAATCAGGTCTCCGACTTTCATGCCGGCTTTGGCACCGACAGAATTTTTTTGAATGGCACGAATCGGACCCATCGCCATCCACAATCCGATTGATCGAATTTCTGACGGGGGGACAGTGATTTCCACCGTCTTTGCAGTCTTTGATCGCTTTCCTTCGGCGTCTTTTTCGCGACGCTCAACCGTGTAGATGAGTTCACGATCGGCATAGCGGGCGGTCACATGCCGCAGCTGCGAAAACAGCATCGGCTTGTCGGCTGCGACTCCAACTTCATCGACAACCTCGTCGGTGGCTGCGACCGCAGGATCAGCGGGAGTTTCCAATGGCTTCGGCCGAAGGGCAATGATCTTGTCGCCCGGCAGAAAGTCGCCGGAGGCCTTTTCAAGCGGCAGACCGGCGTCGGAGATCAGGTCCGGCTTTTCGATCTGTTCGGCAATCTCGGTCGTGGCACCTGGCCGAATTCCGACCGACCGTCCAGGGGAGGATTTCAGAGGCGTCAGAACTTCGCTATACGTTGTGCCGTCATCGTGAGTGCCTTCGATGGCAACATCGCCCGACGAAAGGATGATGGCTTCCTGCAGGTCACCAAAGCTGCGAACGGCTTCACCATTGATGGACGTAATTCGGTCACCGGAGCGAATTCCGGCCTGCCACGCAGGGAAACCGGGAATCACCGAGCCGACCACGGGCGATGGTTCGTAAACACCGAACCAGTAGCAGGTGGAGAAGAATAAAAAGCCGGTCAGGACGTTCATGATGACGCCGGCGGAGATGATAGCCATTCGCTGAAGAACGGACTTGGCCGAATACGACCGAGGGTTCTCGGCAATTTCCGAACTGGTCATTTGGTTCGGATCCATGTCGTCCTGTCCGAGCATCTTGACATAGCCGCCGAAGGGCAGTGCCGACAGAGCGTACTCTGTTTCACCTCTCTGGCGACTCCACAGGATCGGACCGATGCCGATACTGAAACGTTCGACGTGAACGTCGCACCATTTCGCAACCGCGAAGTGACCAAGTTCGTGAAAGAAGATCACGAGCCCCAGTCCGAGGACCACGGAGAGAATGTTCAACAGTTTTGTGAACACGGCACTAATGTCAGTGGCCGCAAAAATTTCAAAGGCTAGGTTTTCCACCGAGCTGCTTCCTCCCGAGCCCAGCAGTCGATCCGGAGCAGTTGCTCCATCGACGGATGAGCATCGAATTGATGGTGGTTCAAAACGTCTTCAACAACCTGAGTAATCCGGAAGAACGGCAGTTCATGATTCATAAATCGTGACACTGCCACCTCGTTGGCGGCATTCAGGACAGCGCCGCATGTTCCGCCTCGCTGTGCGACTTCAAACCCCAGCCGCAGCGCCGGGAAAGCGTCGAGGTCGGGAGGAAGAAGTTCCAGCGTCTGCGGTTGAGTCCAGTCTGGCTTCCGAGCCGGCCCGTCAGGCCGCTCCGGAAAGAGTAAAGCATACTGAATTGGAAGTCGCATGTCCGGCGGGGACATCTGCGAAATTACAGATCCATCGCGAAACTCGACCAGCGAATGGATATAGGATTGTGGATGAACAACGACGGAAATTTCATCGGCGGACAACCCAAACAGCCATTTCGCCTCAATGATCTCCAAAGCCTTGTTCATCATTGTCGCCGAATCGACCGAAATCTTGGGCCCCATATTCCAAGTCGGGTGCTTAATCGCCATTTCAGGCGTGACATTCCGTAGCTGCTCCCGCGAAAATCCGCGAAACGGACCGCCACTGGCTGTTAATACCACGCGTCTGACATCCGCACGACGCCCCGAATGCAGACACTGGTAGATGGCACTGTGCTCACTGTCGACCGGGACCACGATCGCACCAGTCTCGGCCGCTCGCCGCATGATGAGCGATCCAGCGACAACCATCGATTCCTTATTCGCAAGGGCGACACGCTTGCCAGCATCCACTGCCGCCCAGGTCGCCGGCAACCCGGCCGCCCCCACCATGGCACTGACGACTGTGTCAATGTCCGGCTGCTGAATCAGCGGACAGACTTTTTCCAAACCCTGATACCACGCGACCTGGCTTTGTACCGATCCGTTCGAACCGGAGCCGCCGTGTGCTGAACCGTTTTGAATCGTCGGCCACGACGGCAAGTCAACATCCGTGGCTCCGACCACGGCCCACGCAGGCTGGAACTCCGAAACCTGCTGGCAGAGCCGTTCAACGCTGCGGTGCGCGACCAATCCTGTGGCGCGCAGGCGCTGGGGATGCATTCGAATGACGTCGAGGCAGCTGGTTCCGATCGATCCGGTCGACCCGAGAACTGCTATGGAAGAAGGAAAAGCCAACGTGAGGGGCTCGTAACAACGAAACTGATTGTCTGGATGATTGGCGGAGTGTAGGCGAAAACCAGTGCTAATTGAAAGCGGGACATCAGGGGAGCCGTTCGTCCCCGATTTGGGACCGCTGGTCCGATTTGATTCCTTCGATTCTCACCGGGGCGGCCGGTGCCTCAAGTGGCAGACCGTCTTCCCCGGAGCGTGACGGGCGTTTCCGCGATCTTCAGGCCGAGTGCAGCCGCGGCGTCTCGCATGTCGCGAGTCAGTCGGTATTCACGTCCGACCATACTGAGCACCGCAATCACTTCCGGTGGACCTTTTCGGATTGCCTGTGCCTGCCGGACGAAGGCCGTGTTCTTGTCGAGAGCTCGCGCCTCGAACATGCTGGCTTTGCAGGGCATGATGGCGAGGTCTGCCCACATCAACAGAGCACGACTGGTTTCCGTCTGACTTCCCGGACCATCGGCAATGACAAAATCGGCTTCTTGAGCGAGCACAGGATGTTCGTCCAGTACGGCGTCCGCGTTGGCGAGCCGCACGACCTGAATGTCCGGCAACGCTTCGACGATCCATTCACTGGACGATTGCTGAGTGTCGCAGTCCGCCAGAATGACGGATTGTCCGTGCTCCGCAAGCCAGCCAGCAAGATTGCCTGCCAGCGTCGACTTGCCAACTCCTCCTTCTGAATTCACCGATGAAAATTTGTTATTGAAAGTAATAAACAACAACACAGGGAGGTTGTTGTCGAACATGTAGATTGCGTGAAAGAAAACTCATCAGACACCCTCACACAGAAACAACACCACCAGTCACTGGACTCCGCCGTCGATGAACTCAACC
>JBDNHX010000325.1:0-7017 GCA_041688565.1 Planctomycetaceae bacterium
CCAGCTCGCCAGATGGCTTCGGCATCTTCGCGAAGAGGCATCTGATGTTCTCGCTGATATCAAATAGACGAGTTCGGCAAACCAATACTCCGGAGACAGATCCCCGGAGCAGACTGTCTTGCAGGATAGTCGCGTCTCGCCTGAAGTGGAACGATGAACGGCAAAGCCTGAGGAATATCGCGTCGCCGAGGGGAAAACGGGGACTCAATTCCAGCCCGTGCGGTGAAACAAAAAACGCGGCGGCCGAAAGTGGCCGTCGCTTTATTATTGTCAATGGCAGCGATGCAGAACGGAAGTCCTGCGGCTGATCAGGCACTCGGGCGCAGATGAGCGTATGTTGACAGGACTTCGTAGAGATCGGCTGAGATCCGGACTTCATCATCGGCAAAATCTGCCACCCATGAGCGATCCCAAATCATGGCATCCGCCAGGATTCGACTCAGTTCGCCCAGGTTAATTGATACTTCCGGTTCGGGAAATGTCAATGTCTCTGGCTCATCAGCCCCAACAAACAATTTCAATCTGGGACGCATTCGTGAATCCTTCACCTTCACGCACTTCTTAGTTGGACTTCAGACAGTGCCCAGCATCCTGCGGCACTGCGATCTGGAGTCCATTCCTCCTGTGTTCCGAAGCACTTATCGGGCAAAGTCATCAGGTCGCTTAACCAAAAGTTCCGATTGGGTAAGGAGTGGCGATTTCTCCGGAAAACCGACAAACGCGAACTTATTTCGCTTAAGAATCGCGTTAGGAGATGAGGTGTTTCCCGCAGTACACATTGCAGCTTTCGCCGGAGGCTTTGTGTCACGGTCGAAGATTTCCAGCAACTGCACGGTAACCTTCACTTCGTCTGAAGTGCAAACCGCATGGCCGCAGGAAGCGCGTGGCGGCTCAACCAACGATCTCGCGAATGACGGATCCCTGAGTCAGTGGGAGCGGTCGTGCTGTCTGATCGTAAAGCAGGGTTTCTGGCGAATAGCCCAGGCAATGGAAGATCGTGGCCGTGATGTCAGCGGGCGTCACCATTCCTGAAACTGGAAAGCCGGCATGCGCATCGGATTCGCCATGCACTATGCCTCGACGAATTCCGGCGCCGCCCAGCGTTACCGAGAAGCAGTTGCCCCAATGGTCTCGACCAGCGTTGCCGTTGATGCGCGGAGTGTGTCCGAATTCACCGAGCCACACGACGAGCGTTGTCTCCAGAAGGCCGCGTTCCTCAAGATCCTGCAGGAGCGATGAATAAGCATAATCCATCCGTGGCATCAGATGATTTTTGAGGTCGGAAAAATGGTTATTATGCGTGTCCCACGAGCCATTATTTTTTACGGCTTCCACGCGGGTCCAGTTGACCTGCACCAGTGACACGCCGGCTTCGACCATTCTCCGAGCCAGCAGAACCGACTGCCCGAAGCGATTGCGTCCATAGCGATCGCGAGTTGCCTCGGATTCCTGATCCAATTCAAACGCACCTCGTGCGGCTTTGCCAGCCAGTAGATCGAAGGCCTGTTCCGTGTGTTGCTGAAATCGACTGGCCGCATTGGCTCGTACAAGGCCCGGCGGGTTCAGGTCCAGATGCGAAAGAAGGGCGCGGCGTGACGTGAAGCGGTGAGAAGAGATATCGTCTGGCAGTGCCAGATCGGGGACTTTGAAATCAGCTCGAGAGGGATCGCAGTTGATCAGCCACGGATCAAACTTGCGTCCAAGAATGCCGGCTCCCTGGCCCGGCCAGACGATTTCCCCATCGTTTGCGATGTGATAGGGCAGGGCGATTGAAGACGGCAGGCCGTCGTGATCAGGGCGCAGGGCGCGCATGATCGCGGCATGAGAGGGCGCCAGGTTGGGCGCTTTGGACGTGACGTTTTCCTGGCTCAGCGGAGAATGCGGAACTCCGGTCAGCATCTGATAACCGCTGGATGAGTGCGCCTGGTCCTTCGTGACGACAGCACGCAGCACCGCCAGCTTGTCCGTATGCATTGCCGTGCGGGGCATGAGTTCGCCCACACGAATTCCAGGCACAACCGATTCAATGCTGCTGTACTCGCCGCGAATTTCCCTGGGAGCCTGCGGCTTTGTGTCCCATGTTTCATGCTGAGGCGGACCGCCGAGCAGCCACAGCATGATTACGGATTTGGCTTTTCCAAATCCAGGTGCGGTGCTTTCCAGCGGGCTTGCGACTGCTGACGGCTGCATCAGTTGAGGAAGAGAAAGGCCCAAGGCGGACAGTCCTCCGATGCGCATGGCTTCGCGTCGCTGAATACCGTCACAAAGCGACGTGGGTTGATTCACGATCGAAAGCATGCGGTCGCTCCGGGAGGCAGGCAAAGGCGGGATGCGTGGGTCTGGGGGGACGTTCACTATCGCAGATCATCCGTGAGGGAGAAAGGGATTTGAGATTGCCGATTGAAGATTGCCATTGAGATTTGGGGCGTGGATCTGGCGGAAACTGCGACTGTTTTTCGGAAAAGGGGCGTTGAAACGTCGTTCGACGATGTAATTGGGCCAATTTTGGCCAGCATCGCGGTCCGCCATTGAGATTCCGGGGCGGACGGTTCACCATGCGCAGTTCGGTTGATTTACGGCTGCCCCGACTCACTTTTTGCTGCTGCCTGACCATGTCTGAACTTCGAACCTGCCGCCTGGTGACACTGGGCTGCAAAGTCAATCAATATGAAACTCAGATCGTTCGCGAAGCTTTGCTGCAAAGCGGGTATCGGGAAGCGAACGAACATGAGCCCGCGGACCTGTGCGTTGTCAATACCTGCACGGTGACGAATACAGGCGACTCCAAATCACGTCAGGTGATTCGACAGCTGTCGCGACAGAATCCCGGCACGAAAACCATTGTGATGGGCTGCTACGCGACTCGCGATCCGCGAGCGGTGTCGGAGCTGCCGAATGTGATTGAAGTCGTCACTGACAAGCGCGAGTTGCCGGATGTGCTCAGCCGCTTTGGCATCGTCGACATGCCCAACGGCATCAGCGAATTCGAAGGCCATCAGCGGGCCTTTGTGAAGATTCAGGATGGCTGCATTCTGAAATGTTCGTACTGCATCATCCCGACAGTCCGACCGGGCTTGCGCAGCCGTCGCCCGGTCGACATCGAAGACGAAATTCGTGCGCTGGTTGAACACGGCTATCGTGAAATCGTGATCAGCGGAATTCATATGGGACACTTCGGTGTCGATACCAACAATCTGCAGTCGGGCGACAAGCCAGAACGACTGTGGCATCTGCTGCGTCGCCTGGATCGGATTCCCGGCAACTGGCGAATGCGTTTGTCGAGTATCGAAACTGTTGAAGTCAATGACGACTTTATTAAAGCAGCCGGAGACTGCGAGCACCTGTGTCCGCAGTTTCATCCGGCTTTGCAGAGTGGCAGTAACAGCGTGCTGACTCGCATGCGACGTCGTTATGGAGTCGAACGGTTTCTGGAGCGGCTCGATCAGATTCGTGACATGCTGGGCAGCGATCCCGCGTTCAGCACGGATGTGATCGTCGGATTTCCCGGGGAGACTCTGGCCGAATTTGAAGAGACTATGGAGACCTGTCGCAGGGCTCGTTTCATGAAGGTGCATGTGTTCCCCTTTAGTCGACGCGATGGAACTCCGGCGGCGACCATGCCCGATCAGGTTCCCCCCGAAGTGATCAAAGAACGAGTCCGCACGCTGGGCGATCTGGAACGCGGGCTTGCCGAACAATTTTATTTGAGTCGTGTTTCGCCAGGTCATAATGTCGGCCAGGAATTCGATCTGGGTTTGCTCGAGATTCTCGCGGAGCGGGAATCGGAAACTCGGCCGGGTTATGTTCGCGGGACCGATCGTTGGTATATGCCGGTGGAAGTTCCCGGTACGGCGGCCGATGTGGGGCACTTCGTTCGGGGCCGGGCTGTGGCGGCGAATCGTGAAGGTGTTGTTGCTGAACGATGTGAGCCGCTGCGGGCTGCCAGTGATGTGCGTCCGGGGGAACGCCACCGGAGTTCTGATTCTGCTGAGACAACGGATGTCAGTTCACGGGATGCAGAACTGTCGCTGGCACAGAGTGGTCTGATGGAAAGTTGTGCGTCTGAGCCCGTTGATTTTGTTGCGCTGGGAATTCCTCAAAATTTGACCATGAATGCCGGAGCCGATTCATGGCCACGCTGATCGCGATTGAAGGAATTGATGGGGCTGGTAAGGGGACTCAGGCCGGTCGACTGGTGACATCGTTGCGCGAGATGGGGCTGCAAGTCGACACGCTGCAGTTTCCTCGTTACGCCGCGACCACATTCGGAACGGCCATCGGCGATTTTCTGAACGGCCGCTTCGGATCCCTCAATGATGTCCATCCGCAGCTGGCCGCTGTTCTTTACGCGGGCGACCGATTCGAATCGCGTACCCTGTTGTTGCAAATGATGGAAGACAACGATGTCGTTGTGCTCGATCGGTTTGTCGGATCCAATCTGGCTCATCAGTCCGCGAAGCTCGACGGCCCCGAACGCACGGCGCTGGTGGAATGGATTGAAAAGGTGGAGTTCGATGTCTTTCAGCTGCCTCGTCCTGTGCTGACGGTGCTGATTGATATGTCTTCGCAGATGAGCCGCGAACTGGTCTCACGCAAAGCGGCACGCGACTATACCGATCAGGAAGCCGACCTGCAGGAATCAGACTTGCCGTATCTTGAGCGTGTTCGCCGGTGTTATCTTGCGCTGGCTCACAGTCGTCTGGACTGGAGAACGATTCATGGTCTCAGCGAAGACGGTTCGTTGCGGACGATTGACGACGTTAGTTCGGAAATTCGATCCGTTGTGTGCGAACACCTTGGTCACCTGTGCTGATGGCGAACGCTGAAATGACGCCGCCGAATCCAGTCTCAGATCACGGCAGCCGGGACAGGATGCAGGTCAGTTCGGCCGCTGCTGCAGCGTTCTGAAGGATGCCGGAATGCGTCGCTTTGACAAAGTATTCTGTACGAACATCGGACCGCTGAGCGCTGATCAGAGCGACAACTCCGTCGCCCAGATAACCGTCCGGTGAGCGATATCCGGTTCCGACGATGGAATGCGTGTCGACACCTTCCGCGTATCTGAGCGAATTGGTGGCTCGAATCATGCTGTTGCCGGGAATCAAAAGGTCGAGACTGGTCGGCGGTTTCGAGGCCGGATCGCGCACTAGTCCAGGGCGACCGCGGACAAGACGAGCGTACTCCTGCTGGACCGTATCGGGGATGTTGATCAGCCAGCTGCCGATTCGTCCGAGCGGTTGTTGAGTCCAGTTGGATCCCTGATGGGGCGTGGCGATGTAGACAACTTTTTTGACGAACGACACCGGCTGAAACAGGACGGAGGCAACGGCGTCGTCGGGAACAGGTCCCGAGTTCAGGGCTTCATCGAGCGGTACATCCGAGATGGCACGCCACACGCGATCATCGCTGTAACTGACCTGCAGCTTGGCGACCAAGCCTCCCATGCTGTGGCCGACCAATACCGTTTGTTCAAATGCCGGATCGCTGTTGGTTGGGTCGAGAACGGAGCGGATGGACAGCAGCTCTTTACGAAGTTCGGCGGCGGTTCGAAGATACGACAGGCCTGTTGGATACTGATACAGCCAGATCTGGTATCGGGCGACGATTTCCGGATCAGCATTCAGTGTGCTGACCGTTTGTTCCCAGGTCAACGCATCGGACGCCAGTCCGTGAATGAGAACGAGCGGAATGCGTCCAGGCTGATAGGGTTGCAGAAGATACAATCCGGCCGCATTGAACTGGGACGGATTTCGGAATGCGGTCCAGTACTGTCGCTGAGGCGGAAGCAGGCGGCCGTCGAGAGTGCGCGCAGACTGAAACGCGGGCGGCAGCGACTGTTGATGAACACATCCGCTGACACAGAAAAACAGCAAGGCGACCAGCAGCAGCCGGCTTAGTTGTTGCGTCCGTGCGAAAACCTGAAGCCCCCTTCAGACAGAACTTTACGTCGATTCCGTCGACGCCGAATAACCTGGCCAAATTCTATTCAGGCCCGCAGTTTCAGGAAAGCACAGTTTACCTCGTACACCCTCGTTCCAAGGCTCCAGCCCTGGAACGCACTGCCCGGAGGCTCCTGCCTCCAAGCCTTTTTCGTTCGGTCATCCGCTGGTGGGTTGTGATGCTTTTCGAAACCCTAAAGGTCAGTGAGGGATGGAGTTTTTGCAGTTCGGCTGGGTGGCCACGAATCCCTCGCTGACGCGTCGGGTTATGATAATTCCCGTTCTTTTCGACCAATTCGTCCGTCAGGGTTTCGAAGAACGCAACTTCAAAACTGAAGCGGCGATTTTTTAAACGAATAAATCAACACGCCCTCCAGTTCATCTCCAGTCGGTGCAGACATCCATCAGCCCCGGCATTCCCATGTAGTTCCTCGCACTGGAATACCGCCAGTGTTCCGGATGATCGACAAATCCGCGACGGAGCGGGTTGTTGTGAGTGTACTCCACCTTCTGCCACATCACTTGATCCGATTCAATCACTTTGGGATGGCTGCCTTCCTGCCAGAGCTGATACGTCTGATCGACTCGATGACGCAGCTTGTAGTATTCCAGCTCCTGCAGCAGGATCGAGGCGTTGTTCTGCCTCATCTTTTCCAGGATCATTTTCGCCGTATACGACTTAAACTCTCCGACTCGCTTTGCAAGGTTTGGACCGGTGGCAATCCAGTGCAGATGATTTTCCATGATCACCCAGGCCAGAATGACGATCGTTCGTTCTTTCTGCAGAAATCTCCAGCTGTCCAGGATAATGTTGGCATAATCAGGGTAAGAAAAGACTGGCAGCCAGGCAACGACAGTGTTGGTCAGAAAGTGAGGTCGCTGTTCGGTAGAGAACCGGTAACGTGTGCGCGCCATTCTGGGTTATCCTTCCTCGTTCCGAGGCTCCAGCCTCGGAACGCACTGGGCGGAGGCTCCAGCCTCCCGGGCAGTTTGGTGTTGGGGATGTTGGGTTTTGGACATCGTGTGGAGGCTGGAGCCTCCTGGCAGTGCGTTCCAGGGCTGGAGCCCTGGAACGAGA
>JBDNHX010000326.1:0-72288 GCA_041688565.1 Planctomycetaceae bacterium
ATGCGGCGATTCGCGGTGAGAAGCGGCGTGAAGGAAACATTTTTGACGTCCGGACGGCGGGCGGTTCAACGGGTCGCGGGCGAGTGACAGGCCCACCTCGAAGGTTTCCCTCGGCTATTGTCGAAGCAGCTGCGCTGTCTGCTCGGGTCGATGCTCAATTTCAGAGAGGTGCCGCATTCGGGTGCTCTGCGTTATTTGAGGCACATAAGTCTGCAGAAACCGTTCCACGTCGGCCGCAGGAATGGACTTTGAATAAAGATATCCCTGAGCGTGGGTGCAGCCCATTTCGAAGAGGAGTTGCTGCTGATCTTTTGTTTCTACACCTTCTGCAACAATGTCAAGATTCAGGTTCTGTGCCAGCGTGATGATCGTTCGCACGATTTCTCGCGTCTCACTGCATTGCAGCATGTTTTGTACGAACGACTTATCGATCTTCAGCAGGTCGAGCGGAAGTCGATGCAGATAGGCGAGAGACGAATATCCTGTTCCAAAATCATCAATGCCGATCCGGATGCCGATTTCTCGCAGATCGCTGATGATGGACCGGACATGTTCCGGATTCTGCATCAGAGCGCTCTCGGTCACTTCAATCTTGAGCATCCGCGGATCAATCCCCGCGTTGTCGATCGTGAGCAGCAGATCGTTCTTAAAATGTGGCTGCCCGAATTCTCCGGACGAGCAGTTCACCGTCACGCTGATGCCCGTCGGTTTCGACAGTGGCTGATTCCACTTGATGGCATCGGAGCATGCGAGTTCAAGGACTGTGCGACCGAGGCGGCCAATCAATCCCAGGGATTTCACAACCGGAACAAACACGTCTGGCCCGATACTTTCGCCTCGCGGGTGCTGCCACCGGCAGAGCGCCTCAAAGCCTTCGATAACACCCGAAGCGAGGCGGACGATGGGCTGATACTCAAGGAAAAACTGACTGCTCTTGATCGCATGACGTACATCGCATTCCAGCGCAAGTCTGGCGGACGCCACCGTCTGCATCTCCGGATCAAAAATTCTGAATCGGCCACGCCCGCCAGTCTTGGCATAGTACATGGCCGTGTCTGCTTCGCGAATGGCATCAGCGGCCGTCTTGTGATCCGTTTCGCCAAAGGCAATCCCGATGCTGGCGCCAACGGCGACTTCGTGAGGTCCAATTGCAAAGGGTTCTGACAACGCAGCGATGATTCGTTCAGCGATCACTTCTGCGTCATACGGAGTCTGCAGGCCATGAAGCAATACCGTGAACTCATCGCCACCGTGACGGGCGACCGTCCACCTGGATTTGTGACGGGCAACCACATCCGATGTTCTCAGACAGCCTTCCAGTCGTCTGGCCACGCTGCACAGCAACAGGTCCCCGGCATCATGGCCCAGGCTGTCGTTGACGAGCTTAAAATTATCGAGGTCCAGAAAGAGGACCGCGCACAGTCCGAAGGTGCATGGATCAAGATGCAGGACGCGCCCCAGTTGTTCTTCAAACAGAAGGCGGTTCGGCAGTCCGGTCAACACGTCCCGAACTTTTCCCTCAGTGACATCGGCCAGCGATCCAGCCAGACGACGCGGGATGCCAGCAGCATCCGCCTGAACAACGCCGCTGCACAGCATCCAGCGGAACGTGCCGTCCCGATGGCGCATGCGAATTTCTGTCTCAAACCGCCCCTGCTCCATAGAGCTGCGGCTGTTAAGAAGTTCAATAAACTGTTCGCGATCATCCACATGGATTCGCTCAAACCACGCGTCAACAGTGGATTCCAGTCCACAGTCGGTGTACCCCAGCATTTCCTTCCAGCGAGCCGACAGAAAAATCTGTCGACGGGCCACATCCCAGTCCCACAAGCCAATTCGTGATCCCTGGGCGGCGAGTGTGTATCGTTCCTGGCTGCGCTGCAATTCGGCCTGGGCTCTGCTCAGTCGAAGCTGCAGAGAAACGCGAGCCAGCGTGATCTCATGATCGAGCGGCTTGGTCAGATAATCATTGGCTCCCTCACGGAACGCGCGGACCACGTTTTCTCGTTCCGATTCCGCCGTCACCATAATTACCGGGAGCTCCGTGTCGCGGTGCCGATTGCGGATCACCTTCAGCACCTCATACCCGTTCATCTCAGTCATGATGACATCGAGAAGAACCAGATCGGGCAGTTTCGCCTCCAGGCATTCCAGAGCTGCTTCGCCACTTTCTGCAGTCAGAACGTCGTAACCATGACGCACCAGCATACGGGCAAGGATTTCGCGATTCACACGTTCATCGTCGACAACCAGCACGATAAAACGGTTCTCATCGCCGGCTGAACCGCAGCGATGTCCGTCGCTGCCATGAAGGAGGGCAACAGCATTGTTGGATGGTGAAGTCACGCCTGTTTCCTGCCGAATCGACCCACCGAGATGTGATTCGATTTCAGTTGTTGAGTTCAATGCACTTGTGGAATAGAACCACGATGGCTTGCAGGAAACTTAGGTCGTGAAGTGTCAGCGTGCATGAAAACGAACGATTTTTCTCGCAAGTCGCAGCAGCTCATTCTTTGGGAAAATACCCGCCCCGTATATCTGCTGCGGCCGCCTTCCGGAGAACATCCTGGCATCGGTGAACGACGCTTATGATCGGTCATGGGCGGGCTTTGAAAGTCTCTCAGCGGCTGCTCGCGCCTCACAACAGACACGACCGCTACAACCGGATTTTCCTGCTGCTCCGGACTGATCCATTCATGCGTTCAATGATTACGGTCAGTCCAGTCTGATGACTTCGAGAAACAGGAAAAAGCCCATGCGCCTGAGCCACACGACCAACACTTTCCATGACTCCTGCATGCAGCAACAGTTCTGCATCGGGATCTGAACGTGCATCAATCCTGCGAGCGCTCTCTATGTTGAATCTCATTCTTCAGTGGCACCTTGACGTCATCTCCTTTGGAATTCTGACGTTTGTTGCTGTGCTGATTCTGGATCGCCTGTGTTTCAGGCGATCGTTTGACGACCGTGATCGGGGTGGCTTGCGAAGCGCGGCGGCGATTCTGATTCTGACCAGTATCTATCTTGCCTTTGGTCGTGGCGAGATGGAACGTACGCAGCTGCGCCGGTCCATAGATGGTTTTGCCACCATGTACGCGGACGAAATGCGGGAGCACGGTCATCGTTTTATTACCGAAGAAACTCCGCCAACAGATGAAACGTATCAGTTGCTTCTTAAGAAACAGCTGAAGTGGCTGTGCCTCAGCGCCTCGGTCGACAATATCTATACGATGCGAATCGCACCTGACGGATCCGTCCGCCTCATCGTGGACTCTGAAACGGACTACAACAACGATGGTGAAATTTCCGAAGACCGTGAGGGGCGAGCAGAGATCGGCGAACTTTACAGTGGCCTGTCACCAGTCATGCGTGAGGCATATCAGGGTGCGGCATTTCAGACTTACTTCGAGGATGTTCCGTACTCCGATCGATGGGGAGTCTGGATCTCTGCGTATGCCCCGATTCTGGATGCTGACGGGAAAGTTGAAGCGATCGTCGGTGTCGACTTCGCCGCGGAAGAATGGGTATCATCCATACTTTGGGCACGCGCCTCGATTCTGGGTTTTGCCACGGCTCTTATTCTGACAGTGATGGGCAGCAGCGGCGCCGTGGGGGTCATGCAGGCGGAATTGCGTCAGAAGGCTATTCTCAGTCTGGAACTTCGGCATCAGACGGAGTCGCTCGGTGCGATGAATAATGAACTAATAGCGGCTCGCGATGCAGCTGAACAGGCTAATCGTGCCAAGAGCGAGTTTCTGGCCAACATGAGCCATGAAATCCGAACGCCTATGAATGGAATTCTCGGGCTTACGGAACTGATCCTGCAGTCGCCGCTGACGGCCGAGCAGCGCCGCAGTCTTGAGCTTGTCGTTTCATCGGGCGAAGCTCTCATGACAGTTCTGAATGACATCCTCGACTTTTCCAAGATCGAGGCCAGGATGCTGCAAATCGACAATTCGGAGTTTGAGCCGCGCGAGATTGTTGGCAATTCCATGAAACTGCTCGGCCTGCGAGCCGAAGAACGCGGCCTTGAACTGACCTGTCGAATTGTTCCTTCGGTGCCTCGAACTCTTGTGGGTGATGCCGGTCGTATTCGACAGGTTCTTGTGAACCTCGTTGGGAACGCGATTAAGTTTACTCACCGCGGCGAAGTTGCGGTGACGGTGGCCGATGCAGAAGGCGAAGACGGGCGCCGCGAGATCACTTTCTCGGTTCGCGACACCGGAATTGGCATTCCGGAAGAGCGTCAAAAATCTGTATTCGAAGCCTTCGTGCAGGCAGACGGAAGCACGACACGTCATTACGGTGGTACGGGGCTTGGCCTGGCCATCTGCACCAGGCTGGTTGAGCTGATGGGGGGCAAGATTTCGGTCGAAAGCGTCCCTGGTCAGGGCAGCACGTTTTCTTTCCGGATACCATGTGACGTTTCTTCCAGCGAAATCTTAGAGCCGGTGGAAGCTGTGCCCGGGTCAGTTCCTCGGCAGCATGTTCTTGTTGTCGACGACAATCCGACAAATCGCCTGATCATGGAAGAGGTGCTTTCTGCATGGCGAATGGAAGTGATTTCCGTCGATCATGGGCGGCACGTTCGCGATACGATTGAAAAAGCTCACCGAGATGGGAACCCGATCAGTCTGGTGCTGCTGGATGTGCATATGCCTGACATGGATGGATTTGCCGTCGCTGAAATTGTTTCAGGACTATCTTGCGCGAAAGATATCCCCATCATTCTGCTGAGTTCATCCGACGCAGCTCATCACCGTAATGCTTTGCTCAAAACCAAAATCGCTGCCTGGTTGACGAAGCCTGTGAAACAGTCGGAGCTTTTGGAAACAATCCTTGCTCTGAATGCACCCGAGTGTGACAGCTCTTCGAATTTGATGACCGATAAGAAATTCGAGAAACCTGAAATGTCAGGGTGCCGTGGTTATCTGCTTGTTGTGGAAGATAACTTCGTCAACCAGCAATTGATGACACGGGTTTTATCCAGAAATGGATACCGCATCACCATCGCAGGTGATGGCAGTGAAGCGGTCAGAATTCTCGCCTCAGAGCGATTTGATGCTGTGCTCATGGACTGCCAGATGCCAACCATGGACGGCTACGAAGCCACGCGACGGATTCGCAAGGCAGAACGCGTCTCCCGGTCCGGCGGTCGGCTGCCCGTGATTGCTCTGACGGCAAACGCCATGGCGGGAGATCGTGAGAAATGCCTCGAGGTTGGAATGGATGATTTCGTCACCAAGCCTCTGTCCTTTACCGATCTTTACGCGACTCTGGCAGGCTACATTCACCTGCCCGATAATGAACCAGCGGATAACACATCTGAGGTCGCAGAGGCGTATGAAACTTCTTCCGCGACCGACCAGCATGCGTCCCCTGCGACGACGACGATTTCTCGCGAAGAGCGGTCTGCAGAGGCGACTCACGAAATTCTGAATCGCGATGAGTTAATGAGCCGTATTGGAGGAGACGAAGAGCTGATCCAGATTCTGGCGGGTGCGTTTCGCGACGACGCGCCAAGGCATCTTGCGGCCTTCACAACAGCGCTTTCTTCAAACGACTGCGCTGCCGTTAAAAAAGTGGCCCACACGATTAAAGGATGTGCGGGAAATCTTTCCGGAAGTCGCCTGTGCAGTCTCGCCAGGTCAATTGAGAAAGCCGCCATTGAAGGAAACCTGATTGAAGCGAAGCAGGCGCTTCCCGAGCTGGAGCAGGAAATCCATGCCCTGCTGGATCACATTGACCAGCTGGCTCTGTCGTTCACTCATTGAGCCGTTTTTCCCTGCTCGATAATTTCTTTGCTCGATAACTCGATAAAATTGAGAATTCCATTCCTGGATCATGCGGCAAATCCGGTTCAGGGTTTGAATTCTGGAGGAATCCGCAGATCCTGAGAGGCAACCGAGGTTTGGGAGTTGAATATCCGGCGACGACTTGGCACCATTCGTGCCCAGCCTGATGAATCGGTCTTCAGCTTGTGAAGACCGGCTCAAACGCGAGAGTGGCGAAATTGGCAGACGCGCTGGATTTAGGATCCTGTGCCTTAAACGGCGTGGGGGTTCAACTCCCCCCTCTCGCAGTTCCCTTAAAGGGACGAGTCTTCCGGCTCGTCCCTTTTTGTTGGGACGAAGTCTAAGTAAGACGCCTATTGACCGGTCACCGCCCAACGAACCTGTTTCTCTTCAACACCTAGTCAGCAGACCGTTATGCTTTCCTCGCTGAAGAATCAGGTGGCGTTTTTTCGGCAGTTCAGGACGCGATTTGAGACAACGGGCGCAGTTGCCCCCAGCAGCCGCTTTCTGGCTCGCTCAATGACCAGCTTCCTCGCGGCTCGCGACCTAAACGTTCCCGTCAGAGTCCTTGAGATTGGGCCTGGCACCGGGCCTGTCACTGACAGCATCGTCCGCCTGCTGAAGCCAAACGATGTGTTTGATCTCGTCGAGCTAAACGAGGAATTCGTGCAGATTCTGCACGACCGTTTTGAGACAGAGGCGACTTGGAAAACCGCAAAAGCTCAGTCGACTATCTATCAGCTTCCCATTCAGGAATTCGATGCGACGGCACCTTACGATTTCGTCATCTCCGGTTTGCCGTTGAACAACTTTCCTGCGGAGCTTGTGTCGGTTATCGCGGACACCTACTTCCGTCTGCTGAAGCCGGGCGGCACGTTAAGCTATTTTGAATACATGTACGTGCGGCCCATTCGAAAAATGGTCACGCGTGGAGCCGAGCGAGTGCGGATTACGGCCATCGACGACACGCTGCAGGCGCATTGCATTCGTTGTCGAGTTCGTCGTGACAATATCTGGGTCAATGTCCCTCCGGCCTGGGTTCAGCACCTGCAGAAGGAACTGTAAAGGTATCTTTGACGTTGATCTTCGATCATTTGCAACATTGTGAGACCTCTCACCATCTTTGCGCTGGCATGTTATTAAAGTCTATCATGCCAGCCAGTGTTGATTTGAGGAACCTGCGTTTCATTACACCCATCCATAAAAGTCCGTCCGGGATTACCAGTTTTACCGTGCCCCATCCAGCGATGCAAAACCTCAACAGCTGCGTCAAATCTGCGGGTGATAGCGCAAATTTGAAAACCGACAGCTTTCGCTGGCCGATCGCTTGTTCTCGAACTCGCTCAGGTTGAGATCGTTTATACTTCCACAGTCGATAAGCGACTTTCACGCGGAAGTCTATTCGCAGTTTGACGAACGAGGTGTGATTAATTCTGCCTGATCGTTACCACAATGGATGCAGTCCAATTGTCTTGCGGGGGATTTTGGCGAGCGAGTCGACAAGCTCCTGCCAGTCGCTGTCGGAAACGGTTTCAAGAGTTCGCTGAATAGCCCGCTGATCTCTGGTTACGCAGTTGGCAACTTTGGGATGAAAGGTTGCCCAGTGATCATTCTGGGTGGGCGTTGCTTCATACAGAGCCACCGCGACAAGCCGCTGATTTTTTCGTGGCGCTCCGCCTGTCATCTTTTTAATCGGCTGCTTAAGAATCTTTACCGCCGGATAGCTGCCCTCCCCTGTTGACAGGTCGGTCAAAAACGCCACCAGCTGTTGGTCCACGGATAAAACGATCGCCGGCACGGCACAGCCATGACATCGGATTCGTCGGCCTGCAAGATGATCGGCCACACGCGTCGGCCTGCCACAGTGTTCACATTCGAAGGCAATTGGCATTTTAGTAGTCAGTAGTCGGTGGTTATTCAGTCAGCGGGCGCGGGACGTGATAGCGTTTCAGCTTGCGGTCGAGCGTTGAGCGTTCGATTCCAAGAATCTGGGCGGACTTCGATTTGTTCCAGCCCGTGTGTTCCAGAGTCTTCAGGATATGTTCCTGCTCAACATCCGCCATGGAGATTTCGCGATACTCACCGGGCACACCTCGATCGGGCATTGAAACCGGCGGACGATTGCCCAGGCTGGACAACTGAATGTCGGATGCTCTGACAACTTCGTTGCGGCACAGGATCACAGTCCGCTCGATCGTATTCTGCAGCTCGCGAACGTTCCCTGGCCAACTGTACTCGCGCAGCAGCTGCATGGCTTCATCAGTGAAGCCCTTGATAACGCGTCCGGTCTTCAGCACAAACTTCTGCAGAAACGAATTTGCAAGCAGCTCGATGTCATCGCGACGTTCCCGAAGCGGGCTGGCCGTGATTTCTGCAACCTGAAGGCGGAAGTACAGATCCTTGCGAAAATCTCCGTCTTCGACAGCTTCTTCGAGGTCTCGATTAGTGGCGGCGACGATCCGGACATTCACCTGAATAGGCTTGCGACCGCCGATGCGCTCAAACGCGTAACCTTCGAGCACCCGGAGAAACTTGGCCTGAATCGACGGGCTCATTTCACCCACTTCATCAAGAAACAATGTTCCTCCATCAGCCTGCTCAAAGCGGCCGATCTTGCGATCCACAGCGCCGGTGAAGGCGCCTTTTTCGTGACCGAACAATTCGCTTTCCAGAAGACTTTCATTCAATGCCGCGCAGTTGACACAGACAAAAGGGGCGTCCCGACGAGGGCTGAGAGAATGGATGCTGCGTGCGATCAGTTCTTTGCCGCAGCCACTTTCTCCACGGATCAGGACGTTTGCATGAGTCTCTGCAATCAATCCGATGCGTTCCTTGAGTTCTCGTACGCTGCTGGTTTCGCCAATCAGCGTCTGTTCCTGGGAAAGTTGCGACCGCAGGGTTTCGTTCACGCTGCGGGCCTGAGCCAGACCGGTCTGCAGAGAATCTCGTTCCTGAAGCTGCAGCAAGGAAACGGCCAGCTGATTGGCCACGGCCAGAGTGAATTCGAGATCGTGTTTATCCAACGGATTGTCAGGGTTGGTTGAGTAAAGATGAATCAGTCCCAGCACTTTATTCAGCGAAGTGATCGGCGCACAGATTACGCTCATCGCCTTCATCTCGCCGAGACTATCAAAGACGGACAGCTGGCGGTCATCGCCTACGTCTCGCGCCAGAATTGCTTCGCGTTTGGACAGAACAATTCGCGACAGGTTGTCGGATACACGTCGATAAGGCAAATCTTTTCGACTGTGATAGGCGACGACCTGCAGATCCGACGGCATCGGCTGTCCCGTGTTGTCCTGTGTCGCCAGCAGGATTGCCGAAATGCTGGCGACAGTTTCTCTGGCGAGACTCGCCAGAACCACATCCGTCAATTCCTGACGAGTTTTTGCGGTTCCCATTTCAAGGCCAAGCCGATACAGCTTGGCCAGTTCTTCGCCGTAGCGGACGTCCCGTGCGGATGGACCGGACGCCAGGAATTCGGGTGTTGCCGTACGATGCAGAATACTGGGTTCCCGGGCCGAAGAGACTGCGGTCTGTGTCGGTGACGTTGCGCGGTCTGTTGTTCCCACGGGAACGCCAGGTGGCGACGTGGGAGCTGATTCCAGACTGGTGGTAAAAGCCAGTCGACACTCTCCGATGCAAATCACATCGCCGGATTGTAATGTCGAGTCGCCGGAAACTGCCTTGCCTCGAACATTGGTCCCGTTGCGGCTGCCGAGATCTCTCAGCTTCCATTCGCCTTCCGAAAAGAAGACCTCACAATGATTACGGCTGCTGGCGTCATCCTGCAGAACGATGCGATTTGTTGCCGAACGTCCGATCGTCGTCACCTGACCATGCCGCAGGCGAACAACATCTCGCCACGTTGCCCCGTCCCAGGTCAGCAGAAAGGCAGATTCATCGGAAGCAGAATTGGATGGGCTCATGAGAATTTACTTCGATCGATTCAATCAGGATCAGCTGCTGAAGAAAGCGTTCCGGTTTGGGGAAATTTGTCTGCGGGACGGTGTTTTTTGCACCGCGGATTTCACGAGTTCCGCCTAGTCCGGTTCCCGATATCCCGCGAGCACAACTCCGAGAGTAAAAAAAGAATAACCGTTTTACATCACCACAGACTTGTACGTAACCAGATGTCTGCATGTTGACACGGAATGGTACAAATGTCACTGAAGCCTCGCAGTGATTTGTTGTCGAGGCCACGGTGGCGCCATAGGTTGTTTTTCAACTGTGAACACGCGGCAGTTCGCAGCCTTCGTTGATGATTTGAGCTTCGAGGACGGCCAATTCGTCCAGACGGACATTGACGATCTGGTCTGAGGCAAAGTGTTTTGCGAGACGAGCATAAGTGGAATGGTGTCGGGCCTCGGATTCATAGAGGCTCCCGTAGAATTTGGACAACTGCTGATCGGGCAGATGGTCCCGAAGGAGCACAAAGCGTTCGCAGCTGCGGGCTTCGATCAAGGCGGCAACCAGCAGGCGGTCAACGGCTCGCTGCGGCTCCTGCCGCCTGACAAGTTCCTTCAGCTTGCGGCCATAGGTGCCCGGCTTGAGTCGGGAAAATCGGATGCCCCGTTGTTTCAAAAGGCTGCGGACCAGCTGAAAATGTTCGAGCTCTTCGCGGACAATTTCCATCATCTCATTGCAGAGCTCTTCGTCTTCAACATAATCGAACATCAAATCCATCGCCGTCGAAGCCGCTTTTTGCTCGCAGTGCGCATGGTCAATAAGAACTTCATTCAGATTCTGAGCGACCTGCTGCAGCCAGCGGTCCGGCGATGTGGATTGAAGATGCAGCATAATTGGAATCTGTACGGCCAGAGAAATACAGGACGGCAATTGTTCGAAGCAGAAGTCAGTTGTTGCGCAGGCAGAGGACGCTCACCTCTGATCCGGCGGCGGATGTTCAGAATTGTGCGGATGTATATTTGAGATCTGAATCGCATGCCAGTGAAGGCGACTGATAAGCACTCACGCACAAGTAATTGGGCAGAATTCGTTTAACCGTCAGCCGACAGGCGTACGTCGATAACTCCCCGCGTAAGCCTGTCGGCTAACGGTTAAACACTGAAACTTTTGCATGGGTGCTGAAGATAGCAAGCATCAGGGGCCCCAACAAAAAAAAGGCCGTTGGTTTTCCAACGGCCCTGTTCAGCTTGAGTTACCCGAAGCCCTCACGGGCGGTGGACTATGGCAGGAATGGTGCGAAGCCGATGTTCGGGAAAGCAGGGTCAGCAATAGCCCGGAGGTTGTACCCACCGGTTGAAAATGCGTTCTGGATATCCTGAGTCACACCGAAGTTGATAAACGTGTTGTTCGGGTTGTTGAGGTTTGGACCGTTATCAACCTGGAACAACGAAGCCTCGCGGAAGAAGAATTTGACGGGGTCTGCGTTTGTGTACAGAGCTCCCAGATCGGTGACTGCGATTTCATTTCCAGCATTGTTCAGGAATCGCATGTCGAGCTGAGCGGTGTCATCCAGGAAAACGTAGTCATAGATCAGGTCACCACTTGTATTTAAAGAGTCCTCCGTGTTGCCGGCAGAGAGGAACGAAGAGGTCACAAGATCTTCTTCCAGGTTGCCGCCAAAGGTGTTGTTTCTGATGTCAGCGGCGACGTATGACCCAGTCCCGACGTCAATTCGAACACCTTCACCCGTGACTCCGTTCGTTCCGTTGTTCTGAATCGTGTTGTTGGTCAGAGTAAACAGGCTGTTCTGGACCGTTCGGAGGTTCAGATACGGAGCCAGGTAAGCGGTGTTGCCGTTGACGCTGCCCACGTTCAGGTTCAGGAATTCAGGACGGAAAGGATTGAAATTCTGATTATCCAGGTCGGTAACCGGCGGGTCCGGGAAGTTTGCCAGATACACAGCCCGGCTTTGGTTCATGTCGGAGTCTGCTCGGTAGTAGACACCTTCCGCACCGTTGGCCGCAATTTCGTTCTCGTTGAGAGTGATCCGGATCGGATCAAAGTCCGAATTACCATTCTCACGATCTCGAACACCGCCAGCACCATTCAGCAGGATGTTGACACCACGCTGAGCATTGTTGGTCACAACGTTGTCGGTCATCGTGAACTGAGGAATTGGACCAGACTCTGTCACACCGTTGAAGTCATTCACGAAGAAGTGGAAGCCTTGGATCCGGGCACCACCAAAGCTGCTGCCGGCATCGATCAAGCCGTTACCGGTCGCGTCATTATCAAGTGCACCGTAAAGCTGTGCACGATCTCGCGTGCCACCGAACGTCTGGAGAGAAACACCGTCTCCACCGTTGCCAGCTTCGAGCCCATTGTTCGTGCCACCAATGATATTGTCGGTAATCGTGATGATAGGCCGTGGGTTACCAGTTAAGTTTGAGCCGGTTGCTGTGATAGCGATACCATCATCGTCGTTGTTCTGAATGATGTTCCCTTCACCGGCGTTTCCAACGATCAGAGTCGCCGTTGCATTGCCCGAGAAGTTGGCCTGGATACCATCACCTTCCGCGACATCAATGTCTCCGTTGCCGTTCAGATCTTCGCCAGCGTCAAGGACTCCGTTACCGTTGGTGTCTTCAGATGCACCAGCGATATTGTTCAGGATTCGCGTCTTTGTCACGCGAACAACACCCTCGGACGTGCCACTGGCATCCCAGCCAATTCCACTACCGCCGATCACGGTCCCGTTGCCTGCAATCGTCGTTGTGGCTGTGCCCGATGTGATCAGGATGTCGGATCGGCCACCAGTCGTGATGATATGGACTCCATCATGACCGTTGCCGGAGAGGCTTGTGGCTCCCAGAGTGCTGGCAGCCGCGTGTGGGCTTGGCACAACTGCAGCCAGATTGCTTGTGATCTCAACCAACGCTCGGGAATTGTCCGTTGCAAAAATCAGAACACCATCGACACCGTTGTTGTTGATCGTATTTCCATCGAAGATGGAACGACGACCCGGTGGCAGTCCGATCGTCGGGTCACCAAACGATGCGCCCTGTGATGTCTGCACCAGGATTCCGTTTTCCCCATTGTTTGAGAAGGTGCTCTGAGAAACATCACCGATGAGTGTGGCGTTGCCACGGACGCGGAACTGAGCACCATTCAGGCCGTTGCTGCTGAAATTACTGTCTGTCACAGTTACCATATTTGGCGTGCCGCTGTCTGGCTGTTTTGGGTCTGTCTTGTCGTTACCCTGAGCATCGACGAGGAGGCCATCACCTGCATTGCCGGTGACATCAACGCTGCTCAGGGTTGCTGTCAGCAGAGATGCTCCTGAGCGAGCCAATGCGATACCATCTCCGTTGCGAAGCGGATCAGCACCGTCAAAGGTTCCTGTGACGGAGACGTTGCTGAGATTGACATTGGCAAAGCCATTGCCTCCGACGTCGACACCAATACCCACATCGCCGTTATTGGTGATGAAGTTGCGATTCTGTTCGGCCGTTCGGTCAATGTAGGCGGCGTCGCTTACGGTCAGGTTCAGTGTGTTGTTCGTCGGTGGAGCGTTGTGCAGGCCGCTTAGCTGGCTCACAATACCACCGCCAGCGTTGGCGGAGATTGTGTTGCCCTGAACGAGAGCGTTCAGCACTCCTGTTGTTGAAGGCGACACATTGCTGACCAGACGCAGACCGGCACCGTTGTTGGCGCGAATCGTATTGCGGCTGATGACCTCGTTATTGGCAAGGTTGCCAAAGTTGAGCGTACCGCCGTTGTCAATCACAAGAGCTGCCCCGTCGCCAAGGTTCTCTTCGATCGTATTGTTGATCAGATTACCATTCACGACACCGTTGCCGCTCGCCAGAACTCGGATACCGTCCGAGCCGTTGCGACTGATGACATTCGCCTCAGTGAATGACGTTCCGGAGATAATGTTCTGCCCCAATGTCGTTGGATCGAATCCACCAATTGTTGAGTTGGCATTGATCACAGCGTTATCACGAGCTTCGATGTTGATGCCGCGACCCTGATTTTGCTCGATCGTTGCCCCCTGGATTGTCAGAGCGTCGACGATGGCGTTGTCGTTGGCAACCAGTGACAAGCCATTCCCCTTGTTCCGGGAAATCGTATCGTTGATTGAGTTGAAGTGTGTGATCTGGCTGTTGTCTGCCATCTGTACTCGGAACCCATCGCCGGCTCGGCCTGCCGCAGTGTCGAAGATCGGGGCCGTAAACGTCTCGTCAAAATTCAGTTCAAGCCCAAGCGGATCCGTTGCTGACTGAGTGAACAGACCTGCCAACGTTCGAGTGCTTTGGACTCCATTTCCACTGAAATCGTCGCGGAAGGTGATGCTTCCAGCAGTGCCTGCCAAAACGTTTGCATTGACAACGTCGTCCGGCCGAATATCGGGTGTAAAGGTGTTCGGGTCGATATCCAGGCTCCACGCGAACGATTCATTTACGTCAAAACCACCGGCTCCCACCGGATCGTTCGTAAAGTTGAGCAACAATGACTGTCCGTTATCCAGAGCATTCTGCAACGCGGCGTTGTAAGGTGGTACAGCAAGGCCATTAACCTGAGCCAGCCCCGTCGTCAGGTCGGAGTTATTGAGGGGAGTGAATTGAGAACCAGGTCCAGTATTAACGCCGAAGACAAGAATCTCTGTTGTATCGAACTCATAGTCCTGAGTGCCGGCCGGGAGGTTCAGGTCCCAGCTGAATTGAGTGATATCACCGGCGGATGACAGGTTCGTCAACGCGGCCGTTGCCCCGAATGTATCACCAGTCATCGCGAAGTTCGCCTGAACACGATTGGTGTATGTACGTGCAAACGCATTGTCCGTAATGGTATTGAACATCGAATCAACACTAGCGATGGCAGTGCCATTCAGATCCATCGCGATCCCCGCATTACCGTTATTGCGAGCGGTATTTCCGAGAGTCTCAACCGGGCCGCCGATCATGAAGCCACCGACTCCGGCGGTTTCACCAAAGATGCACAGGCCGACGCCAACGTTGTTCTGGAATACGTTCGACACAATGCCCTGATCCAGAATTCCGTTGCCGTTCAGGTCTTCACCAGCATCGAGGATTCCGTTGGCAACATCCAGAACGGCGTCGCCGTCCAGATCTTCACCAGCGTCCAGAACTCCGTTGAAGTTTTTGTCTTCGTTCACGTCTTCAGACTGGGCAAGGAACGTGCCGCCATTTCGATAGTGCAGCAGGACACCGTTTTCGTTGGTGACGGGAGCCACCAGCGAGTTCGCGTCATACTGACCGGTGGTCGTATTGTTTCGCAGGCTTGCGAGATTGAACGTGCCACCATCGGTTCGAGCGAGAATGCCATTCTGAGCGTCAACATTAATACCACCGCCCACATGACGTGCGTTGGTGACATTGTCTTCAACGACGGCATTGATCGTCGAACCTGTCTGGCCGATTACTTCGATGCCGTTTCCGTTTCCGGTCAGCACGTTGTTTGTGATGCCGGTGACTTCCTGATCGTAGACATACTTGCCAGTTGCCGGTGGCACAAAGGCAGTGTTGCCGTCGGGGTCATCTGCATTCAGCGTGCTGTTCAAGCTGGCTGTGACGCTAAGCCCAGCAACTCGGTTTGTTGTCGCCGCGTTGCCGTCGAGAAGAAGATCCATGGTCTGGTTGGCTGCCACGTTCATCTTCATGCCGTAGTCCGAGCGGATAGCTGCCACAGACGAACGCCCAGTGAATGTGTTGCCGTTCACGATCACGCGACCGGAGACATCCGTCAGGTCAGCTCCCACAACGTAGTTGGAGAACGTGTTGTTGGTCAGGTTCAGCCCTGTGATTGGCAGCAGGTTGGAAACACCATTTCCAAACACTGTTCCAGCCGCATTGGAGGCATCAAACTGCATACCGGAGATGGTGTTGTTGTTTGCCAGCCGTACGATACTCTCACCAGCACCAATGTTGGGGCGAGTCAGCAGCGGGCCAGGACCAGTTGCACCAGTTCCAGGAATGTAGAACGGCGTGGCTCCGATGCGGAACAGTTCATAGTCCGTGTTGGATGAGATCAGAGCCTGATTATTAAACAGAGAGAGGCCACCGTTAACGGTCAGATCCGAGCCTGAACCGTCTGAGTTTGGCGTCACACGAATGATGTCAATGCCGGCGTTGTTGGTGAGAGCCGCCATTGATCGGAACGGATCTTCCAGCGTGCCCAGACCTGTGCCTGGTGTGTTGATATTCGGATCAACATAGGTGATGAAGTAGGGATTGCTGGTTACGTCGTTGATACACACTTCATCAAACGAATTTGTATCGATGTTGGTATGAATGCGAGTGCTGCGAACGACAGGATCCTGCAGACGTTCTCGCACGGCTGCCCGAGGGCGAAGGGTGCGGCGAGTCTTGTAATTCGGCAGTTCATACTGAAGGCCGACCCACGAGTTCGTGCCAAATGTGTCGTCGCTCGTCAGGTACGTGTTCACAGTCAGATTCTGAGTGATCAGAGCTTCCCATCGTGCCTGGAAGCCTACAGTGTCGTAGCCATTGTCGTTTCCAAGCAGGTATCCTCCTACATACATGTTCAGACCGTACTGGCCCAGAACTGGCAGAGGACCGCCAACTTCAGCGTCAAATCCCGAGTAAGCGTTTTCTCGCACCTGAGTCCGAGTGCGAAAGACGTTGTTGCCGCCCAGGAACAGGTTCCCGGATGGAGCATCTGACAGGACTGTTGAATCGTCGCCCAGAATGAAATAGCCGTTGGCTCGGAAGTCGACATACTGACCGAGAGACTCGACGCCGACAGTACCACGATACCAGTCGGAATTGCCGTAACCCTGGTCGTAGTCGATAAAGGTATTGACGCCGAAGACCCGATTTCGCAGGTCATCGTATCTGCGATACACCAGACCTCCGTTTGCGACCGGTGCGCCTTCCCATGTGACCGCTGCGGACATGTCGCCGATCAGCACGTTGGTGTTGGGGATAATGTGGTACGGGACACGAGCGTTGATGCGCTGGTAACCGTCCTGATATCCCAGGCCACTATTGAGGTTCGTTTCGAACATCATAATGGGGCCGAAAGGAGCCGGAGCCTGGTAGGAGGCATTCGGCACAGCTTCGGTCGCCGCGAACGATCGCTCGAAATATGGAGCGTAATTGTCAGGCTCCGGATACGGGCTTGACGACCCGGGTGGCTGGGTCATTGTTGCCACGCCGGCCGTCCCCGTTGGGTCCGGTGTCGGGGCTATGTTGGCTGTCCCCTCCTGTGGTGACAGGGTTGCCATCCGGACAACGCCGGGTTCGTCTCCAACGGAGACACTTGCGGCCGTTATCAGAGCAACGCTGCTGATGATCAGGGAAGCCGTGGCAAAGATTCGTGTGGGTTTCATCGATGGTTCCGATCGAGCCGTACTGAGAATGTGTGCCGGATACACCGGCAATGACGGTTACTCTTCTGGATCGGACTTTTGAACCCGCTGGGTTGAGTTAAAATGTGATGGATATGCGGATCATTTTGGATCTGACACTTCTGCGGAGAATGCCGGCGGTACGGATTGCAGCCGGTGAAACCGGCCATCAGCGGCTGTTTCTGCCGTTTGATCTTTAAGGCCGCATCCATCGCCGAATCGCCCGCTGATTTGGATCACTGCGGTGATGCGAAAGGCGTTGCGCGGGGCTGTGTTTTTTGTTTTGGAGCCTGCGTTTTTTCTTCCGAAGCTCTGAATGGGGATGCCGGGTCCAGAAACAAAGAAAGCCGGGCGTCCATGACAGACACCAGGCTTTCGTGAAATTTAAACTCAGGCAGATACTGCCGAAGTTACAGAGTCCAGCCTTCGCGGTACTCGCGATTAACGAACTGATTCACGTCAGGCAGGTTGGTGCTGACCAGGTTTTTGGCATCCCACTCAATTCGCTGGCCTTCGCCGGCACGCACTGCCAGATTGCCGACCAGAATTGTTTCTGTCAGGCGGCCTGCGTAACCAAAGTTGGACATTGTGCCCGGCTTGTAGTTCCCTCGGCAGGTTTCCACAAATTCCCACTTATTGCGTTCATCATTGCTGCCTTTGAACGGAATTCGCGGGATCGACTGGTCTGGCTTCTTGAAGCCTTTGAAGTCCGCATCCGGCAGAAGGGAGTACGCTGCCCCGTAGTCATTTTCTGACAGAAGCATGCCTTTGCTTCCCACAACCAGAGCGGCGCTGGTTTTGCTGCCACCTTTTTTCTGCTCGGCAATTCGGTTGCGGAATCCTTCTGGCAGCTGGGCGATCAGATCGTCAGACGGCAGGTTGCCGCCGTCATACCAGTAGAACTTCGTCGCTGCGAGCCCGTTGCGTTCAGGGAATTCAAACATGAGCGTCGTCGCACCCGGGAAGGTTTCTCCTTCCACAATGCCAGGATTTTTGACAGCGGTGACAGCAATCGGATCCCACAGTTCAAGAGCCATAACCGGCATGTTGGTTGTATGACAGGCCATGTCGCCGAGGGCACCGGTTCCGAAGTCCACCCAGCCGCGCCAATTGAAGGAGTGGTAGACACCTTCCTTGTAGGGACGCATTTGGGCAGGACCGATCCAGGAGTCCCAGTCAAGATAATCGGGCACTTGGTCTTCGCCGTCCGGGCGACCAATTCCCTGGGGCCACACGGGACGATTGGTCCAGACGTGCAGTTCAGAAACGGAGCCAATCGCCCCGGAACGGATGACTTCAACGGCTTCGCGCAGGCCGTCTTCCGCAGTTCCCTGATTTCCCATCTGAGTGACCACGCCAGTTTCCGCAGCGACTTCACGCATGATGCGGGCTTCGCGGATAGACCAGGTCAGAGGCTTCTGCACATAGACGTGCTTCTTTGCTTTCATGGCTTTGATTGCAGCGGCCGCGTGAGTGTGGTCCGGCGTGCTGACGCTGACGATGTCGATCTTGTCACCGAGTTTGTCCAGCATTTCGCGGAAGTCGGTGAACTGCTCTGCCTTCGTAAACTCCTTGGACTTTTTCGCCAGGGTTCTTCGGTCAACGTCGCAGATGCCAACGATTTCCACATCCTGATCGGCGATATGACTGCTGTCGCTGTCGCCTTTTCCGCCCACACCGATGCAGGCTGCGGTCAGTCCCTCAAGAGCAGAGCGTGTTGGCCTGCCAAATGTTTGGGGAGCAACCCAGAACGCACTTCCAAGTGCGGCAGAAGTGCCGAGAAAACTGCGACGTGATGTCTTTTTTGTCATGAGCGTACCTCAGGAGTTCAGTGGGACAAAGACCATTAGAAAAGCGGCCACGGTCAGCAACTCGCTTTCCAACAGTGAGACGGATTCAGGCCGGGTGCCTGTTCAGAACGGTCCTACGATAGCAACACCGCCGAAAACGGCAACGATTCGAGCGAAATCGTGTTTTCCATCCGAAATTGCCAGACGATGCGCAAGGTGCATGCCGCCTGCCGATTGGAATTGGACAGGTCGCGGTTGAGAACCATCTCGAAACGAATCTGCCAATCATTGCGAAAGCGGATATCAGTCCGTACGCTGCCAGTTCTCCAAAACTCAATCCAACGTCATCCGGGTTCTTTTTCCCATGAGATTTTCGTTTGCCTCCAGTCTGTTCTGTGCGTTGGCTGTGAGCCTGGTCCTGGTGGCGGGATGTCAGGACTCGGCTGGTCGCGGTGGCGCAGCAACTCCGGCTGCAACGGCTGCAAAGGCTGCAAAGGCGGCTGACGATCCGGCGGCGATTGCGGCACTGGAAGCTGCGGGCTGCAGTTTGAAAAAAAATGCCGCCGGCGTTGTGACGGAAATTGCGGTGTCGGCCGACACCGATTTTTCGGAAGCGATGAAGAACCTTGCTGGTGTGCCAAATGTGACTGTCGCCCGCTTCGGAGGGCCCGGGATGAACGATGCCGGGATGCAGTCGTTGTCGTTTCTTCGCTCACTCAAGCGTCTCGACCTGACCGATTGCTCCGCCATCGGCGATGAAACCTTGACGGTCATCGGAGGTCTGACAACCATTGAAGCGTTGATTCTGCGCCGCGCGGGATTTACGGACGCCGGGCTTCAGAATATCACGAGTCTTAATCGGCTGCGTGCGATCGACCTGCGGAACAGTAATGTCACCGATGCGGGGGTTGCACATCTCGCCGGATTGAAATCTCTTGTGGACGTGCAGCTGGAAAAATCCAAAGTCACTGATGCAGGCATTGAATTTCTCAGAGGTCTGCCGCTGAAGTCCCTGAACCTGAATTACACAGCGGTGACTGATGGCGCGATGCCAGCCATCGGAAGTATCAGCACTCTTGAATCGCTTCAAATGGAAGCGTCCCGTTTGACTGACGCCGGAATGCCGGAAGTTGCCAAACTGAAGAAGCTGAAACGCTTCGGATGCCGGCTCGCAGATGTTACAGGCGTTGGCATTCAGCATTTATCAGGGCTGACCGAACTTGCTCGCCTGGAACTGCGGGAAACCTCTTTGGACGATGAAGGTCTGGAAGTCATCAGCAACCTTCCGAAGCTGACTTATCTGGATATCAGCGAGTGTCGCCTAGTGTCGGCCGATGGGATTTCAAAACTTGGCAAACTGACCGGGCTCACATTTCTGGAGCTCCGGGAGATCAAGAAAGTGAAGGATGAAAGTTTCGCCGCGCTCTCCCCGCTGGTCAATCTTGTGGATTTGAATGTGGAAGCCACACGCATCACGGATGAATCGATCTCCACGCTGCTGAAGTTTCAGAAGCTTGAGAGACTCAGCATTGCCGGTTCACAGATGGGTGACGATGGAATCGTCCAGCTCAGTAAGCTGCCGGCGCTGAAGTGGCTGAATCTGACCGCGTCGTTCCCCAAGCCTGAGACCGTTGCTGCTCTCAGAGCTACCCGGCCAGAATTGGAAATCGTCGAGTAACGAGCGCTCGAATCAGCCAAACGTGAATTGACCGCCTCCAGCAGACTTCCTTCCGGCCCTTATTTATGACAAGCCCGTCCATGCAGCCCGACACGTCAAAGCGAACTCGCAGTGAAGTCCTTTTTCGTCACGCCTCGAAGCTGATTCCAGGCGGAGTCAACAGCCCGGCTCGCGCATTCGGTGGGGTAGGCGGGACGCCGCCTTTCATGAAACGCGGCGACGGCGCCTATCTCTTCGACGTCGACGGGAATCGATTTATCGACTACATCGGATCATGGGGTCCGCATTTGTTCGGGCATCGCCATCCCAGAATCCTGAAAGCAATCGAGCACTCGCTGACGATTGGCACAAGCTTTGGAGCACCCACTGAGGCGGAGGCGGAGCTGGCGCAGCTGGTGATCGAAATGGTGCCATCCATCGAAATGGTGCGGATGGTCAATTCGGGCACCGAAGCTACGATGTCGGCGATTCGCGTCGCGCGAGGGTTCACTGGCCGGAATGGGATCGTCAAATTTGCCGGCTGTTATCACGGGCATGTAGATAGCCTGCTGGTCTCTGCCGGAAGTGCTGCGTTGACGCTGGGTTGCCCTTCCAGCCCAGGTGTTCCCGCTGGCTGCACCGCCGATACGCTGGTGTTGCCATACAATGATTGCGAAAGCCTGAAGGCCGCTTTTAAAAAAAATGGTGACCAGCTTGCGGCGGTGATTCTGGAACCCGTTGTCGGCAACATGGGATGTGTCATTCCATCCGCCGAGTTTCTGTCGCTGTTGAGAGCCCTCTGTACTCAGTCCGGCACGGTGCTGATTTTCGACGAAGTGATGACCGGGTTTCGTGTTGCTGCCGGGGGTGCTCAGGAACTGTTCGGGGTGATCCCGGACATGACAACGCTGGGGAAAATTATTGGAGCTGGAATGCCGGTCGGTGCCTACGGAGGACGCTCGGAGATCATGAAGTGTGTTTCCCCGGTCGGCAAAGTTTACCAGGCGGGAACACTCTCCGGAAATCCGGTCGCGATGGCGGCCGGGATCGCGATGCTGAATCTGATACGAGACGAAAATCCTTATCCTCGGCTGGATCAGATCAGCAGCACACTTGCGGACGGATTCCAGGATGCCGCCGATCAGGCTGGCATTCCCGTACGCATCAACAGAGTCGGCAGTATGCTGACAGTGTTTCTGACCTCACAGGATGTCAGCGATCTGGGCACTGCGACGTCGTCCGATACGGCTCAGTTCTCAAAATGGTTTCACGGGCTGTTGAATCGTGGCGTTTATTTGCCCTGCAGTCAGTTCGAAGCGATGTTTGTTTCGGCGGTTCACTCGCCCGAAGACATTGCTCAGACCGTTGCGGCTGCAAAAGAGGCTTTTGCGGAATGTGCTGGCTAAGCACTTTATTTCGAATAGTCTTCGATGTTGCATTTTGGCAGCGTTGTCACTTTGCAACATCGCTGTAAAGACGGGACGGGTGAAACACAATCTGGCCTATACGGACTTTTTGGTGGGGAAACCTGTACCCCTGGTTTAAAGAAACGAATTAGATTTCCGTGGGCCAAAGAATCCCGTCCAGATCGGGTCTGATCTGATCGAATTCGTGTTTTCCCGGAAGTCACCTTCGATGTCCACATCCCAAATTCTGGATTACTCCGCAAAGACTCCTCGTCCGTCTGAAAGCAATGCGGCGTCTGTTCCGTCGTTCTCTGCGCTCGTTGCTCAGCATACGATTGACCTGCCTGGGACAGAGTGGCTGAGCCGAGTGTCTCTTACGGTACCTCGTGAAAACGTCCAGTGTCTGTCGGCCGGTCATCGTGTCGTGAAGCGAGCGTTTGATGTCGTCACGGCCCTGACACTACTGGTTGCCACGTCTCCGATCCTGCTTATCGCGGCATCGCTTGTCAAACTGACATCACCTGGCCCCATGATTTATTCTCAGACCAGAGTTGGCCTGAATCTTCGCAAGAAGAAAAAATGCGATCGACGTGAACAGACCCAGGGGCTGCTTGCTGAAGCTTCGGATCGCCGCAAACCCGGCAGAGATCGACGAGAAGTCAGTAACTTTGGTCGACCATTCACGATCTACAAGTTTCGCACGATGCGAACGGATGCGGAGCGATCGGGTGCTCAGTTTGCAAAACAGGGCGACGCCCGAATCACTCCGATTGGTCGGTTCCTGCGTCGGACGCGAATTGATGAACTTCCACAGCTGTGGAATATTTTGAAGGGTGACATGTCATTGATTGGCCCTCGCCCGGAACGGCCGGAATTCATGAAGGAACTGCAGGAACATATTCCGAACTTCATGGATCGCCTTGGGTTGAATCCAGGGCTCACCGGAATCGCTCAGGTCGTGAACGGTTACGACAATGAACTGGAAGGTTTTCGGCGCAAACTCTCATACGACCTGCTGTACCTTCAGAACTGCAGTGTCTGGAACGATATCAAGATTCTGATTCGAACCATTCGGGTTGTGATCACCGGCGAAGGGGCGCTTTAAGCGAGCGGCAGATAAAATCGGGTTTTGGCTGAGGATGGAACAACTGGCCTGCCCTGATCACAGGCTGAGACAGAAGCCTTCCTGAACAGCAGAGAAAAAAGCCCGCAGGAAACCTGCGGGCTTTTTTGCGTGGAGAATCAAAGCGATATCGATTCTTCTAAGGAGAAGCGATTACCGCAGGCGGATCGTCGTTATGCTGGTCGATGGCAATCACAACTGCGGTCGCTGCCGCACCCATCACAGCCAGAGCCACGACGTCCATAAGCCCGAAGCCGGAACTGGCGTGCCCGTATGGTTCGTAGCAGCGATCGCCATAATCGTCGTATGCCTGGCCTCGAATGATGTCCTCGCTGGCGGCGACGACGAATCCGTCAGTTGCACCTACTGGAGCGGTGCCGTTGTTCCAGAGCCGGACCGGAGACTTCATAGACCCCACTGTGATGTCGTGAGCGCCTCCGCGGAGACCGGTAATCAGAAAGTCGCCCTGGCGGCCGGTGGTCGTTCGGGCAATGGTTGTTCCGTTCCATGTCAGCTCAATCTGAGCGTCGGCGACCGGATGCTGCTCCGAAGTATAAACCTGACCGTACAGCGAACCGTCCGGCATGAGTTCGACGTCGCGAGGGACGTTGCTTCGTCCGCCATCAAATGCACAAACAGTGTTTGACAGCAGGATCCCAAAGCATACCGCGATGCTGGCGGCTTGATTCAAAAACGTGTACTTTCGCATCTCTTTGAGACCTTCTTCATTTCCCGAAAGCAAAACGCAGGGGAAAGCCCGATCGTGTGAAATCGCAGTTGATCGGTTCATCGACAAAGCCGGAAAGAGTGCTACATTCGGAACAGTCAGAAAAAACAGATTCCACAGAAAAACCGATCCGCGCATTTTCTGCCGGTTTCTGCTGAGCGAAGGATTTTCGGCCATGGATGCTTCTGAACCCATTTTTCCGATCGGACGAGGTGCGGCATCGAATCCAGTGAACAGATTTCTGCCGATTCTTGCCGAAGCGGATTACGAGCATCTGGAATTCGACGAAGATCTTGCGGCCGAGCTGCAGCGGCCTGTCACCAGATATTATGACGACACTTCAAAATCCATTGTCTCGGAAAATGAAAGCCCGGATATCCCGTTCCGCTCCAGTCTCAACCCTTATCGCGGATGTCTTCACGGGTGCAGCTACTGTTATGTCATGCTTCGACTGCCGCTTGCTGTGGAAACGATTTTCGTGGAATGGCTGAAAAGGCATCGCCCGTCGGTGGCAGATAAAATCGAATCACGACTGCGGGCGATTCGCGGCGGGAAGCTAAGTGAAAGTGGCTTTGGCGTTCGAATGCGGGGATTGGGGCCGATTGCCGATCAAATCTCAGCCTTGTTTAAGCTTAACCGCAATCGATGTGGGTTGGGCGACACGTTGCCGGAGTCTCGCACGGATCTGTTCAGGCCCCCTGCCACATCCGGTGGTCAAATGCATCTTTTCTGAGCGGTCGGGCGGAGTTGCGGTGATCGAAGTGCTGCCAATTGGTTCTTCGCGATTCCCACGGTAAACTGGCGGCTTGCACTGTCGGGGCATTGCACTGTCGGGGCATTGCACTGTGTGGTCATTTCGACCGTCAGGCCTTGCTGAAGGCTTCGCTGGTGTCCAGGGTATATTCTTCCTGGAAGGCTTTATTGAAGTCATAGACACCTAAGAAATCAGCCAGTTGATCGTTCGGCGTTTTTCGCATTTCGCCCGCTTCGATCAACTGAAACACAATCCGGCCAAAGTCTTCGGTTGTGTGGATGGCCCACGTTTTAAAGACAGGGATGCACAGCATTCCGAAGTGCTGCAGACCGAGGAGACGGATTCCGTCAAGCAATTCGGGGCCACTGATGTGGCCGGTGGCTTCGGTGGCCCGATCTCTTCCCAGTTGTTCCTGCGTGAACCGCAGTGCGGAAAACACGAATTTGTATGCCAAAGGATGATAGGTCCGGGAGGTGGCTTGGTTTCTGACGGAGGTCATTGGCGAAACGATCCGAGGACGTTGTGGCAGGAAGACATCATCTGATTGAGCTACTTGAGTTGATTCTACAACATTCGTGAAGACGAATGAAGTCCCGATTGGTGATTTTACTCATCGTCATCGGAGTCCGTGCGGCGTGGCTTGCTGCCTCGGGAAACCACGGTGACAATGTCGGCCGCATCGGTCATGACTCGTCGACCGTCTTCGTAAACGACAACCAGCTTCATTGCCAGTAATTCCTGTGAGAGAACCCGTGCCGTTCCGTTTTTAGTGATTACGGTTGCTCCGATGGGAGGAAGTTCGCGGCGATGTTCCTCGTAGGTATCGTACTCGTAACGCAGGCAACATTTTAGTCGACCGCACCGGCCGGAGATTTTGTTCGGGTCCAAAGTCGCCTTTTGCAGTTTTGCCATCTTCATGGAAACAGGCGGCATTTCCTGCAGGTGAGTATTGCAGCAAACTGGCTTGCCACAGTCCCCATAGTCGGCCAGCAGTTTGGCTTCATCACGAATTCCAATCTGCCGCATTTCAATCCGGGTATTGAATTCCCGGGCCATGAGCTTTACCAAATCACGAAAGTCGACCCGGCTTTCTGAAAGGTAGTAGATGATCAGCCTTTCACCACCGAAGATCTGTTCGATGTCGATGACCTGCATCTGCATCGAGCGTTCCTGGATCATTGAGACGGCCTGCTGCAAGAATTTCTTCTCCCGGTCAGAATTTTCCTGGCGTGATCGGCGGTCTTCATCAGAGGCCCCTCTCAGAATTCTTCCTCCGGTGGCTTTTGCGTTTCCAAGATACGACGAGGTCTGATTCGTGGCCGGACACAGCACAATACCCCACTCGATTCCCCTTTCGGACCGCACCACAACTTCATCGTTGCGTGCGAAGGATACGTGCCGTTTTGCTTCAAAATCGCCGAGCAGCCGCATCGTTCCGTACCGAACTACATAGCGAGTTACGTCCTGATCAAAAACGGTAACATCCGACATTGGTGGCCTCAAGAAGAGCAGAGCATTGCAACTGGTCACATAACTATAAGTGTCGCCGCCTGAATCTGGTACTCAGCGGCAGGATTCGATATTTCCGCCGTTGTTTTCGTCCTTGGGGTGTCCGGCGGAGGAGTTCAGGAAATGCTGTCTCAGGACAGAATGCCGGATCTGGGTTTCAGTGAAACGCCTTCCAGTTGAAGCAGCGTTTGCTTGTGACTGAGGCCACCGCCGTAGCCAGTCAGCCTGCCATTGCTGCCGATAATGCGGTGGCAGGGTACGACAATGGCGATTGGGTTTTGGCCGTTTGCAAAACCCACTGCTCGCGAGGCGGCGGGATTGCCGACAGACTTTGCGATTTCACCGTAGGTGGCAGTTTTGCCGAACGGAACTTCGCACAGGGCTTTCCAAACCCTTTTTTGAAAGTCAGTTCCCGGGTAGGCCAGCGGAATGTCAAAGGTCTTCCGTTTTCCTGCAAAGTAGGCCTTCAGCTGTTGAATGGGCTCCTTCAGCTTTCCTGCATTCAGTTCCCAGGACGGCTCGGGCTGCACTTCCTGGGTACTAAAATGTGTCTGGCAGAAGGCCACATGCCTGAGTCCGTCCTCGTTCCCTGCAATCAGCAGGCGACCAACGGGAGTTGTGTCGATGTAAGCGTAGAACATTCATGACATCCGAGGCGGTTCGGTTATGAGAGAAAGCCTTTGCATCATTGGAAAGGCCTGTCGGTAAGCATACAGTTCCTGTTTCCGGATGGAAAAGCCACCCTCCGTCTTTCCGCCACCTTACTCACGCCATTACAGAACGGCCCATGTCTCAGGAAACATCAACGCCGGAATCCCGCCAGTCTGCCATTGAACGCCAGGCTCAGGTCAGCGCCTTACGCTGGCAAAAATTCTCTGTGCTGGACGATGGCTTCGTCTGCCTCGTGGATGTTATGGGTGACGACAGCAGTGTGGTGCAGGCCGCGCGAGTCAGCTATGGTGACGGAACGAAAAAAGTCAGCGACGATCGTACGCTGATTCGCTATCTGCTGAGGCATCGCCATACGACTCCGTTTGAAATGGCGGAGATCAAGTTTCTGGTGCGAGTTCCCATGGACTGCTGGCGGCAGTGGGTTCGACATCGGACGGCCAATATCAACGAGTACAGTACGCGATATTCTTTCGCCATCGATTCTGCTCAGGCGACCCCCGAGGATCAGTGGCGAACTCAGGCCGAATCCAATCGTCAGGGCAGCGGCGAACTTCTGCCGGCCGATATGGGAGCGAAGCTTAGTGCGGAAGAGCACGAGCTGCAGGAAAAAATCCGGACGATCGACCAAAGCCGCATCGAATCAGGTGTCGCTCGCGAGCAGGCTCGCAAGGATCTTCCGCTTTCTACTTACACGGAAGCGTACTGGAAAATCGACCTTCACAATTTGCTGCATTTTCTTGCATTGCGTATGGACAGCCACGCTCAGCTCGAGATTCGCAACTATGCAACCACGATTGGTGAAAAGATCGTCGCTCCGCTGTTTCCGCTGGTTTGGGAAGCGTTTCTCGACTATCGAATGCAGTCTACGTTTCTGACTCGTCTTGATCGTGAGGTTATTCAGCGACTTACGGCTGGCGGTGCAGCCGCGAAGAAGGCACCGCCCTACTCCACCGACGACTTTCTGGCCGCACAGGATCCGACCTGGGCTGCACTGAGTCGCAGTCGTGAACGAGACGAGTGCCGCTCTAAGCTGGAACTTCTGGGGCTGTTGGAAAAATCCTGAGTGTCTGATTTCGGGCCGAGCTGTCGGTATTCAGTCACCTTGGCTTTTCGTTGAACCGTATTGCGTCTAACAGCAGATCACAGCCAAAGCGCGGGCTTCAGATTTAGAAAAGTTCGATCAGATCCGCCGTTAAACAACTCTCCCAACGAAATTATCGCTTCCATGGTCCCCGACGCAATTCCTTGTCCTCAATTTCGACCGATGACCGATTCTCCAATGGGCGATCTCGCAATCCTCGCAGGCTCCGGCAATCCCGTCTTTGCAAAACGCATCGCCGATTCACTGGGTGTGAGTCTTGCACCATGTCAGGCGCAGATTTTCAGCGAGGGAAATGTCTTTGTTCGTGTTCTGGAAAATGTGCGTGGTCGCGACACGTTTGTGATTCAGGGAGTCCATCGTCCGGTCAATGACAACTTCGTTGAACTTCTGTTCTGGATCGACGCCCTGAAGCGAGCCAGTGCGTCTCAGGTCACCGCTGTCATTCCTTTCTTCAGTTATGCGAAGGGTGACAAGAAGGACGAGCCGCGTGTTTCGATCCGCGCTCGAGTCTGTGCAGACGCTATCGAAGCGGCAGGGGCAGACCGCGTTCTGACCATGGACCTTCACAGCCCGCAGATTCAGGGCTTCTTTAGTGTGCCGGTTGACCATTTGTATGCTCGCTCAGTGATTTGTGATCACATCAAGTCGCTGAATATTTCCGATCTTGTCATCTGCAGCCCGGACGTCGGCTTTGCCAAATCGGCTTCCGCTTTTGCCAATCTGCTGGGCGTGCCCGTCGTGATTGGAAACAAGCAGCGCAAAGATCACACCGAGAGAGCTCAGGTCCTTGAAGTGATTGGCTCGGTCGAAGGCTGCAATGTGCTAATGGTGGATGATTTTACAATCACCGGCGGTTCTCTTGTCAGCATGGCAGAAGTCTTAAAATCGCGCGGAGCCAAAGATATCTATGCGGCTGTCTCGCATGGTGTCCTGTCCAAAGGCGCTGTGGAGCGAATTGAAAAGAGTGAGATCCGCCGTCTGTTTATTACAGATACCGTGGAGCCTGCGCTGGAACCGCAGGGTGAAAAGCTGGAAATTATTTCTGTCGCGCCACTCTTCGCTCAGGCAATTCGTTCCATCCACGATCGAACGAGCGTGAGCATGCTGTTTCCGGATGTGAAGGCAATGTGAAAGTGGACTCTCGATAAATGAGATAGTCGTTGATTGAACGTCGCTGTTACCCCATCCCCAACACTCTCGACTCTGCACTGTCTCATGACCGCAAAACTATCGCCGATGATGGAACGCTACAAGGTCGTCAAGGCCGAGCATCCGGGGGCGATTCTGCTCTTTCGCATGGGCGATTTTTATGAGCTCTTCTATGAGGATGCTCAAAACGCTTCAAAGGTTCTTGGGCTGACACTGACCAGCCGTGACAAGAACTCGGAAAACCCTGTGCCCATGGCCGGATTTCCGTATCACCAGCTGGACGGTTATCTGCAGAAGCTGATTCACGCGGGTTTTCGAGCGGCGATCTGCGATCAGGTTGAAGATCCTAAAAAAGCCAAAGGCCTGGTCCGCCGCGAAGTGACTCGCGTGGTGACGCCGGGGACCTTGACCGATGATCAGATGCTCGATCCTCGCCAGAGCAATTTTCTGGCCTGCGTTGCGCCCTCGAAAACTACCATTGGACTGGCCTGGCTTGAATTATCCACGGGCCGATTTCTGCTGACGGATCTTGAGCCTTCACAACTGCAGGATGAACTGGCTCGCATCGCTCCGGCGGAATGTCTGATTCCTGAAAGCGCCGCCCAGGACGGTCAGCTACCAATGCGGCGACCCGATCCCGGCTCACTTGTGCTGACGACGCGGCCCGACTGGTGCTTTTCGCGTGAAGTAGCAAAGCGGCTGCTTAACGAACATTTCGGCACAAAGACGCTGGAAGGATTTGATGTTGACGACACACCTGCGGTGACTGCGGCCGGAGCTCTGCTGGACTATGTGCGAGAAACTCAGCGCACTGCCCTGCCCCATATTGTGCGGCTTGAGTCCTGGCGTCGCAGTCGACACATGATAATTGATGAGGCGACTCGCCGCAGTCTGGAACTGGCGCAGACTCTTCGTGACGGCCGTCGCGATTTCACGCTGCTCGGCGTGATGGACGAAACCTGCACGCCGATGGGATCGCGTCTGCTTGCGGAATGGTTATCAGGTCCGCTGACCGACCCTGAACAAATCCGACAGCGGCAGGATGCCATCGAAGAGATGATCATCCAACTTTCTCTTCGCGACGATATTCGTGAACTGCTGAAGGAGGCTTATGACCTGCATCGCCTGACCTCCAGAATTGCGACAGGAAGATGCAGTCCAAGAGATCTCGTCTGCCTGGCGCGCACACTGGAGCAGTTGCCCCGCCTGCGTGCGAAGCTTGCCGAGCGAAAATCAAAGCGACTGCAGACTCTGGAGCAGCGAATTGAATTGTGTCCGATGGCTCATGAGGCCATTACACTCGCGATCGTCGATGAGCCGCCGCTGAATGTGACGGACGGCGGTGTTATTCGGCCGGGGTTCAATGCGGAGCTGGATGAGTTTCGCGACTTGATGCGCGGCGGCCGTCAGTGGATGGCCCAGTATCAGGCGAAGGAAATTGAACGCACTGGCATCTCAAGCCTGAAGATCGGCTTCAATAAAGTCTTTGGTTATTACCTGGAAGTGACGGCGGCCAACAGTTCCCGCGTCCCTGCCGAATACATTCGCAAGCAGACGCTGAAGAACCAGGAACGTTACATTACTCCGGAACTGAAGGAGTACGAAGAGAAGGTGCTGCGGGCGGAGGATCGAGCCAAATCGCTGGAGCAGGAATTGTTTGCCACATTGCGGGAGCAGGTGGCTTCTTTCGTTCCCTTGCTGTTGAGAACTGCCGATGCGATGGCGGAGATCGATGTCCTGGCAGGCCTGGCCACTCTTGCAACCAAGGCCGGATACTGCCGTCCGACGCTGACAGCGGACGCCGTGATGAACATCGTGGATGGTCGCCATCCGGTGCTCGATCGCCTTCTGCCTTCCGGACAATTTGTCCCTAACGACGTGCGGCTGGGTATCAAAAGCGAAAGCGATGATCAGCGTGGGGTGGGTCGAGTTCGGATTATTACCGGTCCGAATATGGCCGGTAAGAGCACCTACATTCGCCAGGCCGCTCTGATCACCATCATGGCTCAGATGGGATCATTCGTGCCCGCGAAGGAAGCCTTGATCGGAATTGCCGATCGTGTCTTTGCACGCGTCGGCGCAAGTGACGAACTGGCGCGCGGACAGAGTACCTTTATGGTGGAAATGACCGAGACGGCGCGGATTCTGAATTCGGCGACGGAGCGTAGTGTGGTCATTCTGGATGAAATCGGACGCGGAACGAGCACCTACGATGGGATCTCACTGGCGTGGGCGATTACCGAACATCTGCACGACGAGATTCAGTGCCGCACTATGTTTGCGACTCACTATCATGAGCTGACAGACCTTACATCCACGTTGAAGCACGCTGCCAACTGGAATGTGGCCGTGCAGGAAAGTAACGAGGATGTAGTATTCCTGCATCGCATTGTGGAGGGAGCTGCCGGGCGCAGCTACGGAATTCACGTGGCAAAAATTGCCGGCGTGCCACGTCTGGTCACCGATCGCGCGGCTGTGATTCTGCAGACGCTGGAGGATGATCACGTCAATGCTGACGGTCGTCCCAAAGTGCCTCAGCGTGAAACGACGAAGCAGCGTCGCCAGCAAAAATCGCTCTTCGCGTTTCCCGAAGATCCGCTGCTGGATGAGATCCGCAACATGGAAGTCGACAACCTGTCTCCGATGCAGGCGCTGCAGGAACTTTATCGGCTCAGGAAACAGCTGACGGATCGCAAATAGGACCGTGTTCTTGTTCAGGAAAGTTTTCGTCGTTCCGAGGCTCCAGCCTCGGAACGCGCTGCCCACAAGGCTCCCGCCTTGCGGCTGTGGGCTGATTCGCAATTCTGTGGAGGCAGGAGCCTCCGGGGCAGTGCGTTCCAGGGCTGGAGCCCTGGAACGAGGAGATGCAAACCGCAGTTCCAACCTGAACAAAACGCCCCCGAGCTCGTCTCGGGGGTTCATATCGACTTTGCACTACCTCGTTCCATCGCAGCCGTAGTGCCGACATTACGGTGACAGGCAGAAGTCATGGTCTGCAGAACCGCATCGGCTGAACTGCGTTTGGTGACGAAAACAGCCGTGGCCGATAGTCCCGCATAAAGACTTCGTATTCGCCGATCGCGTGGCTGGCCCCAGGATTTCCATAAGAGCAGGCGAGGGAATCAAGAAACCGGTAATTCAGAATATCCCCTGGTACGATTCTTTGACCTGCCCGTCGATGACATGATGTGTCCCCGTTGGCCCGCGGCTGCAAAGAGACCGTGACGATGCATAGATGTTTCCTCTGGCACAGGTTCCGAATTCCAGGATTGCGGGCCCGTGCGTAGTTCGCAGAGCGAAAAATCCGACGCCGCGGTTTCCTTGTGTCGAACGCTGGCGGTACAATTGGGCGTCGCGCATGATGCGATCTGAACAGAGAACAGTTTTCGTCCATCAGTTCGACGGGAGTCCGGGACTCAGAGTCATCTGTTTTTTCTGTCCCCATCACGCCATCCATCCCTGCCTCCGCCCATTTCTCCCCTGCGGATCCGAAAATGAACAGTGCCTTCCACCGTGTACTTACACTGAGCCTTCTGATCCTGATTCAAAATAATCAGGCCAATGCCGGTCCGGACGTGAGTTTTCAGCGCGATGTGCAACCGATTCTGGCGGAACACTGCTGGCATTGTCACGGTATCGATTCCGCAGATCGCAAGGCTGGACTTCGCCTGGATCGTCTTGAAGACGCCTTAAAAGGAGGCGACTCGGGCACTGCCGCAATTGTTCCCGGTCGGCCGGAGGAAAGCGAACTGATTCGCCGCATCATCACCCATGACTCCGACCTTATTATGCCTCCGCCTCAGCAGCAGAAACCAGTCTCCGACTCACAGATTCAGACGTTGAAGCAATGGATTCTGGAAGGCGCCGAGTATCAGGCGCACTGGGCGTTTTCTCCGCCGGTCAAGGCAAAGCTGCCTGATGTTGGAGTATCACATCCAGTGGATGCATTTGTTCTTGATCGGCTGAAGCGAGAAAATCTTTCCCCGGCCGCGAAGGCACCAGGATATGCGCTGTGCAGACGTCTTTATCTTGATCTGACCGGACTGCCACCGTCGCCGCAGGAACTGGATGCGTTCGAACAGGAAGGTTTTGAAGCAACCGTTGAAAAGTTGCTCGCTAGCGAACGTTATGGTGAAAAGTGGGCTCGCCATTGGCTTGATCTGGCTCGCTATTCAGACACCAATGGCTACGAAAAAGATATGCAGCGGGAGCAATGGGCGTGGCGTGACTGGGTGATCAACTCCATCAATCGCGATATGCCCTACAGTCAGTTTCTAGTCGAACAGATTGCTGGCGATTTATTGCCGGATGCCAGTCAGGATCAAATCATTGCCACCGGATTTCTTCGGAACAGCATGATCAATGAAGAAGGTGCGATCCTCGCCGAACAGTTTCGAATGGTTGAAATGTTTGATCGCATCGACTGCATCGGAAAAGCGGTGCTGGGGCTGACGACACAATGCGCTCAGTGTCATACGCACAAATTTGATCCGATCACGCATGACGAGTACTTTGGAATGTTTGCGTTCCTGAACAATTCTTATGAGGCTCAGTCGTGGGTTTATACGGTCGATCAGCTCAAACAACTGCGGGCGGTTCAGCAGAATATCGACTCTGCAGAAAACCGGATTCGCGCAGAACGGCCTCAATGGCAGCAGGAGCTGAATGCGTGGGCGGCTGATATGGTGGCCAGACAGATTCCATGGCAGCCGCTGGATGCCATCGAACTAGGCAGCATCAGTGGGCTTAATCATCCGACGCAGGAAGCAGACAAGTCGCTGCTGATGAAGGGGCACACCAGCAATGATGTGTTTCTGATTGCCACACCCGTTCTGAACGGAGTTACCGGATTGCAGCTTGAAGCCCTGCCGCATCGAGACCTGCCGCATGGTGGTCCGGGTCGCAGTCGGAATGGTACATGGGTGATCAATGAAATTGACGTTTTCGTCAAGAAGCCGGACAGCACCGAATGGGAAAAACAAAAACTTATCAATGCCACGGCTGATTTTTCAGAACCTGAAGTCCGGCATCCGGATGGAAAAAAAGTCAGCGGCCCTGTGGCTCATTTGATCGATGGCACAGACGAGACCAGCTGGAATACTGATCGCGGCATCGGGCGTCGCAATCAGGCGGGCGTCGCGGTTCTTCAGTTTGAAACGCCGCTCAATTTCCCCGAAGGCACACAGTTGAAGATTGCCTGGCGAATGGGCGACATGCTGGGCTGCGGGCGATACAGCATTACCACTGCGTCTGCTCCGTCGGCGATTCCTGTCGATCATGCGGCTATGCTGGCCCTGCGCGTGCCGGCGGAACAGAGAACCACCGAACAAACACAGACCGTCTTTGCTGCGTGGAGAAACTCTGTGGCCGAGCTGAAGGCGATCAATGAGGAAATCGATGGGCTCTGGAAGTCTATGCCTGCGGCATCGACTTCAATCCTGCATATGGCCGAACGCGAACCAGCAAATTATCGCGCAACGCATTTGCTGGACCGCGGAAACTGGGATCAGCCGCTGGCGGTTGTGGATCCACATGTGCCGACTGCCTTCAATCCGTTTCCACCGGAGGCTCCGAAGAATCGGCTGGGCTTTGCACTCTGGTTGACCCATCTGCGTGCACCGCTGACAGCCCGCGTGGCTGTGAATCAGGTTTGGCAGTCTCTGTTTGGAATCGGACTTGTGGAGACGGCAGAAGACTTCGGGACGCGAGCGCCACTGCCCGAGCATCGCGAGTTGCTCGACTGGCTGGCTGTTGATTTCATGGAACACGGCTGGAGTCGCAAGCATCTCATCCGGACCATCGTCAGCAGCGACACCTGGCAGCAGGTTTCAACTGCACCACCGGAACTGCTCGAACGAGACTCCGGAAATCGACTGCTCGCCCGTGGACCCCGGTTCCGTGCCGATGCGGAAGTGGTCCGCGATATCGCTCTGACAGCATCAGGCCTGATGACTCTCAAAGTAGGTGGCCCCGGACTTATTCCGCCGGTGCCTCAGAACGTCCTCGACTACAACTACGTGTATCCGTCCTACTGGACGCCTGCCACAGGCCCAGATCGTTATCGGCGCACGATTTACGGGTTTCGCAAACGCTCGATGCCGGACCCGGTGATGTCCAGCTTTGATGCGCCGAATGGCGATTTATCATGTGCTCGAAGAATTCGTTCGAACACACCGCTGGCAGCCCTGACTGGGTTGAACGAAACGATCTTTGTGGAATCCGCTCGTGCTATGGCACTGCGAGTTCTCAAGGAAGGCGGCACAGATGACGCACAGCGAGCCAGTTATGCATTCCTGCTGTGTACATCCAGAAGGCCAACTGAAGCAGAGCACGCGGAACTGATGACGCTTGTGCAATCCCGGCGGCAGCGACTGGCTGATGGCTGGCTGAATCCTCGCGAGGTGACAACGGGAGACCCGGCTGCACTGCCCGGACTTCCAGAAAATACGACACCGCAGGATGCCGCTGCCTGGACACTTGTCGCAAGGGTTCTGTTGAACCTTGATGAAACCATTTCGAAGAACTGATCACGACTTTTTGAGAATGAAGTGCCATGAATTCTGACCAACTTCAAACGGCTCACGCCCAGTATCTTCGCCGTCGCTGGTTTCTGCGGGACTGTGGTATCGGGCTTGGATCGATCGCGGCCAGTTCGCTGCTTTCTGCTGACAGCAGCCGTGTTCAGGCCGCCGACGCAGCAAATCCGCTTGCTTCACGGCAGCCCAATTTCCCCGGTAAAGCCAAACGAGTAATCTACATTTTCCAGGCCGGAGGACCTAGTCAGCTGGAACTGTTTGATTACAAGCCAGAGCTCACAAAACGCGACGGACAGTTACCTCCGGCAGACCTGCTGAAGGGCTATCGAGCTGCGTTCATCAATCCGAACTCTGCGCTGCTTGGATCAAAGTTTAAGTACGAACGCCATGGGCAGTGCGGGATGGAACTGAGTGAAGTGTTGCCGCACACTTCAAAGATCGCCGATCAGATCTGTCTGGTCCGCAGCATGCAGACCGACGCCGTAAACCATGCGCCGGCTCAGATCATGATGAACACGGGCTCGCAGCAGTTCGGTCGACCAAGTTTTGGCTCGTGGACATTGTACGGGCTGGGCAGCGAATCAGCCGACCTTCCCGGATTTGTTGTTCTGACAAGTGCCAAGGGAACCAGCGGCGGCGCAAGCAATTATGGAAGCGGTTTCCTGCCCACGATGTATGGTGGCGTGCCATTTCGCAATGCAGGTGATCCGGTTCTTTATTTGTCGAATCCCAAGGGAGTTGATGCAGAGACTCAGCGGGCGTCGCTGGATTCGCTGAATCGTCTGAATCAAATGTCACTGCAGGCTGTTGGCGATCCGGAAATTGCGGCACGGATTCAAAGTTACGAAATGGCTTACCGGCTGCAGACAAGCGCGCCGGAACTGATGGATCTGGGGCATGAGTCCAAAGAGACCCTGGATCTGTACGGGATCAAAGATCCGAAAGAAGCGAATTTTGCACGCAACTGCCTGGTCGCTCGTCGGCTTGTCGAACGTGGCGTTCGATTTGTGCAGCTGTTTCACGAGGCCTGGGATCAGCATGGCAATTTGACGGGTGGAGTTCGGCAGAATGCTGTCGACACGGATCAGGCCAGCGCTGCTCTCGTGATGGACCTGAAAGAACGCGGTCTGCTGGAGGATACCATTGTGATTTGGGGCGGTGAGTTTGGCCGGACTCCGATGGTTCAGGGAGGCAACGATGGGCGCGATCATCACAGCCGCAGCTTCAGTGTGTGGCTGGCAGGTGGCGGAATTAAAGCGGGCCACATTTACGGGCAGACGGATGAGCTGGGCTTCAATGTGGCCAGCGATCCGGTGCATGTACATGACCTGAACGCAACGCTGCTGCACTTACTGGGCTTCGATCATACTCGCCTGACATTTCGCTCGCAGGGGCGTGACTATCGCCTGACCGATGTTCATGGAACCGTTGTCCCGGGAATCCTCGCGTAACAGGAAACGGTTTCGCGACAGCAGCCAGAATGGATCAGCGCAGACGCGTCACAAGGATCAGGTTCTCATGCGGTCAGTCGCGGTGTCGTTTGCGGAAAGTTGGGATTAAGGCGAATCTGGCGTTTATTGCAGTTGTGTGCTGCCCGGTTCACGAGCCAGAACGCCGCGCTGGATGCCCTGCCACGGACGAATATCGATCTGATACGGTCCGTGCGGATCGTCAAACCCACCGTAGTCGTTCTGAAAATCGGAAAGCCGCTGAAGCTTCTGCGCGACCGTCAGTTCGCCAGGATGTGGCGATGATGGACCGCGTCCCCACAGAATTTCAGATCCACCGGTTGTGCGAAGTTCGTACTGTAATTCGTCAGAGCTGTCCGTCAGAGCGACACGGCGCGGCACCAAAATGCTGGCAAGGTCAAGGTCCTTCCACCAGCATTTGCCTTCGCGGTGTTTGTTGAGCACAGCTGCAAGTTCCGCTGCACCGGCGACGACAGGATCGCCCCATGGTTCACCCAGTTTTCCGACGGGAACACTGGCCACACGTTCGATGACAGGAAAACGGTCCACATCCGAATCGGAGAAGTCACGGGCGGGCAGCAGGATACCGAATCGGTCGATCGGATAATGTCCATCAATCCCGCGCACCATGGCCACCGGTTCTCGGTAGATCACTTCAACATGGACTCGAGCCGGAAAGGATTTTCTGACGCTGACGACCTTCTGAATCCACGGATGAGTATGAAATGCGGCAGCCACACGTTCGCTCAGGGAGGGATCCTGAAGTGATTCGTGCTGGCTGAGCCCTGCTCTTTCGAAAACCTGTTTTGTCAGATCTGGCGGAATCCAGCGCGGCGGTTTTGTGACGATCACCTGGTCCGGCCCCACATGATATTCGGGCCGGTCATTCAGATTGGGCAGGCGTCGAATAACGACGGGAATCAGCAGCAGGCACAGGCCAATGAATGCGGTCGCCATCAGCTGGCGTGGCTGAAAGAACCACGACTTCGCGCGGTGAGAGGGACGGGGCGGCGTTTCGACAGCCTTAGCTGTTTTTTTTCGAGGGGTTCCGGGACTCCTGGCCATCGACTTCACACTCCGACATCGGCCGTTACGGCAACACAGTTCTGCAGTACAAGCTCCGACAGGAGCCTGTAAAGAGTCTATTCCAGCGTTTCTGCCGACGGGCAGCGCTGTTCCCCGATTGTGTCGCTCCCGCACATTCCGTTGTCAGATGTTTCTGTCCGGCACGGTTGGGGAAACACTGCCGTTTGTTCCAATGTGGAAAACCGGTGAGTCTGTGATGGACGGACCATGAGTATCAAGCACAGACCCACTGAACCCACGAGTTCATTTCTGGTTTACTGATCGATACCCGCAGGTGGTTCGTGGATTTCTTCAGGCACCATCTCTTCCGGTTGCATCTCCTCTGCCGCCATGTCTTCCTCGACTGTTGGGACGGAATAATTGCGAGACTGCAGTTCAACGCCGCCTACAGGACCCGGCGACACGAATTCTCGCGGTTCCGTCTCCAGCTTCGGGTTATCTTTGGCGTGAGTCCGCTGAACGGCACGCAGCTGAGCATCACCGTACGCTTCGCCCATCCATTGGCCTTCCGCAAGATGCACGTTATTGACGTCCAGCAGGGAACCTGTCGAAAGGTGCAGATAGGTAATCGCCTTGTTGTAGGCAACCAGCTGTTGATAATACGCTCGCTCCGCGTCCGACAGGCTAGCCTGAGCACGCAGCACAAGGTCGAGGGTTAGTGTGCCGACATCTTTTTCGGCCTGCAGAAGTTCGACACGTCGTTCGGCAGCCCGGAGTCGATTCAGGTTGGATTCCGCTGCTGCCCATGCGGAAGAAATGTCCTGAATCGAAACCGTAATGTCATGTGCGACACTGCGTTCCTGAGCAGCGAGAATTGCGTTGGCCTTTGCGAGCTGCAGTTCGTAATTCTTCACCTGGCTGCGTGCCTGGCGAAAGCCGATTGGCATGCTCATTTCCACGCCCATCGTCCATGTATCAAGATTATCTCCTGTCATGGAGCCGTAACCGCTGCTGCCGTTCTGGGAAAGCAGTTTGTCACCGAATCCATTTACACCGTAATTGCCGACCACATCCAGTTGTGGACGAACCAGGCTTTGGGCCGCGTTCAACTGAAGCTGGAGACTCTTGATCTGCCACTTCTGACGCCGAAGTTCCACGCGTTTGGTCAGACCATTTACAAGACAGGAATTCCAGTCCGGCCGGAACTCGGCTTTCACGGGCTCCATCGAAGGTCGTAAAACTGTGCCGTCGTTCATCGGCAGGGCAAGATGCCGACGCAACATTGATTCGAAATAGTAGATCCGGTTGAGTGTCAGTTCAACGTCAGCACGCGTCTCATAGAATCGATCGCGCGCCTGAAGTTCATCAGCCTGTTTACTAAATCCGACTTCAACTCTGGCTTGAGCCTCGCGCCACGTCTGAAAGGCACTTTCATGAGCAGTGACGGCGTTATCATAGTTGCGATAAGCGAGATAAAGATCCCAGTAGGCATCTTCAATTGTGCGCAGTCCATTTCGAATGCCCAGTTCAAAGTCTGCCAGCGTGATGTCCTGATTGATTCGTGCGATGACCACACCCTGACTGACCCCGGCAATGGCTCCGAAACCTGGTCGCGAAGGACCAGCGACCCGCGTAAATTCTGTTCCCGCCCCGGCAAGCAACGGCTGGCGAACTTCTGCACCCAGAGTGCCGGCGTATGAGGAAGCAAAGGTCGGAGCGCCCGAGGCATCACCTGTGTAGTTCCAGTTGTGGTAGACCGACACAGCACCACCCGTTGCCAGCGACTTATCGAGTCCTGTCCGAAAAGTCCCTCTGTCCTGACTCAGGATTCCGGGTGCCGGTAGTGAGTGAACTCCCTGAGCAGTTCGGCCCCAGTTGGTTGAGGCTGTCAGTCGAGTGTCGAAGTCGGAGAGAGCGGCCTCAAGGCCACGGCGTCCGAAGAGAACTCCGGTTTCCTGAATCGCAGAGTCGTAAACGGTGGTGACCCGGTCAGGCTCTAGTATCGCAAGTTGGCCACCGACCCCACCGAATGTCCCTTGTTCAATAACCTTGTTATTTCTGAGCGCGGTGAGAATCGCTTCGTCCAGCGAAATTTCGCGAACCTCTTCATCAACCTTGCGCTGCAAACTTCGAGGTTCGCCGGTGACCTGAACAGCCGGATCCGTTTCGTTGTCGATCGCCGGGTATTCGATGGCGGTGTTATGGCCCTTGTACCACGCAACCGGCTTTTCACCGTCAGCCCACTGCAGGTCACGCGCTGCTGTCTTTTGTGTGCTCGAGCAGCCGGACAACATGAGTGACGCGCACAGACTGGCGGTGGTAACTTTACGAAGCAGCCCGCGGCACAGTTCCGTACCGTGATTCGGGCGATGAAGTTTCATCTGGTCAGCGCGCTTTTCAGAGTCTGTCTGAAAGAAGCGACGAAGCTGCTGAAGAAAATAAGATAGCGGTTGCACTGTGACGTCCTTGTCACGAATGTTGAGACCGGGCTTCGGAAGTCTTCCGAGAAAACACAGCCCTGTCTGTCAGGATGTCCCCATGAACAACCTTGTTCCCGGGATCAGCTCCTGCAGTCTGCAATCTGGTTTCCGAAGTAACACGATTGCAGTTTTGTCTCAGCCTGCTGTGCTATCGTCGTGCTGATCGCTGCGGCTTGAATCCTCCGCACAAGGACCATACTCGGTATAGGGCATTCCAAGCGTCTTCTTAATAAAGACGGCCTCACCGGCATCATTGCCCTCAACGGCATGACCGGCAAACTGCAAAGCGTACCCGCCCATAAAGCAGACAACCGGCCAATACCACTCAGCGCCGGCAGCAATGGCGATGGGGGTCCCAATGAACGTCAGGGGAACACCAATCCCATGCAGCGCCTGGTTGATGCGATTGCGATGCCGAGGCGGATAGTTCTTCAGGAATTTGCCAAGCATTGGGGAGGCCTGCAAAGAAAGCATCACTGCGGGATCAGGAAATCAGCCCAGATCGTCAGTGTCTGGGGAATCGTCCGACTCTTCGTCGTCAGTCAGCGTATCGGACTTTGGTCGCTCGGCTTTGGAGCGACGAAAGACGGCCACAACGTCATCGACGGGAACAACGAAGAGCAGGTTGTCCGTTTCAAAGTCCACCGGAATTGCATTCTTCGGATGGAAGAGGACTTTGTCGTATTTGCGGATTGGGAAATCTTCGCTGCGTTCCACCTGAACGCTGATTTCCACCACTCGTCCGGTGATCGTCGGGATCTCTGAACTGTCGGGCAGAACAATGCCCCCGCGGGTTTGGTGGCGAGCCTCGTCTTTACGGATCAAAATCCGTAGTCCAAGTGGTTCAACGTATTCAGTCACTCAATCCTCATTGCAATCAGAGGCTTCAAAGATCTGCAGCAGGTCGCGGAAAGACGGATCCGATGCCATTGATGCGAGACGCTTTCTGCATACCAAAGGCGGCTCGGATTTCCGGCTTTCCGGGATCATTGGAAGTTGCGGTTTCTGCTGCTCCCGCAGATTTAATGTTCAGGCTGCCGGAAGAAGGTCCATTTGAGGCCCCGCCTCGTGATTTTCGCTTCTTTTCCTGCGCTTCAAGGATAGACCCAAGTCGTCCGGCAAGCAAGCTTGGCAACAAAATCACATCGCCCCACAACGCGGCGAAAATCAGGCCGCACATGATCCAGCCGAAGCGACTGATCAAAAGCAGTTCCACGGGATACAGTGTCAGCATACCCACACCGACCGCAGCGGTTGTCTGCCAAAGCGCTGGTCCGCAGTGTTCAAGAGACTTCGCGACTGCTTCTTCGCGCGACAGACCATCACGCAGCAGCTGTTGAAACCATGTCATCAGATGCAGCGTTCCGTCAACCGCCAGGCCCATCGCGACCGAGGCCGTAATCATCGTGCCGATGTCGACGTGGATGTTCCCCCACCCCAGCAGGCCAAACATCACCGCCACTGGAAAGATATTAGGCATCATCGAATAGAACGCGGCCGTGAAACTGCGAAGCTGGATCACCATGACGATCCCGATCAGTGCGAATGCCATTGCAAAACTGCTGATCAGACTTTCGAGTAACGCCTGTTGCGTTCTGAGAAAAATTGGGACCAGGCCCGTCACGACGTGTCTCGGAGTTCCGTTAGGGAAATCCTTCAGCTTTCCTTCTGCAATTCTTGCCAGCTCATTCGTCAGTCGAGCGTAGTCGTAGTCGGACATAATGCTGGACTGGCACGTGATGCGCCAGATTTCATCGCCCGCAACATTCAGAGCCTGGTCACCTGTCTTCACCCAGTCGGCCGGTTTTTCTGCAACAGCCAGCATGGAAGATAATCCGCGAGCTGATTCCCCGCCCTTCTGAAGCTTTTCGTGGATGCGTTTCCCGATAATATTCTCCCGCATTTTTGCATTGCGGCGTTCCATGGCCGTCATCGCCTTCAGCTCGGGCTTCTCCAGATTGATGAATGAGGCCAGCGACAGAGTTCCGCTGACTTCAGAATGGTCTCGCAGCGCTTCCTGAACTTCCAGGACCTTCCGGGCACGGTCCAGAAACGGAACACTGGTCTGCTGTTCTTTGCTGAAACGCACAATGGTGTCAACGGAAGCAATCCCCGAAAGATTTTCCTCCAGAAAGTTGTAGTCCTTTACGACCCTGGACTCATCGGGAAAATACCGAATCACTTTGGTCTCGGTCCGAAACCAAAGGAATCCCAGCATACATCCGCCGACGAGAACCGCGTTTATCCAGAGGCTTGTTGATCGGAAGCGGAACAACTGAAGGCCAAGACGTTGCCAGAAAACATTGTCGATATGGTTCTGTCGCGGAGGACTTGCGGGCCAGTAAAGCATCAGCGCGGGCAGGAGATAAATAATGCAGACAAATGAGATAATGCAGCCGATGGAAGCGTAAATGCCAAAATCTCGCACTGGCACCAGAGAGCTGACCATCAAGGAGGCCAGGCCAATGGATGTCGTTGCACTCGCCAGAAAACAGGGAAGCCACGCCACAGATGCTGCCTGCAGGACAGACTTGACGGGGTCATTGATCCCCGAGTTCTTCCAGTAATTGCAGATGTGAATCGTGCCGGAAACGGAGATGACCATTAGCAGCGTCGGCATGACGATCAGGACCATGTTCATGCTGCCGCCCGTTGGTGCGATCAGCGAAACCGCGGCCACCGCAGACAGAATGGAAACTGTCTGGACGAGCACGCACAATCTGAAGCTCTTCAGCATCAGATAGCTCAACGTAACGCTCACGATGACAGAGAGCAACAGAGGCGATCGATGCAGCAGGTTCCATACAGGTGCCGAGCGATTCCAGGCCGCATGTTTCACGGCTTCATTCATCATCGCCGCCGCAATCGGTCGACCACCAAGATGCAATGCGCTGTCCGAAATACCAGCGAAGTTCGCGGCCGCCTTGATTGTGTCGACAGCGGCGGAATGATCCATTGCCCCGGCTTCGGTGAAGCTGACGGACAGTGCTGCCATCGCGCCCGGGACGTACCATGTCTCCGTTACGCAGCTTTCTTCTAAGACACCCGGGGCCTTAAAGGACAACAAGCGGCGACGGAACTTTTCTGTGGTGGGCGCATCCATGTGCGCTCGATGCCACGTCAGTTGCAGATCGGGTTTCTTTTGCTGCAGGACAAAGGTCTTGAGTGCCTCATGAAGCTTCCATGATTCCTCATCATCCAGTGTTAGCGATGCTGCAGACGGCTCGAGTAGCGTCCGATTCACAGCAACAACCTTCAGACCGAAGTCACGCAGTGCCATTGCTTCAATTTCACGAGTTACGGTTGCCGCCTGGGAACGCGCCGATTCAGAAAACGACAGGCACAGCGGCCCGGGGCCGATCAGAAGACCGTTCGCGCGTTCCAGTGCCGTTTCGAGCGACACTTTTTCTGACACCATTCGCTGCAAAAGATCCTTGGGAAGGCTGACATCACGGACATAAAGAGAGCCGCCTTCGCGAACTCCATCTTTTTCAATGCCTTTGAGAATCGTCGCAAGTTTTTCGAGCCGCGGGTCGGTGACGGTGCAGTCATCCCACGAAACTAAGACTCGATCTTCTTCTGGGAAAAGGTTCTGGTACCAAGCGAGAATTTTTGACTGCGGGTCGTCTTTCGGCAGCCAGCCAGCGACGTCGTTCTCCATCCGCAGATTCTGCAGCGACCAGATCATCAGCGGAATGGCAAACACAATGCCTGCCACCAGCCACAGGGAATATCCGTTTCCCCACCGATCTCGCCGTTCGAGAAACGACTTCATCCGTGTTACCTGCTCTTAAATGATTCTCGGCCGACTAATGGTAAGTACCCGGTGAGAAGTGTGACAGATCGCACTGTTACAATTACTTTACCGTCGACATCGTCGGAAAAGGTTAGTAAATCGAACGGCAGTTGCAAGAAACGCCACTCAGAATGGGACGCCCCTATCCAAATATTCCGCCTGGAGCAGTTATGCTTGTTACCGAAAATGCCTTGAAGGGGATATCTGGGTCGACTTTGGGAGATTAGGGGTTTGGGTTTGCGCCGATTCTGCGGAAGGCATTGGACTGCCGAATGTCCTGAGCCGCCAAAATCAGTTCGTTCGATTGGTACCGACTGCAAAGATTCGATTTTACTCGAATACGGACGGACGATTTGTTCTGTGCAACAAAGCGTTGCTCAAGTTTACCAGGCACACTCGCGAAGATCAGATTAGTGGAAAAACTGACCTATGTGCGTGCGATTGTTCATCCGGATGAGCGTGCCGCCTTTGATGCAAGGCTTCAGGCCTTTCTGGAAGCCGGCACGGAGTATCGCAGTCAGTATCCGAGCATCCGTCTGGATTCATCGATTCGAGGTGAAACCGTCACCAGATTCCAGAACCGTTACCGTTGTAAAAATGGTGAGTACCGCTGGTTTTCATGGAACTCGATCCCCAGCGGGAAACCGTTCACACCGGTAGGGCTGGCCAAAAAAGTTCGCGCAGTGCTCGACGGGAAGAAGTGAAAAATCCGGTTGAGTTTTGAGAGAACGGGCTGAGAGCATGTGCGTTCCTGCATTCTTGCGAAACGCAACGCCGCCGTCTCGCAACCCGCTCTGTTCGCCGACTTCCCACTGCCCTTGCCGACTTCCCAAAACGAAAAGCTCAAGCCGATTAACACAGGCTTGAGCTTTGGAGTTGTTGTCGATGTGACGATCGTCGGCCGGGAAGGATCAGGCCCTCGTGCCGGATGCCAGTAACTCGGCCATTGCCGGATCTTCTGACTCATCCGCCTTGCGGCCAACCGGCACGCGATCTTTTACGTCATAAGCCAGGCCGACTGCTCGCAGTGCTTTAATCGACCACCAGGTAATGTCAAATTCCCACCACTTGTGACCGGCAGGCGCAACAGCCGGGTGGGCGTGATGATTGTTATGCCAGCCTTCGCCGTAGGCCAGAATAGCCACCCACCACAGATTTCGTGAATGATCGCGAGTATCATAATTTCGATAGCCCCAAAGGTGCGTGGCTGAATTCACAAACCAGGTGCTGTGGTAAGCCGCGACCATGCGAACACACATGCCCCAGACTACAAACGAGGCCCCCATTTGCCAGCCGCCAAGCGCCCAGCCGACTGCCAGTAATACCAAGCCACTGCCCCACAACCAGAGTGCAAACGTCTTCTCAAAGAACTGCAGCATTGGCCGATCGACAAGTTCAGGCACATATCGGCGAAACAGAATCCGTGTGGACTCCGTCGTACGCTTTGGGAACAGCCACAGGATATGGGACCACCAGCCGTTCGCGACAATCGGTGAATGGGGATCGCCGTCCTGATCAGACTTTTGATGATGCAAACGGTGAGTCGCTGCCCAGCTCAGAGGCGACCCTTCACCGGACAGGCATCCGCAGGCCATTGCGACAAACTCCGCGGGAGCTTTCAGCTTCATGGACTTGTGGGCAAGATAACGATGATATCCAAGACAAATGCCGATACTGCAGGTCAGCCAGTGAAGGGCCACGCAAACCGCCAAAGCCTGCCAGCTGAAAAACATGGGGAGAAATGCGGCAAGCGCTCCCAAATGAACACCGAGCAGAAACAATGTGACCACCCAGTCCACATTGCGCAGACGAAGCTGATCTTTGTGAAACGTGGCAACCAAATTGTCGGTATCGGCCTGATATTGCAGCCGTTTGATTTCTGTCGGAGAAAGAATTCGTTCCGCTCCAGGCACAGCGGATGATACTGCTGACATGATCCGTCTCACAAAATGATATGGGGGACATGACTGAATGTTCAGGCTTCGCTATCCATTTCCGGCTGGAGACGTCGCGTGATGCCTGTGTCTGTCACAATAGGAGCGTTATCGACTTCCTGCAATTGCAGCGTGTATGGCCCCGGTCATGACTGTGTCAAAGCTTTGTCAACGACGTAAGTTCTTTCCTGTTATTGCTTTGCGATGAACGTTTTTTGAATTGTGGTGTTCTGATTCGCGAGAATGATCCCTGCGGAAGTGGGTCTTCGAGCTATTCCATTTTGTGGTGACTGCCTGAGGTGTGATTTGCGAAGCCCAACGTTGTTTTATCCCAATCTGATGTTTGAGGATGAGCTGGCCGAGCCGAACGGACATTTGCCTTTGAAAGCCAGAAGCCTGATCGCGGAACTTTCCCCTGTGATGGGGCTGCTTTCGTCAGTCGATGAGCAGGCTGCCACAGGGAATCAGTCCGACGCGACACGCGATGTTGTTCTTATGCCGGAAGGCGCTTTGCCGAGCGGCATTCCGCCTGCGCTAAGGCACCTGCGATTCGTCTCCGTCGCTGCTGCCAGGGCTCATGAATTTGCTGGATTTGATTTTGTCCCGTGGGGCTGGAGTGAGTCTGCAATCCGAGTTGGGCGGACGTTGAATCTGTTGCTGGATACTCCGGACCCTGCCGTTGTGAAACATGTGAACAGCCGAGAATTTCTCTCGGCATTCGATAGGGTTCGAGACGTGTCGGATGGTGGTGGGGCTGAGTCGCCAGGCGGTGTACTCTGCCGGTCTGCCGTTGACGTTGCGGCGGCACTGGATTCATTCGCGAGACACGGTTCGACTGGCTGGGTGATCAAGGCGAATTTCAGTCAGGCGTCACGAAATCGACTGCTGGGAAATGGTTTGAAGCCGGACAGTTCGCAGACAAACTGGCTGCAGCGGCGAATTGAAAACAATGAACCTGTGTATGTGGAACCGTGGTGCGAACGAGTCGCGGAATGCGGGCTGCAATTTTGGATTCCGCCTCGGGCAGACGCCAGCCAGTCTGTGCGATTCGAAGGGGCCTGTGAGATGTTGACCGATGCCTTCGGAAGGTATCGAGGCAGCATCGTGACAGGTCGGGTTTCAACGGAATCAGTATGGTGGCAGGCCGCGATTTCACGCTGTCAGGCCATTGCCGAGCAGTCCAGGTTGCTGGGTTTCTCGGGAGCCATGGGGATGGATTGCATGCTGTTTCGTTCCCCTGAAGACGGCAGCCTGCGGCTACGCTTTTGTCATGATATCAATGGTCGACTGACAATGGGCCGCGTGGCCCTGTCTTTGCGAAGCTGGCTACACCCCGGGGAAACTGGATTCTGGTGCCACGCCACTGCTGAATCTGCGATCGATTGGCAGAATGTATCTGGCGATCTGGATATGAGCGGCGTACGGATTGTGCCAACCAGTCCATCGCTGATTGGGCCACAATCGCCAAATTTGCAGACGGCTTTTCTGATTTCGGCGGATTGCGAATGCCTCGTTCGGGTCGCTCGCAAGATCCTGAGCCAGGATATCCGAGGACCATTCCAGTTCCATTAATCCACAGTTCCAATTATCCACAGTAAGTTTCCGTCAGCCTCGTTCTCCCCTCATCTGCACCTGTTGCAGTTGGGTTGCACCAACGACTGTTCCCGAGTTCTCGGGCGGCTGTGAAAGATCAACTTTCGCCATGACAATCCCCAACAATTCCTTTATTCACAATCTTCGCCCGTGGTCACCGGAGTGGTACGAACAGCAGACTCGCATGATAGGAGAATCCGCCTGTCGGCAGCTCGGGTTTTACGTCATCCCGAACGAGATGCGGCTTTCAGTTGTGATCCCGGTTTACAACGAAGAAAAAACGCTGCGGGTGCTTGTCGATCGTGTTCGCGAAGTGCCCATTCGGAAAGAACTGATTCTGATCGACGACTGCAGCAAAGACCGCACCCGTGACGTGTTGAAGCAACTGGAAGCCGAAGGCGGCAACGACGACTTCAATCGGATTCGAATTTTCTTTCATGACGTCAATCAGGGCAAAGGCGCGGCTTTGAAGACCGGTTTCTCGCACGTGGAAGGTGACGTCGTCATCATTCAGGATGCGGACCTGGAATACGATCCTGCCGAATATCCTCGACTGCTTCAGCCCATTGTGGAGAACAAGGCCGATGTGGTTTTCGGAAGCCGATTCCTCGGTGACCAGGCGCATCGAGTTCTCTACTTCTGGCACTATCTGGGCAACCGCTTTCTGACCACGCTTTCCAACTGCTTTACGAATCTGAACCTGAGCGATATGGAGACATGCTACAAGGTTTTCCGACGCAGTGTGATTGATGAGATCACGCCGAAGCTGGTTCAGAAGCGTTTTGGATTTGAACCTGAAATCACGGCCCGCGTGGCTCGCCGACGTCTGCGTATTTACGAAACGTCCGTGAGTTATGCCGGTCGAACCTACGCCGAAGGCAAAAAGATCGGATGGCGCGACGGTTTCAAAGCGATCTGGTGTATCGTCCGTTTCGGACTCGCCGACTGATTCACCGGTTCGCCCCGACAGGTTCGCCGGGGCGATTGCAGGCTGCAAGCCGACCGCGGCCTTCAGCTGTTTTGCATCCATTCTGCGGGAGGATCCGGCTGTTGCCAGCTGCTCATGCCGCCGTCCACATAAAGCATCTGCCCGTGGATGTGTTCTGCTCCGTCGCTCAACAAAAACACGGCGGCACCGCTGCAGGCGTCAGCTCCGGGCACTTTGCCATTCGGGGTATGCAGTTCCATCCATCGCCGAAAATTTTCGTTTTTCAGTGCGGGTTCTGTCAGGCGAGTCCACAGCAGCCCGGGTGCGACACCGTTGACACGGATGTTGTACGGCGCAAGTGAAACACAGAGCGATCGAACCATCGCATCCACCGCCCCCTTCGATGTGTCGTAGGCAACGTGCGTCTGTTCGGCCAACTTGCCGTTGATGGACCCGACAAGAAGGATTCGGCCCTGAATGCCGCGTTCCACCCACCGCCGGGCGAAGTGTTGGATCAGAACATACTGCGAGTAGACGTTCAGTTTCAGCGTGCGATCGAACGTTGCAAAATTCATTTCCAGAAATGGCTCATCAATAAACGTGCCCGCATTGCAGACGAGAGTGTCGATTTCCGGATTCAGTCTGAGTGCTTCTTCAGCCAGCTTCAACGGAGCTTCTGGCATCGGCTCCGCCAGATCACCCGCCACAACCGACGCCGGCCCCGCTGCGGATTGGCATCGTTCGGATGCCTGAGCGGCTGCTTCGTGGTGTCGCGTGCCATGAAGAATGACCGAAGCCCCCGCATCACGAAGCGCGATGGCGATCTCCAGTCCAATTCCCTGCGTGCTCCCTGTGATAAACGCATGACGACCAGTTAACATTGACACGGAAAGTCTCCAGTTCAGGTCTGTGTTCATTGATCACTGACAAAGTGATTTCGAAGTTGTCTTTCTTCGTCAATCCGGCGGGCAGTTTGCCGGTGCTTTTAGTTTGCTCGTTTTGTAGCGTCAATGGACTGCATCCGTTCCCGCCATTAGTGTCCGATGTCTAGAATTGTCGGGACTCGGAACCGAATAAACTCCTGGCTGTGCCCCGTGAATATCGGCGGCGAGCGTTTTTTAGGAGTTTCGGCTATCTGGTTCCCATTCCAATCCGCACACGACTTACGATCCAGAACAAGGAATGTTGATATGTCGACCGAAGTTAAGCACGGGACGCGAACAGGCCTGAGAAGCGGTGTGATGTCTACCTCGCTTTTTCTTTTTACGACCGCTGTGCTGGCGACGGAAGAGCTCAGTCGTGAGCAGATCGTCGACCGTGTTCGATCCGATATCCAGTACCTGGCGTCCGATGAACTGGAAGGCCGAGGCGTCGAAACGAAAGGGATCGCACTGGCTGCAGAACGTATCCTTGGCGACTACGAAAAGTTTGGACTCAAACCGGGAATGCCTGACGGTTCGTGGCGCCAAAGTTTTCCCGTCACGGTGGGCGATGTCCGCGTGGCTGCATCCACGCAAGTCGAAATCAACGGCCCTGAGGGGGTTTTGTTGACGCTGAACCTGAAGGATGAGTTTCAGCCGATTCGTCGGGGCGCGCATGGGAAAGCCGCAGGAGAATTGGTCTTTATTGGCTATGGAATCACTTCAGATGAAGACATGTATGATGATTACGCGGGCATTGATGTTGCTGGCAAAGTGGTCGTACTGATTCGGCGAGAGCCGCAAAACCGTCCGGGCGGCGCCTTTCGTGGTCAGGAAACCAGTCCAAACTCGTACATCGATCGCAAGATCGCCTTGATCCGACAGTCAAAGGCGGCTGCCGTTCTGTTTGTGAACAATCACGCGAACTCCCCGACGCCCGATACAGACGATCTGGCCGATCCCTCAAGTTTTGGCAATGAAGGCGAAGCTGTCCCCGTTGTTCACGTGAAGCAGGCGGTCATTGACAAAATCCTGACGCAAACTCCGCTGCACGGGGACGATGGAAAGACATTGAGCAGTCTCGAAGAGGTGGCTCATTCGATTGATGAAAACCTGAAGCCACTGTCTCAGCCGATTTCAGGCTGGTCGGCAAAGGTAACAACAGAATTCGAATCGGACACTGTGTCCACAGACAATCTGATTGGGGTCGTGGAAGGCGAAGGTCCGTTGTCTGATGAAACCATCGTGATTGGGGCTCACTACGATCATCTTGGATTCGGTGGTTTTGGTTCGCGGACTCAGAATCGAACGGGTGAAGTTCACAATGGTGCCGACGACAATGCTTCGGGCACAGCCGCTGTCGTCGAACTCGCTCGCCGAATGGCGGCCGGTCCAAAGCCAAAACGTCGCATGGTATTTATCTGCTTCTCCGGTGAAGAACGCGGTTTAATTGGCAGCAATTACTACGTGAACCATCCCGTGTTTCCGATCGAGAACACGGTCGCCATGCTGAACTTCGATATGATTGGCAACCTGAAGGACAATCGCGTCGAGGTCAATGGAGTTGGTACGGCTTCCGAATTTGCAGAGATTGTCAAAGCGGCTGATGAGGCCACGCCGATCGACATCACCGTCGTCCCGGGAGCTTTCGCCGGCAGCGATCATCTGCCATTTTACCAGCGCGGCATTCCGGTGATGTTCTGCTTCACCGGAATGACGGACATTTATCATACGCCCGACGATGACTTTCGAACGCTGAACATTGAAGGTGTTGTGACCGTGATTGATTACTCTGAGCAGCTGTTGCGAGGAATTGACGCCCTTGACAAGCGGCCCACGGTTGCCGGTGGCCAACAGGAAATGCGTCGTCAAACCGTGGTTCGGACTCCGTTTCTGGGTGTCCAGCCGAATATCTCCGCCAGCGGACTTAACGGGATTGTGCTGCGAGGCGTGCGCCCGGATTCGCCCGCGTCAAAAGCCGGCCTGCAGACCGGTGACGTGATTACAAAGGTTGGCTCGACTCAGGTGGAAAGCTATCAGACGCTGATCGATATCATAACGGCTTCAATGGCAGGGGATAAGCTGCTGCTGACCATCAAACGCGGTGACGCCGAGATGTCCGTTGAAGTCGAACTCGGTGAACCCCGCCGATGATGACTGTTCGCGAAGCCGCCGCCGTCTTATACCATTGCTTTGATGGGCTGGATGAATCCCAGTCAACTGCGTCGGTGTTATGACACGATCGTCAGTGTTTTGACATGATGATTGTGGGCGCCCTGTGATATCGTCCTGAGCAGCCCGCGATCTCGACCCTAGTGTTTTTGTGCTTCCCCGTAGTCCTGCCTGTATTTGCCCTGCCCTGCCCTGCCGTCCAGTAACCAGCCAGTTGCCTGCCGTTTTTCTTTTGGCGATTTCAGAAAAATAAAGTCCTATGACGATTCCCGAGCCCGCTTCTGAATCTGCCGAACGACAGGTTTACATCACCGGCCGGATGGTGCCTGAATCTTCGGCCACCATTTCCATTTTTGACAGCGCGATTTTGCTGGGCGACTGTGTGACCGAGTCCACTCGAACGTTTCGGCATAAGCCATTTCGGCTCGACGATCATATCAATCGCCTTTACAAATCGCTGAAAGTGTGCCGAGTCAATCCGGGTCTGACGCCCGAACAAATGACGGCCGCGACACTTAAGGTGCTCGAAGCAAACCGGTCGCTCATGGGTCCCGATGATGACTGCTGGATCGTCCACAATATCTCCCGCGGTCTGATGAAACCGGGGCCGAGTCCTGCTCAGACGAATCCCGCCACCGTGATGATTTTTACCAGTCACATGGATCTGCGAGGCTGGGCGAAATACTATACGGAAGGCTGCCATGCGGTGACATCATTCAGCCGCGCGATCCCTGCTCAGTCGCTCGACGCGAGAATCAAAAATCGCAGTCGGCTGTTTTACACGATGGCAGATACCGAAGCACGACTGATGGATCCTGAGGCTCAGGTGGTCATTCTGGATATTGATGGCAATGTCTCAGAGAACAAAGGTGGAAATATCTTTGCGGTCGCGGACGGTGTGCTGAAAACTCCGTCGCTGGACAATTGCCTTGCCGGTATCAGTCGCAAGACGGTCGTCGAACTGGCGTTGCAGCTGGGAATTCCGGTTCGCGAATCCAGTCTGCAGATGTATGACCTGTACACGGCGGATGAAGTTTTCTTCACAAGCACCCCTTATTGCATTATGCCGGCCTCAAAATGCAATGGTCTTGTGGTGGGTGATGGAAAAGTGGGGCCGATCACCGCTCGACTTCTCGCTGCCTGGAGTTCACTGGTCGGCCTGGATATCGTTGGACAGGCCCAGCGTCAGATTCAAATGTGAGACGGCCTTTCCCGTTTGTTCGCATCTCAATTTCATCAATCGACAATGACGGCAGATTCTTCAATGACTGAACCGACGATCCAGAATCTTTTCGATTTGACCGGACGCGTGGCCCTGATTACCGGTGGCTCGGGCTTCCTTGGGAATTCCCTGTCGCGGGCTCTTGCGGAAGCAGGAGCCAGTGTGGTCGTGGGCAGTCGGGATCTCGAAAGAGCACGCAGCGTGACGGATGCTCTGCCATCTCCGTCCGGTGCCATCCATTATCCTGTCGTGCTGGATCAGATGGACGAAGCATCGCTGAACAGCGGCTTTGATACGGCGGTTCGGGAAGCGGGCAAGGTTGATATTCTGATTAACAACGGTCAGCAGGGACACCCGGTGGATCTGACCAATATCACGGCTGAGCAGTTCAATAAAGATCTTCAGAATACGACCGGCTATTTTCTGCTGGCGCGTCGTCTTCGCGATCACGTTGTTTCTCGATCCGCGTCGGCATCGATTGTGATGATCGGATCCATGTATGGAGTGGTCGGATCCTATCCGGATGCTTACGAGGGAATATGTGTCGCCAGCCCGGTGCAGTATCACGCACTGAAAGGTGGAATCGTGCATATGACTCGCCATCTTGCCGTCTACTGGGCCAAAGACAACGTGCGAGTCAACTGCCTGAGTCCCGGACCATTTCCTTCTGAAAAAGCACCGCAGGAAATGGTGATACGACTCAAGACAAAAAGTCCGATGCATCGCATGGGGTTGCCTCACGAGTTGAAGGGCCCGCTGTTGATGCTGGTCAGTGACGCCGGCAGTTATGTGACCGGCCAGAATCTGCTGGTCGATGGCGGCTGGACTGCGTGGTGATCGGCCTACAGGCAGGCTGCCCCCAACGACCGGGGTGAAGACGACTGGCTTCGGTCGCGTCTTTAGTCTGGTCCTACCACTCGGCGATCATCTCTGGATCGATTGTTGGGCAATCGCTGTCCGAAATCATGCGGTCGACGGCAAGTTCATCTTTAAATCCCGTGCCGGTGACCATGCATACAATTGTTTCGTCCGGATGAATTTCTCCGGCCTTGACGGCATTTAATGCGCCTGCCAAAGCGACGATACCTGCGGGCTCGGAAAAGATACCTTCCTCTCGCGCCATTCGCTTTTGCAGTTCCCAGACATATTCGTCCTGCACCAGGTGACCGTTGCCGCCGGACGCTCGACATTCTGTGACCGCCAGATCTCCATCAATGACGCTGGCCACCTGCAGACCGCTGACCTTGGTGGTGCACACAGCAGATCGCGCCACGGCGAGCCCTTCGCGCAGTGGTCCGGCAATCGTATTGTTGCCCTCCGGCTGCACACAGTGGATGGCCGGACTGACGCTTAGTTCACCGCTTTCCACAAGACTTTGGAAGCCGCGGGCGGCCGCCACGCAAAGTCCGCCTCCGCCCGCCGGACAGAAGACATGCTGAATCGGGGAGGTGGCCTGTTCGGCAAGTTCGAAGCTCACCGACTGGACTCCCGACATCCCCGCCGGACAGTACACGAATGCACTGATCTGCAAGGCATAACCCGGCCGACGTCCGATGGCCTGCAGATCTCCCATTACCTGTTCGGTGAGTGAAGCGTCTGTGCCAAACCGTCGGACGCGAGCAATCTTTGCTCCATAGGCCATCATTTGTTTCAGTTTACCGGCCGGAGCACCTTCCACGATTGCGATGCGACATTCAATTCCTGCTGAGGCACAGTACGCCGCGATCGCTGCTCCGGTATTGCCGCTGGAAGTGGCGACACATCGTGTCTGTCCGTTCGCCACCATGTGCGAAACTGCAGCCGCAGCGAAGCGATCCTTGTACGAGCCCGACGGATTTCCACCCTCGAGCTTGAAGAACAGATTCCTGAGCCCGGCGGCCGGACCAATCTTCCTCGACCGAACCAGCGGCGTGTTTCCCTCACCGAGAGAAACTCGAGATGATTCTGCAACGCCTTGAATCCTGTCATTCCAACGCCAAAGACTCATGTTTGTTTCCTGTGCTATGTCAGTCCAAAAAGCTCATTCGCGTTGCCGCAAAAAATGTCTTCCACCTGAGAGTCGCTCATTCGCGTCGACATGGTAGCGATTTTCAGAGTCCGCAGAGACTCATGACCCACCAGAGCCAGTTGCAGGTCTGCATAAGGCACATTCAGGTTCGTGTTGTCCGCGGAAATCCACAGAAAGCTGTCCCCCAGCGCCACACAGCGGCCGCGAAGGTGCGTGACGGGGAAGTCTGACCCGTAGAGAACTCGCTTGTGCCCCATCACATTGATGATCGCTTCAATCGCACCACAATCTGTCACCGCCGATGTATCAAACCACACGTTATGTAGACCTCGCAGAGACTCAATACCCAGAATCGTATGATGGGCATTAAACCCGCGCGCCGCGTGAGCCAGAATCAGACGCATGTTCGGGTAACGTTCGCAGTAGCTTCGAATGGTCTGCTGATTGGCGACATCCGCAAGAGCCCGAACGCGAACCATATGCAGAGTGATCGACAGTCCTTCTTCGTGAGCGATCCGGACCTGTTCTTCAGGCAGATATTCCTCAATCAGCGAGTCGAACGTCGGACGCCGCGGAGAATAAACGTGATAGCACTTCAGGCCGACAAAGCCACACCGGCGAACCGACTCACGAATAAACTCCGGATCCTGATCGGGCGTAATCAGCATTTGCCCGCGTGAGCCAGGCCGCTTCTGAAGTTCCTGAAAGAGGAACTCATTTTCAGCATTCGCGTCCACCGTGGGATGCGGAAACGGAAAGAACAGTCCTTCTGTCTTTCGGTCAGGAATGAGCGGCTCCATCTGCCGATCAAACTCCGTACTGCCCGCAACTGGTGGTCCCGATTTGACAAGGGCCGGAACATCACCTGGCAAAAAATGATCCGCGCAATACCAATGCGCGTGAGCGTCGAAAAGCCGCCGGGGAACGAAGCTGTTCAGCTCACGATCAAAGAGCTCTCGATCCCATTCGGTAATGATCCAGTCGTTCATTGATGATCACTTATTCAAGAGGCCGTAATTGAAAAGCTCTTTCCTGTTCACAGCGGAAAGCTACCAAATGAGCCACGTATAGGAAGAACGGGGCTTCCTTTTTTTCTCTGATAAACGCTACGGCTTCCTCGGAATACTGCCTGGTCAGTTGACGCTGGTCAGGCTGCTTTTCAACGATCTCGGTGTTTCGAATCAGAGGCGTCTGCCAGTACTCATTGTTCTCAGCGAAAAAACGTTCTCTGCCTTTTGGCGCATCGGGAGTCGGCATCATGTCGTTGGAAAACGGCATTCCGAAATAGCTGTCAAAGCCATGATGCGGCGGCAGATGTTCCGGTAGATGTCCCAGATGCCACTTCCCGACCATTCCGGTTGCTAAGGCAGATCGCCAGTCGCGATATTTGCGTCAGCGTGGGTATCCTCAGAGTGTGTTGCTGAATGCGTTGTAGAAAATAGTTCATAGATTTTTTCTGCGAGACCTCTGGACTTCCCGGTGCTGTGTACTCTTTCAACGACGACGCACGAGTATCGATTAACCGCGGAAAATGCCGGTACACGGGCTTCCAGGCAGAAGGCAGTGTTAACCACGAAAGACACCAAAAACACGAAAGAGTTACGAACCACAAGGAAGGTGAATTGCACAGAAGTTACGAAGCAGACGTTCCGTGGCCAACACCATCAGTCTGCGTTTCCTTTCGTGTCTTTCGTGCCTTTCGTGGTCAAAAATTTCTGTTTCTGTTTCTGTGACCTATACGAAACTCTGACGACCCGAAGTCTAGACCAGCAGCTCCTTCACGACATTCGCCTCTTCCACGCCGGTCAGTTTTGAATCCAGGCCCTGGAATTTGTAGGTGAAGCGGGAATGATCGATGCCCATCAGATGCAGCAGAGTGGCGTGGACATCATGCACTGAGACACGGTTTTCAACGGCGTGATAGCCGAACTCATCGGTGTTCCCGTAGCTCACGCCAGGCTTAAATCCGCCGCCGGCAAACCACATCGTGAAGCCCGCCAGATGATGGTCACGGCCGTTGCCCTGAGCCATCGGCGTGCGTCCGAATTCTGAGCCGAACACGATGATCGTGTCCTTCAGCATGTCCCGTTGCTTCAGGTCCGTGATCAATGCGGCCACGCCCTGATCGACTTCCTTTGCCGTACCAGCCGAATGCTCCTTCACCGCACCATGATGGTCCCAGTCACGATGGTACAACTGAATAAATCGAGTGCCTCGTTCGGCCAGACGACGAGCCAACAGGCAATTGGATGCAAACGATCCGTCGCCACCTTTTGTGCCATACAGATCAAAAATATGAGCAGGCTCATTGCTGACATCCATCAGCTCCGGAACACTCGACTGCATCCGAAACGCCAGTTCATACTGATTGATGCGAGTCGCAATTTCCGGGTCGTCGTATCGAGTATTCGCGAGGCCGTTCAGGCGCTGGACAGCATCCACGACATCACGCTGCTGCTTTGATGTGACACCCTTCGGATTGCCCACATAAAGCACAGGATCACCAGTGCCGCGGAATTCCACTCCCTGGAACTGACCGGGCAGAAATCCTGAATGCCACTGGCGAGCGGCAATGGGCTGACGCTGGCCGTAATTTCCCGTGGAGACCATCACCACGAAGCCGGGCAGGCTCTGCGATTCCGCGCCAAGACCATACAGCAACCACGAACCCATCGCCGGACGGCCGGCAATCATCGTGCCGGTGTTCATGAAGGTATGCGCCGGATCGTGGTTGATCGCATCGGTGTGCAATGAACGCACGATGCACATGTCGTCCGCACATTTCTCACCCAGCATCGGCCAGATTTCAGAAATCGACTGGCCCGATTGTCCATACTGTTTGAACGCATGCTGGGGCCCAAAACAGTTCAGCTGCGCGCCCTGCAGCTGGGCAATCTGCTGACCTTTGGTGACGGATTCCGGCATCGGCTTGCCATGCAGTTCGGCGAGCTTCGGCTTGTTGTCGAACGTGTCGATATGTGTCATCCCGCCTGCCATATACAGCCAGATAATCCGTTTGGCTTTCGGCTCGAAATGAGGCGGATTGATCACACCGTTCCAGTGCGGTACTTCCTGATCGGCGGCCTGAATCTGCTGTGACAGCAGCGATGTGAGCGCCATTGAGCCGAGGCTGACCCCGGAGTTACGGAGAAAAGATCGACGAGCGATCTGTGGGGGAAGCGAAAACATGGTGGGACCTTTTTGTCTGTGTTAATTTCTGGTAATGGTTTCGTGCAGATTCAGAATCGTACGCGCCACGCTGGTCCACGCGGCCATCTCCGGGGTAGGAAGATCGCCAGCAGCCGGCTTCTCACCAACCTTCAGCAGTTCCGCCGCGGTCGCAGCGCTGGCGGTGTATTCGGCGACATGGTCATTCAGCAACTCTTCCAGAACCGTCGCTTCCTCATCCAAAATCGGCCGGGAGAGTGCTCGTCGAGACGCGAGATCCAGGCGATCTCGCGTAGAGCCTTCATGCCGAAGAATCATCTCCGCGAAGGCTCGAGCCGCTTCCACATAGCTCGGGTCATTCAGCAGCACCAGCGACTGCAGTGGCGTGTTGGATCGCGGTCGATCGGCCGTGCATTCTTCGCGGCTGGGCGCGTCAAACGCCAGCAGACTTGGATGCAGATATTGGCGCTGCCAGTGAGTGTAAAGGCCACGTCGATAGAGCGATTCACCTGTGCTGTTTTGCCATTCGCGAGTTGGAAAGTTCAGATACGCCCAGTATCCCGCAGGCTGATAGGGATTCACACTTTTTCCGCCGATGGATTTGACCAGCAGGCCACTCACCGCCAGCGCGTTGTCGCGGACAAGTTCGGCATCAAGCCGGAACCGCCCCTGGTGAGCCAGCCAGCGATTGTACGGATCCACTTCTCGCACGTCCGGTCTGACCAACGACGATTGACGATACGTCTGACTCATCACAATCGACTTGATTGTGCGTTTCAGATCCCAGCCATGAGTCCGTAAATCATCGGCCAGATAATCTAGCAATTCCGGATGGCTGGGCCATTCGCCCTGAGCACCAAGGTCATCCAGCTTTCTGGACAGACCAGCCCCGAAGTAAATCTTCCACAGACGATTCGCAACGACCCGGGAAGTCAGCGGATTTTCCGGCGACATGATCCAATTGGCGAGATCAAGTCGGTTCAGAATTTTGTCTGCAGGAGGCTCAGGTGCCAGAGCCGACGGAAACGCCGGTGTTACCACTTCGCCGCTGTCATCCATCCAGTTGCCTCGCTTCAGGATCCGCACCATACGCGGCGCAACGGCTTCCGTGACAAGCGTTGAAGGAATGGAGGCGTCGAGATCATTCCGCTGTTTTTGCAGAGTCGCGAGTTGTTCGCGAACCGGATTCAGCAGCGGAGCCATTGCGCGGTAATGAGCTGCCAATTCAGCTTTCTGGGAATCCGTTCGCTGATCCGCAGGTGTCGCCAGAATCGCCAGCAAATTTGCGGGTGGTGCGTCAGCCGCTTTGATTGGTCGCGGAGCCGTGGTCGCTGACAACCGGAAGCAGCCAATGTTATGGCCCGGATTGTCGAGGTTCTGAGCCATCGTGACGGTGAGAGTTGCGCCTTCAGCCAGTGTCAGGTCGGCTGCGGTTTCAAAGACGGCAAAGTTCGGCCGGCCAGCCTGTTCCATGATGGCCCAGCCCCACTTCGCGCCTTTCGCATCACCGTCGATGGCCGCTTCCACGGCCCACTTGCCGTAAGGATTTCCACCAGCGGCACCGGTCTGCTCGTAAGTGGCCGAAGCGTTCAGAAGTGGCACTGCGACTTCTTCCTGTTCGCCCAGTTTTATTTTCAGAATCAGTTCCGACAACACAAAGTTGCCGTTGCCAGCTCGGCCGGGACCTTTGTTGGGAAGAGTGTCGTCCGGTAAAACTTCCAGACGAAGGGCTGTAACGGCGGCAGGAAGTTTTGTAAATGTCAGCGTGTAAGTGTCGGCGTCCGGATTCTTGTCTGTGGCCAGAATAGCTCCATCGGATCTTGGCGAAAGCTTCGCGCCGTTGAGTGAAACCATGGAATCGGCAGCCAGCGGAGTCCATTCAATCTGCAGCTTCTCCCACTCGGCCTGAGCAGCGGCGAGTTCCGGCGTGTCGGTTTCCAGGGCCTTTTTCGTGGCCGCGATTTGTTCGTCGAATCGGACGAGTTCTACGGTCTGCTGGGCAGTCGGAATTTTGATAAACGGGCCCCAGTTTCCATCAGCATTCGCGCCGGAGTACAGACCGCGTTCTTTAATGTCCGCAAAGAAGGCTTGAAAGCGATAGAAGTCCTTCGCTGTCAGCGGATCGAATTTGTGGTCATGGCATTCAGCGCATCCCAGAGTAATGCCCAGCCAGGTTCCGGACGTATTGCGAACTCGTTCGGCAATGTACTTGGCCAGATATTCCTTATCCTGAACTCCCCCTTCGGCGCTCATCATGCCCAGACGATTGTATCCCGAGGCAATCCTCTGTTCCTGAGTCGGCTCGGTCAAGAGATCGCCGGCCAGTTGTTCGATAGTGAACTGATCAAAAGGTTTATTCGCATTGAACGATTCGATCACGTACTGTCGGAACGGCGAAACACTCATTGGCTGGTCGCCGTGATAACCGACAGTGTCAGCATATCGCACCAGATCCAGCCACCACATGGCCAGACGCTCGCCGAAGTGCGGTGACTGCAGCAGTCGATCCACCTGCTTTTCGACTGCATTGGGAGACTGATCCGCCAGGAAGTCCGCAACTTCGGTTTCCGTGGGCGGCAAGCCAATCAAATCGAAACTCAGGCGACGCAGTAGAGTGATACGATCGGCTTCAGCGGATAGCGCAAGCTTGTGCTCCGTCAGGCTCTGCTGGACCAGTTGATCAATCGTTGCGGAGACAGACTCTTTTGCCTCAGCTTGTGAACGAATGGGCAGAAACGCCCAATGGCCTTCAAACTGACCGCCCTCTTCGATCCACTTCTTCAGCAGCTGCACGTCGCGTTCGGCCAGGACTTTACCGGAGCTGGCAGGCGGCATTTGTTTGTCAACTTCGGTGGACGTTACGCGTTGGAAGAGTTCACTTTCGTCCGGCTTGCCTGGGACAAGCGCACCGTGGTGTGAATCTGTGCCGTGCAGACCATCTTTGGTATCCAGACGCAGATCGGCTTCGCGTTTGTTCTTGTCCGGACCGTGGCAGAAGTAGCAGTTCTCCGACAGGATCGGACGGATGTCGCGATTGAATTCAACGATGTCCGGAAGGGGCTCCGCGTTCGTGTCCTGAGCGCTCGTTTGTGGCGAATAGAACAGCATGAAAACGACAGCAGGGAGCAGCACAGTTCGGAAAAACGTGCGATGCATAAGAACCTCGATCAGGAAAATATTCAATGAACCGGTGCGGATCAACGGCTCATGAAATGGTGGGACGAATGGCGAGTCTTCGCTTTCAGGATGACTCGGATGGTGCGACTCAGCATACCGTGCAAGTCGGATCCGGGAAAGTATTGAATCAACCGAGTTTGAAGAGACCGGCCGGCTGTTCGGATTCGTTGATTTTGAACTTTCTGTCCAACTGCAGCATTTTGAGAACCTCACAGATATTCGGTGCGGCCAGAACCGTAAGTGCCCCGCCAGCGCCGCTGATGGCCTCGGACAACCGCAGCAGTTTTCCAGGAACGGTACCTTCAAAGAATTTGACCGACCGCAGATCAAGAGTCACGGGCTTTGAGCCCAGCTTCGCTAAAAATTCAAAGTCGTCAAAAACTGCTTCCATGACTTTGGAGTCTGACAAGGTTTCGCACGACGTAGTGGCTCGCACATTTGTCTCATCGGCGACGACAGTCAGGATTCGAAATTCGCCGTCCATAAAAACTCTCCAACGAAAAACATTACCGTCACCATAACGTGCTTCGACGAGCGTGGCCGGAAGCAAAGACGTCGTGGCGAGATATGAAAGCAGGACCGGCCTGGAAGCCGGTCCTGCCTGAAGACCTGTTCAAAAATCTGATCTGCAGTTCAGGCTAAAGAACCTTTGTCACACCCGGCGTCGGAATCGGGTACAGCATATCGGCGTCCGGCAGAATCGGAGGCGTGTCCTGGAAAGTGTGATACTGTTCAACAGGCGAAATGCACAAATCAGACTTCAGTGCGTCCGCGAAGGAAATTTCCTTGCCGGAATAAGTCGCCAGGCGTCCCAGAATGGACGTCATGGTGCTCATCGCGCCGTATTCGCCTTCGTTTGGAACCTCGCCCTTGCGAAGTGATGCGAACAGGTCATGGTGCTCGTCCTGGTGACCATCGTGGAGATTCTTACGCTTTCCGTCTTCGGCTTTGCGATCGTATTCCCACTTCAGATTGCCCTTTGGGTCGAAAATCTTGCCATCGGCAATATTGCACCAGCCGTTTGAGCCATGAGCGTACTCAGTCACTGCACTCCATGTGTTGGGAATGTGACGGCACTGGCTCAGCAGGACAGAACGTTCGCCTTCTGTTTCGTAGGTGAATTCCACAAAGTGATGGTCATAAATTTCGCCGTACTCTTTGCCGGTTCGAACCTGACGACCGCCCTGGCCCTGAGCCAGCACTGGGGGGCCACCCATCAGCCAGTTGATCACATCCAGATTATGAATGTGCTGCTCGTTGATATGGTCACCGCACAGCCAGTTGAAGTAGTACCAGTTTCGCATCTGGTATTCCATTTCAGTCTGGCCATCCTGACGAGGTCGAACCCAGACGCCGTCGCCGTTCCAGTAGCAGCGAGTCGCGACGATGCGACCGATTTCACCGTCCTGAAGACGCTTGATGGTTTCGATGTAGATTGGTTCGTGATGTCGCTGCAGACCGACCGCCACCGACAGATTCTTTGCTTTAGCGATGTCACTGGCAGCCAGAACTTTGCGAACACCAACAGCATCGACAGCAACTGGCTTCTCCATGAAGACGTGCTTGCCGGCATTGATCGCTGCTTCAAAATGCAGCGGGCGAAATCCCGGAGGAGTTGCGAGGATCACGAGATCGCAATCCTGTTCCAGGACTTTGGTGTAGGCATCAAAGCCGACGAACTGACGATCCTTGGGAACATCTACTTTGTCGCCATGCTGACGCTTCAGCTGATTAACGGCGCTTCCCAGATTGTCTTCAAACGCGTCGGCCACAGCGACAAGCTTTGTTGGGCCGGTGGTGTTCATCGCCTGATCAGCGGCACCGCGACCACGACCACCGCAGCCGATGAGTCCGATACGGATGGTTTCATCGCTGGCCACATGAGCGGCTCGAACAATGCTCAGGTTCGTCAGCAGCGACGTGCCGGCTGCAGCAACTGCTGAGGATTTCAGAAATCCTCGACGCGAGGAATCAGATGGTTTCTTGGACATAAAGTGAACTCCCAGGAATGAAGTGGGACAGCTCCACATGTCAGGCTTGAGATTATCCAGTCGATCTGAACAACGCAGCCTGATCAATCAGGATTGGAGCATCGTGGACTAAGAGCAGAACCCCAATCGGCATCTGTGTTGAAAACAGTGAAGCCAATTGCTCCCGAAATGCTACGTTTGCCGCCCCTCAATCGCAATTCAATCTCTAAGAAGCTTGCCCAAACCCGAAATTTCTTTGCGCGGTCCGCAACCTCTCCCTAAGTGGTAAATTGCACTCTGCGGACAGCGTGAAGCGTTGCCGCGTCGGCAGCACTTGCCAGCCCAGGTGACTATACCTTCCTGCAGCAACGCTGGCACAGGCGACACGGCGGCCCAGCCGAATATCGGGTACAGTTGGCTGAAGAACAGACGGGATCGCCGGTCCGCTTGACGCAGCTTGCTTGCAGGTTGGCACCCTTCGCACCACAATCGCCATCGCCACAATGAAACCTCATCGGTTTCGCAGGCTGCTCGTTTTCTTGTGGGGAAGGTGCCACCATGTCTCTGAGATTGTCTCTGTGTCTATCTGTTTTTGTTGCCACCGCAGCCTGCGCCAGCGTCACCCGCGGCAATGAGCCTGTAAAATACTCGACTCAGATCGCACCCATTCTGCAGAGCTATTGCGTGAGCTGTCACAGTCGCGTGGAGGCGCAGAATGGTCTATCCCTGCAGGCTCCTGACGATATTCTTAAGGGCGGCGAAAATGGGATTATTTTGAATCCTGACTCGCCGGAAAAAAGTCGGTTGCTGCAGGTCGTCACGAGTCACGGTGATGATCGCATGCCGCCAGCCGATCAGCCGCAGCCGTCCGACGATGAGCTGAAATTGCTGACTCTCTGGTTGAACGAAGGAGCAAAATTCGACAGCCGTATGGCAGTACTTCCGGTGCTTCCAAAAGTTGCTGTCACAGCCAGAACGGTCAGATCACCTGCATTGACAATGAAGGTGTCGCAGGACGGGCAAAGTCTGTTTGTGGGCAAGTTCAGACTGGTCGAACAGCGAGCGCGAACGTCGAATGAAGTGATCTGGAGCTTTCCTGTTCCGGATGGCAAAGTGAACAGCCTGAGAATGTCGGCCGATGGTCAGCGCATCCTGATTGCCACGGGAACGCCGGGACTTTCCGGGCGGGCCATTGAAGTGGCCGTTGGCAGTTCCGTCGTTCAGCAGGAATTCGCCGGGCACAACGATATTCTGTATGCCGCCGACTGGTCGCCGGATGGCGAGATCGTCGCCACCGCGGGTTATGATCGTAAAATTATTCTGCACAACGCACAGACCGGCGAAAAAATTCGCGAACTGTCAGGGCACAATGGAGCTGTCTTCGATCTGCGGTTCAGTCCTGATGGAACGCTGTTGGCATCCGCCAGTGCCGATGCGACAATTAAGATCTGGCACGTCGCCACTGGCGAACGCTTCGATACGCTCAGCCAGCCGCAGTCGGAACAGTACGCCGTTCTGTTCAGTCCTGATGGTCGATTCGTTTTTGGAGCCGGAGCAGACAGCCGCATTCGCAAGTGGCAGCTGGTTTCACTGACAGCCCCGCAGATCAACCCGATTGTTATTTCACGATTCGCTCACGAAGGCGCGATTGCGAAAATGGAGATCTCAGACGACGGCCGATTTCTTGTCTCGGCCTCGGACAACGGTTCGATCAAGCTCTGGGATGCAGCCAGCGTCACGGAGCAGGCTGAAGAAACACTGGCGAAGGATCTGGTCTCCAGCGTCGCGTTTGATAACACCGCCGGAATCGTTCTGATTGCCACCACCAAAGGAAGCCAGCGTACAATCGCTGTTCCCATTGAAATCCTGCTGACAGAATCCAGCCAGACAACGGCTCCTGCTGTGATGGCTGGTCCTGAGGCGGATCTGCAGAACGTTGCAGAGACTGAACCAAACAATGACGCCGGAGCTGCGCAGTCCATCGAATTCCCTGGCCTGATTTCGGGCGTTATTGACGGCAGTGATGCCAGTCATCCGGATGCTGATACGTATCGTTTTACGGCGCGAAAGGGACAGCCAGTTTTGATTGAAGTGAAGGCGGCCCGCGAAAAGTCGCCGCTTGATTCCACGGTTGAGATCCTCTCGGCGGAAGGAAAGCCGGTACTACAGAGTCAGCTGCAGGCGGTGCGGGATTCCTACTTCACCTTTCGAGGCAAGGACTCCGACACCAGCGACGACTTTCGACTGTTCAACTGGCAGGAAATGGAACTGAATGAGTACCTGTATTCCGATGGCGAAGTGGTCAAGTTGTGGCTGTATCCACGCGGACCGGATTCAGGCTACAAGGTGTATCCGGGCTTCGGCAGTCGGCAGACCTATTTTGGAACGACACCAACCGCACATCCGTTACAGGGCCCCGCATTCATTGTCATCCCGCATGCACCGGATGCCGTGTTAAAGAATACAGGGTTGCCTGTCTTTCCTGTTTACTTCGAAAACGACGACGACCCGATGCGGCAATGGGGAAAGGACTCGCGGCTGACGTTCATTCCTCCCGCGGATGGGGAATACAGTGTTCGTATCCGGGATGCTCGCGGCTTCCAGGGAGCCGATTTCAAATACCAGTTGCTGGTGCGATCGCCGCGGCCGGATTTTGCAGTGGCGATGATCGGGACCGAGCTGAGCATTCATCCCAACACCGGTCGAGAAATCAGCTTTACGGCCACACGGGTTGATGGCTATGACGGCCCGATCGAGATCTATGCAGAAAACCTGCCCGCCGGTTTTTCGCTTTCAGATCCTGTGCTGGTTCAGGACGAGCAGCGTCAGGCGTTTGCAATTCTGGTTGCAGCCAGCGATGCGACGCAGCCTGCGGACGAGGCCGTTTCAAAAATTCAGTTCAAGGCTCGCGCTCGAATTGGTGAAACGGAAATCATTCACGATATCGGCGGACTCAAGTCGCTGAAACTGGCGGAAAAGCCCAAAGTGCTCGTCAGGATTTTGACGTCCGAACAGCAGGCGACAGGCTCGTCCGAACATACTTCTGAGCTGACTGTTTATGCGGGGGAAACGGCCCGCGCCTTTCTGAAGGTTGAGCGGCTGGATCACACCGGACTGGTCGAATTTGGAAAAGAAGATTCCGGCCGCAATATGCCGCACGGGGTGTTTGTCGACAACATCGGACTGAACGGGCTGATGTTGCTTGAAGGCCAAAATGAGCGGGAGATTTTCATCACCGCGGCAAAATGGGTTCCGGAATCCAGCCGACCATTCTATTTGAAATCCAACGTTGATGGAGGCATCACGTCGTTTCCAGTGATGCTGCATATTCGCCATCGTGCCTCAGAACCGGCCGCAACTGCTGCCACAGCACCGTAGACGATCAACGAATCAACCGGCGGCAACAACCGGGCGTTTGGTCAGTCCGCGTGCTGCTTTGGAACGGCACTGGAGTTAAGGTGACAAAATGATGTTTACAGAATGATGAAACGTAGTGAGCAGAAGAGCGTGGCGACAACCGGCTTTTGAAGCTGATCCTTTTGTCCTTCTACCCTCCATCATTTTGTCTCACCCTGCAGTTCTCGCTGTAACAAGCAGCGGCAAGCTCACGACGTGTTACATGGACTCATGCCGTATGACGGGCATCCGAGACGTCAAACGTTCGAGGTCCTGACGATAAAAGCACGAGCTACTGGCGGATGCGAACGGCTTCCAGAGCAATCACTTCGATGATGTCGCGTTTTTCTTTTTCGGACCAACGGCTTCCCTGAACGCCGACCTGCTGTCCGACAAATTCTTCCAGGCTGACGTTCCCGGTGGGTTTCAGGTCAGCGAGGATCTTTCCGGACGGCGCCATCAGGACATACGCGCTGCCATCTTCGGCCTTCTGGACAATACCAGCGCCGACAAAGCGATTTTCAGGACTGCCCGGAGCGATCGCTGCGGCCGAAGGCGTGCCGGCACTTTCGGTCATGACCTGCGGCATGGTTTCTGAACCCGGACCCAACACCGTTGACGGCGGGTACATGGCCGGATCATTGATCGCGATGTTCGAAGTGTCGCGGCCCAGGAACGATTCAAATGCCTCCGCAAGCTGAGTGGGTTCGCCGGGGGACATCATGCTCTCCGGCCCCGCGCTGGCAATCACGGGCGGGGCGAAACCTGCGCTGGGGTAATGGCGAGCCAGCAGCTCGGCGTCACGCATTTCTGTCTGCGATGTCAGCTGCTTCAATTCGATAAGGTTTGCCAGGCGTCGACGGTACCGTTCAATCGCAGGATAACGCATGTCGATCTGCCCGGAGATGGGTTTGTGACTCGACGACTGCTGCAGGGCGCGATAATCATTTTCGATGCCATCAAGGTCCCACCGGGAGGCGTCTCTCAGGATCATGTCACGAAACTTCAGATCAAGCGCTGCCAGTTGTTGCTGTTCGCGACGGATCTGCTGCAGCCCGGCAAGTTGCTCACTGGGGCCAATCGGAGGAACATCAATGACGCCACCTGCGCCATTTCGAGCTGTTTTGGAATCCATCGGCTGCCTGGGAGACACGAGTGAGCCTTCAGGTCGTTTCGCATTGCCCGGCACTTTGTACGGATCGGAGTTCAGCTGCTGACGCAGTTGATCGTCGACCGGAACAACCGCCGAGCCTGGAATCCATCGTCGCTCACGTGCAGGCGGAGCAATCTTCAACATCGACTGGACTCCGCTGGTCGTATCGATCTGCTTTTGGCCCACGATCGTCACTTTCTCACCAGACTTCAGGCGGCGCTGAAAGACGGAGGTTTCATCACCGAACGAACTGCCAACCCACGCGGGCACGTTTTCTTCACGCACTTCGCCCTCGGTATCACTCAGACGCTTTACAAAGCGTTCCGGTATCCAGCTGAAGCTGCCTGCCGGTGGCTCGATCATGAACCAGCCGCCTGGGTCGTGACGATGGACGGTCACGACAGAATCGCGCGGAAGACTTTGCGTCGGGTAATACGCATCTCCGCCTCCGCTGCGAGCGAAGGTTTCATCCGCAACGACTTTGGCTTCGTAAGGAAAGGTTTTAATCTGGCCCATCGCCGGTGATGCGAAGAGCGACGAGACCACAAGAGTTGTGGCAGACAGGACAACCGTTGCGAATGCACGCAGCATGGCAGTGCCTCCGTGATAGGGTCTGTGAAACATTGAATTTCTTCAGGGAAGTCAGTTTCGGTCGAAAATTCAAGACGCGATCGGCAGACATACGTCATTCGGCAACAAGTGCGTCCTGAGGTATCAGTCCGGCAAAATCTGCCGTCGAATCGAAAGAAGACTGAAGTGTGTTTGCTGGGACATTGGTGAGAAACAGATGACTGTGAGGGCGAATGAAACCAAGTTCAGTGAAGCAGCCAGGGGCAGGGATTCTTCCGGATTTCTTCACGAAAGCTTTGGTTTTTATAGGCCAGAGCTGTAATCCGCGATTCCATTCCTCGCAACTTTTGCCGCTTCATAACTGCACCGAAGCGTTCAGTTCGAGCAGGCTTAATGAATCTTCGAATTTGACTCAAGTCTGGTTTTCGGTGGTTTCCCGTCGCCTGCTCAGGCATTGATTTCGTCCTGAGCATTGCCCATGATGGCATTGGAAAATAGTGCTCAAAGACAGCTTTGTGAGCAGTCGCTTTACTGCTGGCTGTGACGAGGGCGGTAATTGAAAAGAGTTTGAGGGGAGAACCATGCGATTCAGAATTCAACTTGTTTTGACGGCGATGATTGCCGTGGCATCCAGCGGATGGGCCGTGCACGGTCAGGCTGGCAGCATCAACACAAAGCTGAAAATCGGTGATGCGGCTCCCACCTGGAAATCGCTGCCGGGGACGGACGATCAGTCGCATTCGCTGGACGATCTGAAAGACAAGGCCGTTGTCGTTGTCTGCTTCACATGCAACGCGTGCCCGTATGCCGTCGACTACGAAGATCGGATGATCGCACTTCACAAAAAGTATGCAGACCATCCTCAGGGCGTGTCACTTGTTGCAATCAACGCGAACAGGAAACCTTCCGAACAGCTGGAAAAAATGAAGGAGCGAGCCAGGGACAAGGGATTTCCATTTTCGTACCTGATGGATGAAACGCAGCAGGTCGCAGATGCCTATGGAGCCAGCTTTACGCCGGAATTCTTTGTGCTTGACAAAGAGCGACAGGTCGTCTTCATGGGAGCGATGGACGACAAAACTGACCCAAGTCAGGTGTCCATACATTACGTCGACATGGCGATTGGGTCTGCGCTGAATGGAGAAATTACGGAGACTACGGAGGTTCCGGCCCGTGGCTGTGCGATCCCATTCAAGCGTGTTCGAAAGTGACGGCCATCCCGGTTTCTCGCCGGGAAAGTGTCAAAATCCGGCTGCGGCGGGGCGCTCTCCCACTGAACGAAAGCATTTGTTAGCGTACCGATGTCTCGACGGCCGCCTGAATGCGTGCCGGGCCAAGTTGAATCAGGAAGATTCCCATGAAAACACTGAAGGATCGGACCGCCTTTTTGACGGGTGCGGCCTCTGGCATCGGCCGCGCCCTTGCCATCGCCCTTGCTGCGGAGGGCTGCCACCTTTATCTCGTCGATGTCGATGAGAACGGGCTGCGCAGTCTGGAGCAGGATCTTGCCACAACACGCGTGCGAGTCTGGATCAAACAATGTGACCTGACAGATCGCGCTGCTGTTTCCCGTGTTGTCGCCGAAAGTGTGACGACCTGTGGGGGAGTTGATCTGCTGATCAACAACGCTGGCGTCGCTTACTACGGCCCGACTGATCAGATGTCTCAGCAGCAATGGGACTGGCTGATGTCCATCAATCTGCTGGCCCCAATTCAGATCACTCACGAACTGCTGCCGACACTGCTGCAGCGTTCCGATCCGCATATTGTGAACATGTGCAGCATCTCCGGACTTGTCGCCGGCGGACGCTTTGCCGCGTATCACACCAGCAAGTTCGGACTGATTGGTTTTACAGAATCTCTGCGAGCCGAATATGGTCGTCGTGGAGTTGGTGTGACGGCCATTTGTCCCGGCCCCGTGATGACTCATCTCTATAAATCGGCCGCTTCCGGGAGTTCAGGAAAGCCGGTACCGTCTCCACCGAAATGGCTTTGCACGACACCTGAACGCGTTGCCGCAATCACCCTGCAGGCCATTCGCCGGGATCGACGCCAGGTTCTGATCACTCCGACTGCTCATTTTCTGTATCACATGAAGCGCTTTCTTCCGGGCGTGATTGATTTCGCCAATCGCTTCAGCAGCAGCCACTGGAAGCGAAAGCTGTTCGGGACGGCTCCGCCAAAATTGAATCCTGCTCCTCAGTTGCCGAAAGTCGAACCACCAACCAGTCGTGCAGCCTGATACTGGGGTACGATGGGCATTCTTGCCCGTCGAAACATCGTCGCACAAAAATGTCCAACCTGGATTTTAAGGTTTGACAGAGCAGTAGTGATTCCAGTCGCAGGCCTGCTGCGACAAGAGGATTGCGATTGTTCCGGCTGCGACTCACAAAGTTCGATACATTTTACGAATCTGTTTTTGAACGGGGCCATCCATGATTGATCTGACCGTGATTCTCACTGCTAAAGATTCTGCCAATATTCCCGAGCTGCGAACGCTGCTGGCGACTCAGGTTCAGTTGTCACGAGCAGAGCCTGGCTGCGTGCGTTTTGAGGCTTTTGAATCAGGCTCCGTGCCCGGTACATTTATTCTGATCGAACGCTGGGAATCGCAGGCAGCGCTGGATGAACATCGCAAGGCGACCGGATTTATGACAATCTATGCGCCGAAAGTGATTCCACTCGTCGATCGTGTGCCTCACGTCTGCACTGTGTTAGCGGGCACCTGAGTGTTGCCTGGTACCTATATGGCGGCTGGTGCGGGCGGAGTCAGAGTCTGCAGTTCTCGCGGGAGAGCGAAATGCACGTGCTCTTCCCGCAGAACTTCTTCTGACACCGCGGCGTTGAAGTTTTGCTTCAGGAAGTCGAGACATTCCTGGACAACAACTTCCGGTGCACTGGCTCCGGCCGTGACTGCGACCGTCTGACCTTCCTTGAACCACTCTTCCTTCAACTCACTGGCACCGTCCACAAGGTAGCTGGGCATGCCTCGCGAGGCACCCATTTCCATAAGCCGTAGACTATTGGAACTGTTCTGGCTGCCAAGGACGATCAGCACATCGGCGGATTCGATAAGAACTTTGACAGCTTCCTGGCGATTGGTTGTGGCGTAGCAGATATCTTCTTTTTTGGGCGAGTCAATCTGTGGATATCGCTTTCGCAAAGCCTGAATGACGGTGTTGGCTTCTGCGACACTCAGGGTGGTCTGGGTCAGATAGGCCAGCTTGTCGGTGGCTGTGAACGGCAGCCGGTCGACGTCTTCGGGTGTTTCCACCAGCGTGATGCTTTGAGGCGCTTCGCCCATGGTACCGATGACTTCATCATGGCCCTCATGCCCGATCAGAATGATGTGATAACCTTCGTTGGCATATCGAATGGCTTCGAGATGCACTTTGGTCACCAGCGGACAGGTTGCATCCACTGTCTGCAGCTTTCGTCCGCGGGCGATCCGCCGAATCTCCGGAGACACGCCGTGAGCGCTGAACAGGACAATGCCGCCAATGGGCACTTCTTCCAGCGAGTTTACGAACCTGACGCCCTGCTTCGTGAACCGATCCACCACATACCGGTTATGGACGATCTCGTGGTAAACGTAGATTTCCGGACCGACTCGCCGAATTGCCTCGTCGAGACATTCGATGGCCATATTAACGCCGGCGCAGAATCCCCGGGGACTGGCGAGCAGAACTTTCATGGTCGGTTCCTGCGACATCTTAGAGCAGCAGACAAATCAGGATGTGGGTCAGAAGGGTTCGGTTTGTGGCTGAAGAGCCACAGAATCTGC
>JBDNHX010000327.1:0-5259 GCA_041688565.1 Planctomycetaceae bacterium
CAAGAGTTTGACTCGAACGGCGGGTCCGCTCTTGTTGATAAGGTACGTGAATTCTAGACTTCCCGCAGCTTTGATGACTTCCTCTAGACTCACAGCCGTTTGCTTTGTCAGGCCCATCCGGGCGCGATCTGCACAGTTTTAGAAACGTTGTCAGCGTCGGCAGTCCTGTGAACTGGAAGGTTTAGTACTTCCTACCAGTCGTCAATGGCTGACCGGCCTTTACCTGATACTCGGACGACCAATCCCAGGATGTGAACCTTGAGAGCGTTGATCAGCGACATTCACGGCAATCTTGAAGCATTGCAGGCCGTGCTGGCAGACATCCGCAAAAAGGGCGTCACTGAAATTTATTGTCTGGGTGATATCGTCGGTTATGGACCGAACCCGTCCGAGTGCATTGACCTGGTGATGGATCTGGACATGTGCCTGCTTGGCAACCATGACCAGGCGGCACTGTTTGATCCTGAAGGATTCAACGCAGGTGCCGAACGCGCGATTTTCTGGACACGATCGGTTCTTGAAAAAGGCATCGGCCCCAAAGCGGAAAAACGCTGGGACTTTCTTGGAGAACTGAATCGCCGCCATCGCGATGAAGCCACCAACACAATGTACGTTCATGGCTCGGCCAGAAATCCTCTGAACGAATACGTCTTCCCGGACGATATCTACAATCAGGTGAAGATGGAAAAAATCTTCGCTCTCGTGGAACAATACTGCTTTCAGGGGCACACTCATATTCCGGGGGTCTTTACTGACACGCTGGAATTCTTTTCTCCGGAAGAGATTGGCTCCAAATACAAGCTCGACAAGCAGAAGCTGATGATCAATGTGGGTTCCGTCGGTCAGCCGCGAAATAACGACCCTCGATCTTCTTATGTCACGCTCGATAACGGCGTGGTCGAATTTCACCGCGTCGCTTATGACCTCGAAAAAACCGTAGAAAAAATCTACGCCATCCCGGAACTTGACAACTTCCTCGGCGATCGCCTCCGCGAAGGTCGATAATCGGCCCGCGAGTTCTGCATCACCGCGTCATGTCACGCTGATAGGAAAGAGCCCTAACGCCTGTTCGCCTGCTGGACACTGCGCGGCGACTCAAAGATAATCAACGGAGTGTCGAGCAGGCAGAGATGAACGCGCGGCTCATGGTGTGGCGACGTGTGGATGTGAAAACAGAAAATTCCGTTCGCAGAGGTTGCTGAGAGACGGTCTTTCCTCGTTGTTTCTGCCATGATTTGCGAGTTGCCGGACTTCTCCAGTAAGCCGCCTTACGAGTCACCGGCTGCCTAATGCCACTCGATTTGATAAAGTAGGCGTCACTCTGCGAGTGACGAAGGCCGCAAAACGTGGCCCCTGGCATTCATCACTCGGAGAGTGATGGCTACTATAATCGCAAATCGACTGCCATTGACCGCCTGGCCCTCGGAAACGCTGCCTCAGGCGGGCCATTTGGCAAGCCGTTGGACTTGGACCTTTTATTGCGTGGTACCGGACGAAAACAGTATGAATGTTGACGATCAACTAAAGCAGCAACTGGATGATTTCCGCAAAGACTTCCATCGCCTGAGATCCGAAATTTCCAAGGTCATTGTCGGGCAGAGTGAAATTCTGAATGACACGCTGATCTCGCTGATCGCAGGCGGACATGTTCTGCTGGAAGGTGTTCCCGGCCTGGGCAAAACACTGACCGTTCGCACGCTGGCGGACGCTCTTCATCTGGAATTCCACCGCATCCAGTTCACGCCGGACCTGATGCCGGCAGACCTGATCGGAACACAGGTGATTGCCGAAGCCGCGGGTGGCCGCAAAGTCTTTGAATTTCAGAAGGGGCCTCTGTTTGCCAATGTCCTCCTGGCCGATGAGATCAACAGGGCCACTCCGAAAACGCAATCCGCCTTGCTGGAAGCGATGCAGGAACATTCCGTCACCGTGGCCGGAGTGACTCACCGCTTGTCCGAACCGTTCTTTGTCATGGCCACTCAGAATCCGCTGGAAATGGAAGGCACGTATCCGCTGCCCGAAGCGCAGCTGGACCGTTTTTTCGTCAAGCTGCTGGTGAAATACCCAAGCGTTGCGGATCTTGAAACGATTCTGGACCGAACCACAGAAAACCTGAAGCCACGTGCAGAAGGCGTCCTCAGTGGGGAACGTATTCTGCAGATGTCACAGTTGTCGAGGCTGATCCCGATTGCAAACGACGTGCGTCGATACGGCATCGCGCTGGTCGTCGCTTCGCATCCTGATCACGAACTTGCTTCCGCAGCGGCAAAGAAATACGTTCGCTACGGCGCCAGCCCGCGTGGACTTCAGGCGCTGATCCTTGGCGCGAAGATCCGAGCCATTCTGGACCATCGCTACCATGTCGCCCGCGAAGATCTGAAAGCAATGGCGTTGCCCGTGCTTCGTCACCGCATGATTCTTAATTTCGAAGGTCAGGCCGAAGGAATCAGCACTGATGATGTTATTGGAAAAATGCTGACGGATATCAAAGAAGATGCCCTGACAGTCGCATGATGTTTCGTGACAACTCAAATGCAGGCTGGCGATTCCTGTTCAACCTGCCTCTGAAGGATACCACAACGCACGGGCCTTCAATTAACCGCTCCACACGTCGACGTTCCACTTTTTTGCCTGCCTGAAATTCTCTCATGCTGTTCCCTTCCGACTTTCTGACACGTCTTGAATACCTTGCGATTGTTTCGAAGCGAGTGTTCCGCGGACAGCTGTTGGCTCAGCGGCGAACGATGCAGATGGGATCGGGCATTGAATTCTCTGAACACCGCGAATACACCACCGGCGATGATCTGAGGTATCTGGACTGGAACATTTATGCGCGTCACGGCGACTTGCTGCTGAAACGTTTCCAGGAAGAACAGGATCTGCACGTGTACGTGCTGCTGGATTGCTCACGTAGTATGGCTTTTGGCAACCCCGCCAAGTTTGACCTGGCCAGACATTTGGCAGCTGCACTCGCCTACATCGCGCTGTCGGATCTGGATCGCATCGGCATCATCGCCTACGCCGATGGCGTGGTGGCTGAACTGCCGGTGACACGCGGAAAGGCAAGGATTCTGCCATTGATGAAATTCCTTTCAGACCTGCCAACCAGTGGCACAGACACCAGCCTGAGCAAGGCTGTGCAGGGGCTTGTTCATCGCGGATCGCGATCGGGACTGGCAATTGTCATCAGTGATCTGTTTGACGAACACGGATTCCAACGAGGTCTCGATCAGCTTCGCTATCATCGCTTCGACACCCATGTGATTCAGCTGCATGATCCAAAGGAAGCTGATCCGGCTCTTCTGGGCGATGCCGAGTTTGTGGATGTCGAAACCGGGACCGCTCGAAAAGTCACGGTCACAGAACGCAACCTGAAGACGTACAAAAACCTGTTTGCCGATCATCAGGCCGCTGTACGGGACTACTGCCATACCTATTCTTGTGGCTGCACGCAGTCTCCGACGACCGTTCCATTCGACGAACTTATTTTGCGAATGATGAGGCAATCGGGCGCAGGCCGTTGACTCGTCGCAGGAATTGACATGGTGACTGAGTGAAGAGTCGGTAGTCGATGCCGCTCGGGCGGTGATCGTGACGTTTCGCAGTCTCTGCGACTGTCTTCAATCGCCTCATTCGTACGGCCCCCGCATCACGGCAATGACCAAACGTGATCTTGTGAAGGACAGCCAAAGGCCGTAACGCTTTTCAAACTGAAAGTGATTGAATCTCGCGTCGCAGTCGACCCAGTAGTAAGCTCGTCTGCCGTTCAGAATCTCGATAACGACGGAAGGAACGAATCATGGCGACGTCTAACGTGCCAGTCGCTGAGGGTACGGGGGACTGGACCCGATGCAGACGATCGAGTCGCCTTGCGAAACCACCCCAAAATCGCGACAGTAACGCCATTACCGCAGTAAGTCGGCTCAGAAAGCGGATTCGGTACTAGAATCTCACTGAATTCCCAGTACGAACACACACGGTCTCTCATTCCTCAAGTAACCGTGAGTTAACAATTTGCGATCCTGGCAGATCTCGCTGGTTGTGGCAGTGGCGTATTTCGTCACAGGCTATCTCGGGTTAATGATGCCCTCGTACGGCTCCAGCATCACCCTCTTGTGGTTACCAACAGGGATCGCTGTCGCGGCGTTACGCCGATGGGGTTACGGGTGCTGGTGGGGCGTGGCACTCGGGGCGATTGGCGTGGACTTCGCGATCGGCAACCCGTTTCCACTCGCCTGCGGCATCGCTGTCGGCAACACGCTCGGGCCATTGCTCGCGACTGTGATTCTCGTTCGAACCGGGTTCTCCCCCAAACTCAAACGGGCGCAGGACATATTGCTGCTTGGCGGAGCCGCCGCGATCGGGATGCTGGTAACCGCGACGGTTGGGGTCTTTTGCCTCAGTGCGGGTGGGAGCCTGACGGACGGGCACGTGCGGGCGTGGCTCATTTGGTGGGCAGGTGACACCACGGGAGTGATTGCTGCCGCGCCCCTGTTGTTTGTGATGAATCGCGTGGAACTCAGGATTATTCTGATGCGCCGAGTCGAATTGGTCCTCTGGGTCGCGGTGATCATTGTGGTGGGGTTGGGCGTGTTCGTTTTCAGCAGTGGAGAGAAGGGTAGCCCGTCGCTGATGTTAGCGTTTTTACCGCTTCCACTGATCGTTTGGGGGGCCATGCGGTTCGGTCCGATCGGGACGTCCTTAGCAATCATTCTTTTCTCGTTCTGCGCGGTTTTCGGTTCGGCAACCGGGCATGGGCTATTCGCTCGGACCGAGCCACTGGAGGGCGTCGCGATACTCTGGCTGTTCTTGATCTCTTGCGGGATCTTGGGATGGTTGGTGTCCGCGCTGGACGCCGAAAAGGCCCGGGCCGTCGAATCTGCGAGACTACTCGAACAAGCCCTCGAAGAGGTATCATTGGGGGTTCTGCTTGCTGATAAAGACCGGCGCATCACGCATTTGAACGGTGGCTTCACCCGTTTGACCGGTTACTCCGAGGCCGAACTCCTCGGGAGAAGTTGCCGCATCCTGCATGGGCCCGAAACCGATCCGGGCATGGCCGAAAAACTCAGGTCGTCACTAGGTCAAACGGGCATCTTTGACGGCGATATTCTCAATTATCGCAAAGACGGTACTACGTTTTGGAACGCACTGCTGATCTCCCCGATCCACGACGCGCACGGCGAGTTGAGCGGGTTCATCGGCATCCAGCGGGACGTGACCGACCGGAATGCCTCGGAAGCGGCACTCGCCCGCTCC
>JBDNHX010000328.1:0-24675 GCA_041688565.1 Planctomycetaceae bacterium
TATTACAAGTTCTGCTTTGAACGCAATCCGTTTGATCGAGTCGTCTCGCTCTACTACTGGTGTCACAAGACCGAGCCGCGACCATCAATGGCCGATTTTCTGAAGCAGGAGGAAATTCAACTGCTCTCCAGCCGCGGCATTGCCCTTTACACATTTGACGGCGAGCAGCCTGTTGTCGACAAAATCGGGCGGTATGAAACGCTGACGCAGGATCTGCAGGAGATCCGCCTGCAGCTTGGAATTCCGGAGCCACTGGTCCTGCCGCAGGCAAAGGCCTCTCATCGAACCGACAGACGCCATTATTCAGAAATTCTCGACGACGAATGCCGGGACAAAATTGCCGCCAGATTCCGGCGCGAAATGCAGCTGTTCGATTATCGCTTCTGAATCCGCCGCCTGCCGGCCCAATGCCCTCGATTTGAAGGGGAATCGTCGTAGCGGAAGCCGAGTCTTTCGGAATGCTGCCTTATCATGCAACGAACCGAAAAGCTTGGCGCGTTCCGCTACGAAGTGAGTGCCATTGGCCTGCCGCCTGCCGGCAACCGAGATCCCGAATGCCGCGTCCAAAAGACTTCTAAACCAGAAAACTGCCCGCGGCGATCGTCTGGATAACTTGCAACGACGAGTCCAGCAGAACGACATCGGCTCGCTTGCCTGCTTCCAGGCTTCCGGTCTGACGAGAAATTCCTGTTCGCTCGGCCGGCGTCAGGCTGGCCATGCGAATCACATCAGGAAGTGACGCGGAGGTATTCTGCTTCATATGCCGGACCATGTGATCCATTCCCACGATGGAACTTGCCAAACTTCCGTTGGGAGCCCATCCAACCTTGCCGTCGCTGCGGAACACCGTTCCCTCTTTGGCGTTACCAAAAAGATATTCGCCCGGCGGCATATCGAGCGCACGATTGCAGTCGGTGACCAGACACAGTTTGTGTGCGCCTTTCATGCGCCACGCAAACTCAAGCAATTCCGGAGCCAGATGGCATCCGTCCGCGATCACCTCTGTGCTCATCTCAGAATTCATCAGCACAAATTCCGCCATGCTTCCCTGCATGGGCACGTTGAAGCGTTGTCGCATGGATGGCACAGAACTCATGGCACACCAGAAATGATCCACATGCCGCATGCCTGCATCAAAAGCGACCTGCATCTCATTCCAGCTGGAGTTTGAATGGCCGCATGTGATCAGGCACTTATGGCGACGAGCGGAAGCAAAGAAGTCGGCAGCGCCGGGAAGTTCGGCCGCACAGGTTGCGATGCGAATAAATTTTGTGGCAAAATATTTCTCGAACTCAGAAGACTTCGGAGGGCGGCAACCGTCTTTCGAATGGCAGCCGACTTTATCCTCGGCGAAATATGGCCCATAAAGATGGACTCCTGCAAGAGTTGGCAAGGTCTCCTTCGTTGTCTGTTTGCGCACCAACTTACAAGACTCGATCATCCCCATAATCTGGCGAAAGCTTCCTGTGGTGGTCGTCGGAAAGATGGTTGTTGTGCCGTGACGCAGATGCGATTTGCAGGCGACGCGAACCGCTTCTGCCGTTCCGTCCATGAAGTCTGCGCCTGCTCCGCCATGGACATGAATGTCCACAAAACCCGGCGAGATATAGCCCCCATGAGCATCGATCAGCTCAATTCCGCGCGGAAGTCGCGTTTGTCGGCCGACGGATACAATCTGAGTTCCTTCGCAACGCACCATTCCGTTTTCAATCAATCGGTCGGGCAGCACAACCGTCCCATTAATGACTGCAAAAGACTGTTGTTTCCGGATGACCATGCGTCACTCTCAAACTGTCAGATGGACTAAAACCAGGCTGTTCCGGGTTCGGCTGCGCGTTCAACGGAGGCAACGGAGAAGTTGAACGGGCGACCCCAAATCACTGGCTGGCATCGCGCTCCACACCGCGTTCAGAAAAAGTTATAAGGCTCTTAATTCTCGTTCCAGGGCTCCAGCCTCGGAACAAGGACAGGCCGGAGCCTCGGAACAAGGACATCAATTCACACCGCGTTCAGAAAAAGTTGGTTTTGCGAACTCCGCCTGCAAAGTATGATGGCTGCCACTTGAAAATGAAGGGCTGAGAAGCACAGAGCCCCGCTGATTCCGCAGAACCTTCGGCCCGGCTCTCGGCCTTTCCCTTCCGAAGTACTCTTCCTGATTGTCCTGCTGCTGGAGAATTTTCCTTATGTTGTTTTCAAAACTTATTCGATTCACCGTCCCGGCTGCGGTCGCCCTGTTTGCCAACAATGCCATCTTGTCAGCTCAGGAATGGAAAAGTGGTATCGAATGGCAGGAGCCGCCACTGGTGACTCCCGGAGCAACAGACGACGCTCCTCCATCGGATGCGGTCGTCCTGTTTGACGGCACGAATCTGGACGCATGGAATGGCGGGGACAAATGGCTTGTGGAAAATGGAATTGCCATTCCGCAGGAAACTGCGATTACCACAAAACAACAGTTTGGCGATATGCAGCTGCATCTGGAGTGGTCGGCTCCGACAGAAATTCGCGGCGAAGGTCAGGGGCGAGGCAACAGCGGCTGCTATCTGATGGGGTTTTATGAAGTCCAGATTCTGGACTCGTTCGAAAACCCAACTTACTTTGATGGCCAGGCCGGTTCGATCTACAAGCAAGCGGCACCACTGGCAAATGCCATGCGAAAGCCGGGCGAGTGGAATTACTACGACATCATCTTTAACGCACCGCAATTCAAGAGTAACGGTGATCTTCTGAAGCCAGGCTACGTCACGCTGATCCACAACGGCGTGCTGATGCTGAATCACTTTGAAATGGAAGGGCCGACAAGTTTCGTGGAAGCGCCGCATTACAAGCCCCACGCCGAAACAGGTCCGATCTCTCTGCAGTTTCACAATGACCCTGTCAGATTCCGCAATATCTGGGTGCGAGAAATCAAGCCGGCTGTCGGACGTCGCGTAAGTGCCCCGTTCAACCTGGAACAGAAGAAAAAGAAGGAAGAACCGCAAGACGCCGCGAAGGAAGAAACCAAAGCGCCGGAGTCAAAAGACCCTGCCGCAAAATAGCTGTTCCATGAGCAGCTTCAAGCACTGCTCACGTTTTTTCCATACGCCGAACGTCAGAACGTTCGGCGTATTTTTGTGATCATCCGGAAGTGCGACAAAGGCTGGCCAAAGGTCCGAAAGCGTTCATCGATGTCACCGTGAGCGGTCAGGCAAGTTCGGCAGCCGTTATCGAATCTGGCCCGCTCCGCGAACGACGAATTTGTAGCTGGTCAGCTCACGCATCCCGCATGGTCCGCGAGCATGAAAGCGATCAGTGCTGATCCCAATTTCCGCTCCCATGCCAAGTTCTCCGCCATCGTTAAAACGCGTGCTTGCGTTAATCATGACGGCCGCGGAATCCACTTCCGCCTCGAACTTCATAGACGCCGCTACGCAGTCGGTCACAATCGCATCAGTGTGAGCCGAACCGAACCGACGAATGTGATCAATTGCCTGGTCGATCGAATCCACAATCCGCACCGACATAATCAGATCCATGTGTTCGGTGCGGTAATCCTGCTCCGTCACCGGCTTCCCGCCGGAAATCATGGCCAGGCTTGCCGGGCAGCATCGCAGTTCCACTCCGCGCGACTGCAGCTCGGAAGCCAGGCGAGGCAACAGATGCGGAACGGCGGCCCGATGAATCAGTAATGGTTCCGCAGCGTTACATACTCCGGGGCGGTGGCATTTGCTGTTTACCGTAATGTCCACCGCCATCTTTTCGTCAGCAGAAGCGTCGACGTAAACGTGGCAGATCCCGTCGAAGTGCTTGATCACCGGCATCGTGGCTTCACGAGTCACACGTTCAATCAGCGAACGCCCGCCTCGGGGAATTGTCACATCAATCAGACTGCCCATCGAAAGCAGTTCGCCCACAAGACTGCGATCTGTGGATTCCACCAGCTGAACGGCGAACTGCGGCAGCCCCTCAGCAATCAGAGCCTCCACGATCACAGCCTGCAGCGCCCGATTGCTGTTAATGGCCTCACTTCCGCCTCGCAGAATCACCGAGTTTCCACTCTTCACACAAAGGGCGGCCGCGTCAATCGTGACGTTCGGACGTGACTCATAAATAAAGAAGACGACTCCAAGGGGAACCCGAACACGGCTAATAAAAAGTCCATTCGGACGTCGCTGCCCTTCGATGACTTCACCGACCGGATCCGGCAACGAAATAATGTGTTCCACAGCTTGCGCCAGTACCTCAATGCGTTCAGGTGTCAGCTTCAAACGGTCCAGCATCGCGGCGCTTAATCCACCAGCGGCACCGGCTTCCATGTCCAGACGATTTGCCGAAACAATGGCGTCACAGTTTGCGAGCAGCCCATCAGCGACTCGCTGCAGCCACGAGTTCTTGCGACCAGCCGCAATCGGAGCCAGTTCAGAGGACGCCTTACGAGCATTTTGAGCAAGGGACCGCGAGTACTCAGAAGACATTGACATCAGATTTCAACACTCGAAATAAAACGATCGAGAAGGGAAAAAATCACGGCAAAAAAAGCCGGACACAGGGACTGCCCCGCCACATCCAAGCTGGCCTGTTTTCAGACCTGCACTGATCAAGCGGACGAAGGGCTCAGATCAAAGGGCTATCCAAAGATCCGATTAAATGCCGCCCAGTGTCGTAGCTCGGGCAACACGTCCGATGCCGACAAGATACGCGGCAACTCGCAGCGAAACCTTCTTTTCCTGAGCCGTTGACCAGACTTTATCGAAGCCGCGAGTCATCGTCCGTTCCAGCTCTTCACGAACGCGGCTTAAATCCCAGCGAAAATACTGCTGATTCTGGACCCATTCAAAGTAACTGACCGTCACGCCGCCTGCGTTAGCGAGAATGTCGGGCAGAACCACGATCTCTTTTTTCTGAAAGATCGCGTCCGCTTCCGGAGTCGTCGGGCCATTGGCCGCCTCGATCACGAATTGCGCCCGCACGTCGTTCGCGTTCTCTTCGGTCAGCACTCCGCCGAGCGCCGCGGGAATGAGCACATCCACATCCAGCGCGAGCAACACTTCGTTACTGATGGTCTCGCCGCCCGGAAAACCGGCCAGACTTTTCTTGTCGGCCACCCAATTCAGCGCTGCCGTGATGTCGATCCCTTCTCGATTCAGAATGGCCCCACTGACATCAGAGATCGCGATTACCCGGCCGCCGGCTTTGTGCAGGTACGCGGCGGTGAAAGTGCCGACGTTGCCAAAGCCCTGAATGGCCACTGTCGAACCTTCAATTGAACGCCCAAACTTCCGAAGCAGCGCCAGAGTCAATGTTCCCACGCCGCGTCCGGTGGCTTCTTCGCGCCCTTCAGCACCGTACAATTCCACCGGCTTTCCAGTCACGCATCCCGGACTGAATCCATGAAACTTCTGATACTGATTCATGATCCATGCCATCGTCTGCGCGTTCGTTCCCATGTCAGGAGCCGGGATATCCTTGTCCGGACCAAACACATCATGAATCTCGTCGACGAAACGGCGAGTCAGTCGCTCCAGTTCATCAACGGAAAGATCCTTTGGATTAACGCTGATTCCGCCCTTTGCGCCGCCGTAAGGAAGATCGACCACAGCGGTCTTCCATGTCATCAGCGATGCCAGCGCGAGAACTTCATCCGCATTGACCTCCGGATGGTATCGCAGTCCGCCTTTCATGGGGCCACGCTTGCTGTTGTGCTGCATCCGAAAACCAATGAACGTCGCGACGTCACCATTGTCACGTTTAATCGGAACCTGAACCTTAACTTCTCGCTCAGGAGTCAGCAGCAGATCTCGCATGCTGGATGTGAGATTCATGACGGATGCGGCTTCTTCAAAATACTGCTCCGCAGCTTCAAACGCGCTCTTCATCGTGACCAACCTGTAATCTGAATTCATCGTGACTGTGGGCACTGCAGGACATATTCTGCAGAGCGAGATATACGCTGTGAAGAGACTGTTTCCAATTGAGTCTTCCATTTGAGGCACCGCTAAGCATCGAGCAGAAAATAAGTGTCGCCTTTCGCTCAGCGAAAGTTGCGAATACGCTGCTTTCGCGGAGCGAAAGACGACTCTAAAAAACCTGCGATGCTAATCGGACCAGCGTGACGGGGGATCTTCAAGCAGGCAACGGGCGATTTCCCGAGCATAAAGTGCCATCCCCACACGCGAAAGGACGGGCGCATCCTTCGAAAACAAGCGGGCCGCTTCGCCGTTTCGAAACGCCGGGGAAGCGTCAAGAAAGTGAATCTCCGAAGCGCTGCAGAAACTTCCAATCACTTCAAACGGAAACTGGCTCGCAAACGGAGTCGTGCCTGAGATCCCGTAATGTCGACTCAGGTCCGGCGCTTTATCCGCCGAAACAACCTGCCAGATCACCGGCGATGTTGTCACAAGTAACCGCCCGCCTGCTTTTGAAACCGTGTCCTGCAGCTGTCTGATCGGCTCCAGACAATGTCGAATCTGCAGCCGCAGGTCCGGCGGATGGTCGGTGATCCAGCTCATGCCTGGATCAACGGTTCCCAACGCGTTCGATAGCGACATCAACGCTGGTCCGTGCTGACGCGCTTTTGCAAAGACCCATGACGCCGCGGCCGACTCTTTCACAAAATGCAGAAAAACGTTTTCGGCAGTCAGTGGAAGTCGCAGCGTGGCGTGCGAACAGACCGCGTGACTGCCAGCCTGCAGTACCAGGCTTCGGTAAGAGCAATCGTCTGCAATGTCCGTCATGTCGACATGCAGGATGACCAGGTCCGGCCTGAGCTTCGCAAGATCATGTTCAAATTTCAGCGACGACAGCAACGGACAGTATCCCGGGACGCCGCCATTGATCACTTCGATTTTGGCCGTGGTGGATTTTGAAAGAAACTGCTTCAGACGAGCGGTCACGGTTTCTTCTTCAGCAACGAATGTCCCACAGACGGAATCATCACCCAACATCAGAATGCGATAGGTTCCTTCCGGCCGATCAGCGTCCACATCCTCACCTCGGCAGCCCAGGGAGTTGACTCGAAAAATGATTCCCGGATTATCCTTCGTCAGCCTGTGTGTTGTTTTCAACAGACGCCGCAGCTCGTGATGACAGACCGCGGATGGAACCAGCAGCGACTGATCCAGCGTGTTCACCTGACAGGCCACAATCTGCATCGCAGATGCAGCGCGAGTTCTCATCCAGACTTCAACACCGGCCAGCGCAACGAACAACAGCACTAGGGCTGTGATCGCATGCCGAACGGTTGTCAAAGGACGAATGGCCATCAGAATCCACTCACGAAAACTGCCTTCAGGAATTCAATGCGGGACGAGAAGTCAAAGTCATTTCGGACGCGGCAACGCGTCACACAGAATTTCGCGTACCATCGCCGGGTGACGCGACCCCTCAGCAACCGCCAGGGACGACAAAACTTCTTAACAAAATGACCGCATTGAAGATTTCCGTCGGCAGACGAAAGTGCTTTCGCTGAAGAAGCAGGAGGAAAGATTGCAAAGACGCAGTTTATTCCGCCTCTGGAAATTGGCTCAAGAGGGACTTGAGCAGGCGCTCAGGTGTACACTGCGATTGGCTGGCATTCGCCTGGCCGCCTGAGTTTTCCTGCATTTTCAGCGGTTTCCTCAGGTTTAACCAGCAAAACAGCGGCATTCTCCCGAAGCTGCAGCGGAGCAGTAGCCGCCTCGATATCATCGCGTTGCCACTCCTCAGCCGTTATTCTGTGACCTTTACTCTTCGTCATTCCCTTCTGAATACCGTTCTCTCATGACCTTTGCCTCCCTTTCCGGTAAACGGATTCTCGTGACAGGATCGTCCGCAGGGATTGGCCGCGCGATCCTTTTGGAGTGCGCAAAAGCCGGCGCCAATGTAATTGTGAACTGTCGGCGATCGCTCGAAAAAGCCAGCGCGGTCGCCGCAGAAGCGCGGCAGCTGGGCGTTACTGCTCATGTTATTTGCGCGAATGTTGCCAGCGCCGAAGATCGCCAGCACCTTTTCCGGAACGCTTTCGAAACCGGGCCTGTCCATGGCATCGTCAATAACGCGGGAGCCGATCTTCTGACGACCGAACTTCGTAACGCCGACTTCGCAATAAAACTGGACGAACTTCTGAAGGTGGATGTCGCCGGAACTGTTGAACTCAGTCGTGCGTTTGGTCGGCGCTTTCGTGAACAGCAGAACGGCGTTGTGATCAACATTGGCTGGGATCAGTCGGACCGCGGCATGGAAGGCGACAGTGGAGAATTGTTTGCGGCAGCCAAGAATTCCATCATGGGATTCAGCCGTTCTCTGGCGCTGAGCATGGCTCCGCATGTCCGAGTCAACTGCATCGCTCCTGGCTGGATTCGAACAGCCTGGGGTGAGACCGCCAGTGAATATTGGCAGCAGCGTGTGATGTCCGAGACACCATTAAAACGCTGGGGCGAGCCGGGAGATATCGCCAACACGGCCAGATTTTTGTTAAGTGACGAGGCCGCTTATATCACCGGTCAGGTCATCAACGTCAACGGAGGAGCCGTCAGATAACTGCACTGGCTCGATCACACCATTGGCTCGATCACAGCGCCGACTAGAGATCAGCGTTGAAATCGGGCGAGCTTGCAGGCTGATCTGTCGGAACCGTTCCTGTCGGCAACAATCCACGTGAAGTCTGAAACTCTGTCGTCTCATAGCTGTCAACACCATCATGCCCGCGCCACCGCTCAACACTCAATCAACGCTTTTGTTCGTGACCGGACGACTGGCCGAAGCAAGTCTGCGTGAAGAAGTTGAAAAGATCGCGGCGAAACTTGGGTTTCGTTATGAAGTGACAATTCCCGGAATTCAGGTGGCCGCCCTTCTGCACTCGAATCTGCTGCTAAAACGGCTAACAGTGCCCGAGCATATTGACCGAGTGATTCTGCCTGGATGGTGTCAGGGCGATCTGTCGGCGCTGGAACAACATTTTGGAAAACCTTTTGAACGTGGCCCCCGCGATCTGCATGACCTTCCGGAATACTTTGGACTAAGCAAACGCCGGACCGCCGACCTGAGTCGATACTCGACCGAGATCATCGCGGAAATCAATCATGCAACTCGAATGCCGCTTCCTGCGATCCTGCAGGAAGCTCGCTTGATGGTGAAAGCCGGAGCCAACGTGATCGACATAGGTGGCGTTCCGGGAGAAATCAGCTCGCGAATTCGTGAAATTGTGACGGCACTGCGAAGCGAAGGAATTCGAGTTTCCATTGACAGCTTCGATCAGCACGAAGTGGAACAGGCCGTTCATGCGGGTGCCGAACTGATTCTGAGCTGCAACAGCTCCAACGTCGACTGGGTCACCCAACTGCAGACTGAGGTTGTGGCGATTCCGGACACGCCACAGGACCTGGCGTCTCTCGATCGACTGATTGAAAGGCTGCAGTCGCAACAGGTGGCGTTTCGAATCGATCCGATCCTTGAACCTGTCGGAATGGGATTTACGGCTTCACTTGCGCGATACATTGAAGTTCGTCGCAGGTATCCGGACATCGCCATGATGATGGGGATTGGGAATGTGACCGAACTCACCGAAGTCGATTCCGCGGGAATCAACATGCTGCTGGCCGCGGTTTGTGAAGATCTCGGTATTCAAAGCGTGCTGACAACTCAAGTGATTAACTGGTGCCGCACAGCTGTTGCAGAATTCGATGCTGCCCGTCGACTGGTTCACCACGCCGTCGCTGCTCGCACAATTCCCAAGCACATCAGCTCGGCCTTGGTCATGTTGCGCGACTCCAGACTGAAGTCCACATCGGCTGAGGCATTGCAAAAACTGGCCGCTGCGCTGACGGATGCCAACTTTCGCATTTACGCGGAAAACGGCGAGCTGCATCTGATGAACAGGCACGGACACTGGCACGGCTCTGACGCCTTTCGACTTTTCGAAGCCGCCAACGCGCAAACGGAGAACTTTCGCCCCCTTGATTCCAGCCACGCGTTTTACCTTGGATATGAGCTGGCTCGCGCGGAGATTTCGCTGCATCTTGGAAAGCAATACGTTCAGGATGAGTCCATGAAATGGGGCTTGCTGGGTGATCTCAAGGCGTCTTCATCAGCCGCCCGACATCATGAAGAAAACAAATAGCAAATCGGCAGAGCCTGGCCGAGTTTTGAGGTCCGTGAATGTCATTGGCGGCAAATCTGCCAGTGTCTATTATTCGGCTGTCGACATCCGACCCCTGACCATCCCGCTTCATCAGCTCGCTCTGAAAGTGATCACTCCATGCTTCGCTCTGAACTCATTCATCCGCAGATCTCCAGAATCCTGGCGCAAGCGGGGCACAGTTCAAAAATTCTGATCGCCGATGGCAATTATCCGGCATCGTCCGCCATCGGTCCCAAAGCGGAACTCATCAGCCTGAACCTCGCGCCTGGACTTGTGACGGTCGCCCAGGTGCTGCGAGTTCTACTCACAGCGATTCCAATTGAGGCCGTCAGCACAATGGGAATGCCGGATGACGATTCCTACCGGCTGCCGCATGATCCACCGGTCTGGAATGATTATCGAGCGATTCTGGCGGCTGCCGGGGAATCGATCGAACTGAAGCCGATCTCGCGCTGGGATTTTTACGATGCCGTCGAATCCCGGGATCACGTCCTGACCATTCAAACCGGTGATCAGGCTCTTTGGGCCAATTTGCTGCTGACCGTCGGCGTCAGAAAAGTCGTATAGGAAAGAACGACCGCAGCAAAGTTGCCGCTGATTCGGCATGAAATCGTCAGGAAACGTGAGCACAGGCCGCTGCCGTGAAGTTTTACAGGGCCAACGGCATTCATTTTGTAGCGGAACACGCCAGGCGTTTTGGTGATTACCACTGAAAGCCACGTATTCCGATTTGGCAGATGCGGACTTCCCGTGGGCGGGTAATCAAATCCCCGGCAAATTCGGTCTTCTGCGAAATTTGATCGTTCTGCTATGCTCCAGAGCTGTTCGGATGAGCAATGATGAGCAATATTGTTGAATCCGTATTCTGTACATTAACGGTCAGACAGATGTTGTGTCGGCCTGTTCATCGGGAGAGCTTTCTGATGGTGTCGCGTTACTTCACCGGTATCTTCTCTGTTGCAGCCATGTTGCTCGTGACATCCTCCGGATTTGCACAGGAAAGTCTTGCCTGGAAATTCACGAATGGTGAATCGCTGAAGTACGTCGTTCAGCAATCCACTCAGATGGAAATGGATCTGAATGGTCAGAAGCAGACGATGACAATGAATCAGACCATGGATATGGCCTGGAAAATCGCAACCGTCGAATCCAATGGCGACGCCAAAATGGCCCAGGTTGTCGATCGCGTGCAGTTCAAATCCGAAGGTGGTCCTTTCGGCTCTGTGCAATTTGATTCAAGCAGTTCAGAAGTCGTCGACTCGCCACTGGTGAAATCAATGGCTGAAGTCTTCAAGAAAATCGTGGGCCAGGAATTTGGTGTCACAATGCAGCCGACTGGCAAAGTTCAGCAGGTCACAGTTCCACCGTCGCTTCTGAAAGCACTTACAGACTCCGGCGCTGCTGGAAGCGCCATGAACGAAGACACTCTCAAGCAGATGATGACTCAGTCTGCCGTCACACTCCCAGCCGGGCCAATTAAACCGGGCGACTCATGGGAGAGCAATCAGAAGGTCGAGCTGCCTTTTGGCACCATGACCGTTGCTTCGGTCCTGACTTACGAAGGCACTGAAAACGGTATGGCAAAAATTGTGATGCAGCCAAAGATTGATGTGAAGCCAAAGGAGGGAGCTCCGATCACCTTGACGATGAAAAAATCAGAGGGCAAAGGCACCGTGATGTTTGATGTGGCGAAGGGACGAATTGCTAAGTCCGATCTGGACCTGACGATGGACCTTCAGGTGAAGCAGTTTGGGACTCAGATTCAGCAGACCCTGCGTCAGAAGACCTCAATGGTTCTGGCCGAGTAACACCGTAGGCTCCGGGCAGGCAAATCGAAGCTCCGGCGCGATGTTCAGCGTTTTCAGGATTGAAAAAACCTGATCGCACATTCTGTTTTATGAAGAAATTCGATCACAGGGCCGGAGAAGAACGGTGAAAGTTCTTCTGCGGCCCTATTCTTTGCATAGTGATTTGAAGTCTTCAACAGACCGGGACCTGAGCTGTGAAACGCATCTTTCTGACGCTGGCCGTCCTTGCCAACATCACCATGGTCATTGCTCTGGTGCTTGGTCTGCAGATTGGCGATCCGATGCAAAACGGAGGGCGAGATCTGGCGGTAAACGCCCGGATTGGAACGCATATTTTGATCGGCCTCGGAGCACTCACCAGCACCACCATGGTGCATGCTCTCATCTTTACCTATTTCATGGGCACCGGCCGATGGCTTGAAGAAACGAGCTCAGCCTACAGCCTGCCGGACGTTTGGTTTCAGCGAAATAAGAAGATCAAATACAGCATTCTGCCCGGCATCTTGATCAGCTTTCTGATGATTCTTGCCACGGGGTGCTTTGGTGCTGTGGCCGACCCGGCAACTGCCGTCTCCGTGGAAAGCACTGTCGGCGTCTCCGATGCCACGCTGCATTTTGCGATGGCCGTGCTGACATGGATTGTCACCATGATGATTAATTTCACGCAGTACATCGCCATCGCCCGCAACTCAGTTGTCGTCGAAGGAGTTCTGACAGAAGTCCGCCGAATCCGGCTCGAACGTGGATTACCCGTGAACTGAATCCAGACGGATTCGCCGACAATACCTGATGCCATTGATTCGATTCCCTGAAGCACAGATTCCAAATGTTTCCAATCGCAGATTTTCCAGCGGCAGCAGCGGCGGTTGAGGACGGCATCAAACGCAGCCTCCACACGGGCGTTCAGTTCTATGTGTCGCGTAACTGCAGCCCGGTTCTGGACGCTGCGTACGGCGAAGCGGCACCCGGAACTCCGATGACGTCCAGCACGGTGATGCCATGGCGAAGTGCAGGCAAACCGTTGACAGCAATTTTGATTTTGAAATCCGTCCAAAGTGGAAAGCTTCGGCTGTCGACACGACTGGACGAGGTATTCTCGGAGGCGGCTGGCACTGACAAGGCCTCGATCACAATCTTCGACATGCTGACCCATCAGTCCGGCTTCCCGGCCACGGAGACCGGGTGGCCACATCTGGACTGGGACAGCACGATAAAAAATATTCTTGAACAGCCTGGGCAACTGTCTCTAGGCGCTGCCGCCTATCATCCTCAAAGCAGTTGGTTCCTGCTTGGTGAAATCCTGCGACGCATTGAACTCGTACAACCAGCCGAACTGTTCGACGCGATTCTTCAACGAGACCTGCTTCAACCGCTCGGGCTCTTCAACACAAGCTGTGGAATTTCGGCCGATGAAATGACGTCCGTCGCAGGCAAGCTTCCGATTCTGTATGAACGCGATAAAGGTCAGCTGCAGGAATCGCAGTATGGCCGGATGCCCTGGCTGACCACGCCTTCACCAGGCGGCAATCTCCGCGGCCCGATACGCGAACTGGGCAGCTTCCTGGAAGTACTGCTGCGAAACGGCAAACAGACTGACGGAACTCTTCTCGTGACTCCATCAACCGTACAACAAATGACGACCCGACATCGAATTGCTCAGTACGATCAGACGCTGCAGCATCTGGTCGACTTTGGGCTCGGAGTCATCTGCAATTCGCACCATCACGGGCCGGACACTGTCCCGTATGGATTTGGCCGCTATGCGAGCCCATCGGCGTTTGGCCATGGAGGCTCTCAGTGTTCGATCGGCTTTTGTGACCCGGACAACAGCCTCGTCGTTGCCTGGTCGGCAAACGGATTCTGTGGCGAAGGACAGCACCAGCGCCGCAATCGCATGCTCAACGACGCCATCTATCAGGACCTCGGCCTGGCATAACTACGGCGGAAAAAAATTCCGGCTGTGTCGAAACCGCAACAGATCCTCATAAGTGTCTGCCAGACACAGCGCCGGCCACTTCAGGTGGTACTCCCAAGATCTGTGAGTCCGAAATTGGCGCCACTTTTTGAATTTTCATTGCGTCCCCCAATGAATGCTTCAAACTTTGCGACGGAATTTCGTACGGTTGCAGTGACGGTAGTGATTCCTGATCTGTCGCGATTGATCTCGGACGTCAAATTGCCGATCAACATCGCTGCTTTAAGATCCGTTTGTCCCCCTTTTGCTGATGACAAGTTTTCCTATGCAAACGCTTCTGGTCACTGGCGGAGCTGGCTTTATTGGCAGTTGTTTCATCAGACGGGCTGTCGCAGCGGGTGATTTCCGCATTATCAATCTCGACAAGCTCACCTATGCTGGTAACCCAGATTCTCTGCCTGAAGCTTCTGACACAAATCAGTTGGTGATTGGTGATATCGGAGATCGCTCGCTCGTCAGACGCCTGCTTGAGATGCACAGTCCATCAGCAGTCGTTAACTTCGCGGCAGAATCCCATGTGGACCGATCGATCGACGGCCCCTTGACCTTTGTGGAAACCAATGTGCTCGGGACCTGCCGAATGCTTGAAGAAGTTCGCGCGTATTTCGCGAAGCTTGACGGCCCGGCAAAGGACGCGTTCCGTTTTCTGCATGTATCAACCGACGAAGTCTATGGTTCCCTTGGTCAGTCCGGGCTCTTCACGGAACACACACCGTATTCGCCCAACAGCCCCTATTCAGCAAGCAAAGCCGCCTCGGACCATTTCGTGCGAGCCTACCTGCACACTTATGGTCTGCCCGTGCTGATCACGAACTGTTCCAACAACTACGGCCCTTATCAGTTTCCGGAGAAACTGATTCCTCTGATCATCATGAATGCAGTCGCCGGCAAACCACTTCCCGTCTACGGCGACGGCCTGAATGTTCGCGACTGGCTGTTTGTAGAAGACCATTGTGCGGCCATCGAGACCGTGCTGGCAAAAGGCCGGATTGGTGAGTGCTACAACATCGGGGGAAACAATGAGCAGGCAAATATCCAGATCGTTAAACTCATCTGCTCCACCGTTGATCGATTGCGTCCGGGCCTGCCGCAAAGGCCCTGCGAATCTCTGATCACGTACGTGAAAGATCGCCCCGGACACGATCGCCGTTATGCAATTGATGCAACCAAGATTGCAAATGAACTCGGCTGGAAACCCCAGCAGGACTTCGCCTCCGGGCTGGAAATGACGGTTCGCTGGTATCTGGAAAATCCCGCCTGGATCGAACGTGTTCAAAGCGGCAAGTACCGGGGAGAACGGCTGGGCCTTGGCTAACCTGCGGGCGACTCATGATCAATCCATTCACACTCATCAGGCTTTTCGGCTGACATCATCTATGAGCTATTTCACCAAAGGTATTATCCTGGCAGGCGGCACCGGGTCGCGGCTCTTCCCGATCACATTGGGCATCAGTAAGCAGATGGCCCCCGTGTACGACAAGCCGATGATTTATTACCCGCTGTCGACGCTGATGCTGGCCGGCATTCGTGAAGTCCTTGTGATCTCTTCCCCTCGCGATATCGAAGGCTTCAAAAAACTTCTCGGAGACGGATCTCGGTGGGGAATGAAGTTCTCGTACGTGACACAGGAAAAGCCTGAAGGACTGGCGCAGGCCTTTATCCTCGGAGCCGACTTTATCGGTGATGACCATGTGGCTTTGGTTCTTGGCGATAATATTTTTTACGGACGCGGCTTTCGCGGAATCCTCGAGAACGCCTGCAGCCTTCAAACCGGGGCAACAATTTTCGGCTACGAGGTTCGTGATCCTCAGCGGTACGGCGTTGTGGAATTTGATTCGTCAGGCCGGGCGATTTCCCTCGAAGAAAAGCCAACGGAGCCAAAGTCGGACTTCGCGATTCCAGGACTTTACTTCTATGACAATTCAGTTGTGGAAATCTCGCAAAACCTGAAACCATCGCCGCGCGGCGAACTGGAAATCACGGACGTCAACCGGGAGTACATGAAGCGAGGCCTGTTGCATGTGGAACTGCTGTCGCGAGGCTTCGCGTGGCTCGATACCGGAACTCATGAATCACTTCTGGATGCCGGCAACTTTGTCGCGGCGATCGAGAAACGAATGGGCCTGAAGATTTCCTGCCCGGAAGAGATTGCCTGGCGAAAAGGCTTTATCGATCGAAACCAGTTGCTCGCGCTGGCCCTTGAGTTCCCCAACGAGTACGGCGATTATCTGCGACATATTGCTCGCTGATCCGTTCTGCACTCCAGAAGAGGAATCCGTTGATGCAGCGATTGGCGGCCGCAAGTGATCCTCGCTCCTTTGCCGTTCGCGCGTCTTGCAGTAAACTCAATGAGGCAGTTTTGCGGCAGACGATAGTACCGACACTTAGCACAGCGTCCCAACAGAGTATCCCATGATCAAAGGTTTTCGATCCCGCCTGAAGAATCGCGAAACATTGCTTGGCACGATGGTCACACTGCCGACAGCTTCTACGGCAGAAATTCTGGCTGATGTCGGATTTGACTGGCTGTTTATCGATGGTGAACATGGACCGCTCGACACGTCGGATATTCTTGGAATCTTGCAGGCCGTCGGAGATCGCGTTGCCTGCATCGTCCGCGTTCCTGTCTGCGATGAGGCCGAAATCAAGAAGGTCCTCGATCTCGGAGCTCAGGGCATCATTGTGCCTCAGGTCAACACGGCCGAACAGGCTGCTGATGTCGTCCGGTTTTCCCGCTACGCTCCCGCAGGTTCTCGTGGCGTCGGTCTTGCACGAGCCCATGGATACGGCTTCCGCTTCGCCGACTATGTGGCCTCAGCCAATGATGACGTAGTCGTGATTGTGCAGGCTGAGCATAAAACGTCAGTGGAGAATATCCATTCCATCATCGCGACGCCGGGCGTCGACTGCGTCCTGCTGGGTCCTTATGACCTGTCTGCCAGTTACGGGAAGATGGGACAAATCAACGATCCTGAAGTTCTGGCAGGAATCGGTCGCGTGACCTCCGCCTGCCAGTCTGCGGGAATGCCGCTCGGTTACTTCGGAGTCACGGCCGAAGCAGTCGCACCCTACGCGGCTCAGGGATACACATTGCTGGTCGCAGGCGTTGATGTCCTGTTTCTTGGCAACGGCGCAAGAAAGACGCTCAAGGAAATGCAGGGAAGTTAACCGTGTGGAAGTTTTCATTTCAGAAGGCAACGCGGGAAGTGCGGCCGTTACTCAGTGACCACGCGGTTAGCCGGCCGCGACCTCAACAAAGACCTTCAATGCATCCCGATCCTCCACCAGCAGACGCATCATTTCTTTGTAATTGTCGAGCCCCTGCACTGTGGTCGTCAGAATTTTGCCAATGACGCCCGGATAGGTGACTTCACAGAGTGCCAGATCCGAGATCCCGGATTCAAAGTGGCGGAAGTTGGCGTTTACTGAACCCACGAGCAATTTGTTGCCCAGCACCCAGTTGAGATTAATGTTGTCGCCGGGGACTTCTACTTTTCGCTGGCCCCCGGTGATGCTGGTCCAGACGATGCAACCGTTGTGGCCCAGAACCTGCATGGCCTCAAATGCGACAGCACTGTTTCCAGTCGCCTCAATGATCAGGTCGGGCTTGCCGTACTTCGCTGCAAGTTCAGGCAAGGAATGATCGGACGTACTGACATATGTGGCGCCCAGGCCTTCTGCAATTTCTGCTTTCAGACTGGGCTTTCGACCGCGAGCCAGCGTGAAGACTTCAATGCCACGCAGCCGAAGTACGAGAGTTGACAACAATCCGATCTGCCCTGCCCCGGTGACCCACGCACGTTTGGGTTCCCACACCTGCAATCGCTTCTGAGCCAGAAAAGCCTGCTCCACCGCCTTGGCAGCACAGCTCATGGGTTCCGCCAGAACATGCAGATGCTTCAACCCCACAGGCATCCTGACTATGAATTCTTCCTCATCGACGAAGTATTCTGTCAGGTAACCATGACGCAGATTGATGCCTCGTTCGAAGTAAACCTCTTCGCTGGTGATGTCAGATCGCCCAATACTGTCAAAGATGGAGCCGCCTGGTCGACGCACAGTGCAGGTGACGTAGTCGCCGGCCTTCACCTTCCTGACGTTCTGCCCAACTTCTTCCACGACACCAAAAATTTCATGCCCCAGAACAAGGAAGTCAAAGCCCGGAGGCGCGTTGCCGTACAGCGCGTCGTTGATTTCCCGGTCGGTAGCATCCACACCTACCTTCAGCACCCGCACAAGCACACCTTTGCCGCCGGGAATTTCACTCACCGCAGGCTTTGCGAGCTCTGCAAGGTGCACACTGTTCGGAGTACCAGGACGGACAGCAATGGCTTTCATGGAAATTAAATCCTTTGAGAAAAACAGGATGCTAAAGCACACAGGACCGAAGCGACGAAACTACCAGAGTAATCGGGAAGTCTACCGCATGCGAAAATTCTGGGAAATATGGTGCGAATGGCACAAAGTCTCAGTCGAGTCAACGTAGTTGCCCATAATGGCAAATGCGTCAGCCGTCTTCACCAAAACCCGCAGTCTTCGCATTTGCAACACGTAACAGAGACCCATTCCATCCATGTTAACAAACTTCCCGAAACGCGTCTCAGTTATGTTCAATGAGCGTCTGGTCTAGCATTTTTTTTCGGGAAATCAGACACTAACAATAGCCATGTTAATGGCCGGAACGTGGCCCTGCTCAGTTTCTGTGAACCCGACAGGGACTATGTGACTTGCCACGCATCCGGCCAAATCTGGCCTCCAGACATTTGAATCGCCCTCCAAGGCTAAAATCATTCCAAGTGATCAGCCGACCATAACTTGTCTTCTTTAAAATCGGCCAGAAAGTGAACGATGAAGGGTTCGTCAAAAACAAATCCGCAGCCCGGGGAAAATCGAATCAGCCAGGTGGTCTTCGCCGATTCCATGCAGGCACAGCCCGCACTCAAGCTGACAGAAATCCTACACAGGCAGCGTTGGGTTATTTTTGGAGCGATGAGTCTGGGTCTGGCCTTGGCGTCTCTCTACTGGACGAAGGCAAAAATCTGGTACGAATCTTCCGCGAAGATTCTCGTCAGCCAGCGCGATACTGGTTTGACTTCTACAGAAACGAGCTCCAAAAATGGTCAGGACATGGTGGATGAAGATGTTCTGGCGAATCATATGGAAGTGATCCGAAGTCGCAAAATTGTTGAAGGGGCACTATCAAGGCACAAGTTGACTGATCTGCCATCGATTAAAGCACAAATCAGTGATCCCGACGATGACTCGGCAGACTATGTGATAGATCACCTGAAACTGAGCCGTGGTGGAGAAGGAACAGCCAAGGACGCAAGAAGCCTGTCAGTCCGCTTTGAGCACATCAACGCAGATGACTCTCGTCTGGTCCTGGAAGCGATTGTTATTGAATATCAGATGTTTCTGGCAAACCAATTGACGGTCGCGATGTCTGAAGCGAATGGTCTCGTCCAGGGTTCGCGTGATGACCTTGAGAAGGAACTTGAAAAAGTTCAGGCCGAGTACATTCTGGCAAGGCAAAGTGCTCCCGTACTCTTTCAGGGCGACGGGAGCAGCAACGTTTATCTGGAACAGTATCGTCGCTTGCACGAGGAATTGTTGACGCTGGACATCCAGGAGTCCTCCAGTCGGTCGCGGTTAGAGAAAGCAAAAGCTGTTTTTGCCCGCAAGACTGAAGGTCAAAGAATTGAAATCGATGATCTTGGAATCATCGACACAGACAGCCTCAGCCGACTCGGTATTTTTGCGGGCATGCAGGCAAATGCGGCGAGATCAACACCTTTCCTCGCCGATCAGCCCGCCCGAATAGAACAAGCTCGTATGATCGGTGACTTACTGGTCAAGGAAGCAGAACTTGGGGTGCTAAAAGCCGACCTGGGCCTAAAACACCCGGATGTAAAAAAACTGGAAGACCAGATAGCATTTCTGAAGCAGAGAATAGACGAACGTGAGGCAAAACTAGCACCAGACACTCAAGATACTCAGCTCAGCCCAGACGGTCTGCTGAAGGCGTACATTGCGTTTTTGGAGAGTGATATCACCGCTGTTTCGGAACGCAGGAATGAATTAACCCTGCTAAAAGAAGACGCGGAAAAGCAAGCGAGGGTCCTTGTTGAGTTCGAACTGAAAGAGGGGATTCTGAAGTCACGAATTGATCGAACACAATTATTATTTGATGGTCTCGTCGAACAACTCCGCGGGCTCGACCTTGCTGCCGGAATGCAGGGGTATATCCACGAACTGCTTGAATCTCCCCGTAAAGGAGTTCAGGTCTGGCCAAGTCTGGCGCTGTGTTCGGTAGGGGGAGTCCTGCTGGGCCTGATGGCTGGGCTCTTTGCTGCAGTCATAATTGACCAACTCGACACTCGGTTCCGAACATCTTCTGAGATCGACAGTGCAGTTGGGCTCCCTATCCTCACAAGAGTCGGGCATTTCAAAACCGAAGGAGACTTCCCGATCGTTCTGGACAGTTCTCCAGAAGGCGAATCGTTCCGAATCCTGCGAACGCTTTTGCTTAACGACATTCGCTCTGGGAAGCTTCGTGTTATCTCAGCAACCAGTCCACTTCCTGGGGACGGAAAGACAACCATCCTCGCGAACATTGCGGCCTGCTTCGCCAAGTTGAATATGACAGTCGTCCTGATCGAAGGTGATATGCGACGTCCCACCTTCTGCAAACGATTTTCGGTTCCAGACAGCGGTGGTCTTTCCGAAGTACTCAGAGGCCAACTAACACTCGACGATGTCTTGGTTCCTTCCGGAGTGCCTAATCTGACCATCATGACTTCAGGCTCCTCCACCGTCGATCCGTCGGAACTATTGCAGAACGAAACATTCGATCGGATGCTGGATGATCTGAAAGATAGATTCCAGTTGGTCATTGTCGACGTAGGACCAGTGCTTGCTGTCTCCGACCCGGTCATCGTCGCCCAAAAATCGGACGGCATGATTCTGGTTGTCCGATCTTCCAACGATACTCGCCAACAGGTCATTGAAGCCGTCGAGACACTTCGCTCGGCCAATGCAAAAATGCTTGGGTGTGTTGTAAACACCTATGGCAGCGGTGCTGAATTCGAACGCCGAGGGTATTACGGATACTACTATTCCGATCGAAACGGAAAAGGCGGTGAAGCACCACCCAAAGCAAAACGAGTCCGCGGCTAACTTTCATTGTCTGATCGGCCCAGCGCAAGTTCGTCTTCCCCAATCGGGATAGGGGGGCAGCCTTGTGGCTGAGCTTCTGCCATACAACCCGGCGTGCGTGTCCCCGCGGGCCGGTTCAATTTTGTTTGTATTGCAGAAGTTGAAGCTATGAGGTGAAACGTGTGCTAAAGTGAAGCGATTAAGGAAGGTAATCGCCGAAGAAAACACGTCAGAATTTCACAGATCAGCAGAAAGTATCGATTTTTCGGGAGCACCTTGTTGAACGCGTTGCTGTCTCGCAGGTCTGCGACAAGCATGTGCATCAGCGTAACCAACTTCTATAACCGGCAAAAGACTCTCTTTGAAAGCGCCACCATTCTGTTAGAGCGAAAGACGAACTCGGCCAATCTCAAGCGGCAGGAGGATGCGGCAATGGCCAAAGTCGAAGCGATCAATGCAAAGCTTCAGCAGAAGAACGAAGGCATCCAAAAAGGTCGCGAAACGCAGAATCATGATTGACCAGGAAAAGAAAATTCTCTTTATCCATATTCCCAAGGCAGGGGGCAGCTCCATAGAGTCGATGTTGCTCGGGTCAGACGATGTAGGGTCCCATAGGGACCTTGACAGCGTTGTGCTGTCGTCGCCGAAATTGAAGCCGTTTTTCCCATTGGGGCGCCATGGCACATTACGGCAGTACGAAGCCTACTGTGATCAGAACGGGATTGATCTGAAGGATTTTCGTATCTTTTCGATCATACGTAATCCCACGGATCTCCTCAGGTCCTTCTACAAGTTTCGGCTCAAGCATTTCCAGATGGCACGTCATTTAAAGACGTTCCTGCAACGAGTTCGGTTCCACCTCGCACATTTGACATTTCCAGTTTTCCTGGCGTGTCAGTTAATCAAAGAGGCTTTTTATCGTCTTTTGGGAAAGGCTTCTGATGGATCACTGAGTCGGTTCGTCCAGTCCGAAAGTGGCCTCAAGGTGCAGATTTTTCGACTGGAAGATATCAGCCGCGACATTTCAGACTTGAGCAGTTTTCTTTCGTTGCCGCCCGGAATTCATCTGCGAAAAATGAATGCGACTGTTGGATCCAACACTTTGAATTCAATCCTGTTGAAACTTGCAGCTCGGAGTTGCTATGAAGAGATTTCCGAGTTCTACCATCTTTCCGCAACCAATCTCAAACACGATGCAGTTCATGGAGTTCCTGCTCGAAAGTCCTGAGGACTTCCTCGCGGTGGTACATGGCGGCACGGGCCTTTGCATTGGCGCTGAATTCCGCAAGCAATGAAGGTGACCGCAGCAGATCAAGACTTTCTGTCAGTGCCTCCGGGGAGCCCGGGGCGATAACAAGGCCGAATCGCCCCTCAAGGACTTCATTCGCCAGTGGACTTGAACGATCACACACTGCCAATACCGGGGTGGCCGTAGCAAGAGCAGGTAGTAGTTTCGAGGGAAGGAAGTTAGCACCAATCCCGGGCCGTTGCGTGATAAGACAAGCGGTAGACGTTAACAGCTTTGTAACATACGCCGCCTCATCAAGTACCGGACCCAACGTGATCCCTTGGTGAGAACCCAGCATTTCTTTCAGGCGATCTTTCTCTGCACCTCCCCCACAAATTTCGATATCCCATCCGGCACTAAGGCCCGACGAGTCTGCAAATTGTCGCAGGAAATCGGGCAGTCCTTGTTTTACACCAAGATTGCCGGAATAAAAGAGTCTGGAAGCATGCCGCGTCGGAGGCGACTGATTCTGCAAATTAATTTCGTCCTGAAGGCTCTTATCGATCCAGTTCGGAACCAAAAGCGTCCTGCGATCGGCTCCGATCTCCTGACGGAGCTTTGTCAGCATCAGCGGACTGATCGTTGTAATTGTTGAGGCAGACCGCAGAGCCCATCGCTGAATCGCTCGCAGGATCCAGGCAATCCCAGGAAGTCGAAGAATTCCAAGTTCGAGCGCAGCGTCAACAGCAAAATCCTGAACGATGATCAATCGGGGAATGCCGCGAAAGAAATACAGGAATCGCTGTGCGAGGCATTGTGAAAGCATCGGCAGGGCGGTCAGTATCACGTCGGGTTTCCAATCTTTGAACTGCCCGCGTCGAATCAGTGCCCAGAAAAAACTCAAGTCCGACATTAGCCGATTTCGTCCCGACGGGCATTCCGGCACGAACATTGAAACGCGTCGAATTGGGATACCCGCGTAGACTTCGTCTCGACTGGCAACTCCAGCATCCTCCGGCCGAATGCGCCAAGCTGGGTAATATGAGAAAGTCGTCGTCACTCGCACGTCATGTCCAGCATCACGCAAATATAGCGCCAGATCGGTGTACAGTGACGCACCGGCAAGCTGATCAGGAGCAAAGAGATTACTGATGATATGAATCTTCAACGGCAGTCTACCTTGGTTATTTGCCAACATTTCTCTACCATGATCCATCCGTTACACTCCTTGGGGAAAGACGTGGCCTTTACAGCCAAAGCGATAGTTCGCATGGAAAAGCCAATGGTATTTCCATTGCAAGTCCGTTGGCGTCACCATCCGCCCAACGTATGCCATACCGCAGGATTTCCGCGGAACAGCCGAATCGCAGCTGCATTATTGAAAAGTCCGCTGCCCGCCAACAAGGCGCTATTGATACCAGCAACGACCTTGGTCCCATAATTGTCGATACGCCGATCCAGCATCCGTCTTCCAAAACTGCTGGTGCATTTCTATAAGACATTGCTTGGTTTCGAAAATCGTGGTTGCCGGAACAGATCACGGCACGCTGCGAAATACAACAATTCTTGCCGATCGTAACCAACTCCAAGCTGATGCTCGTGACCTCCTAGCCGATCCATGTGTAATCTCCGGCGAGAAGCTTCCAGGGAAATGAATGTTTACCTAGGGATTGATGCAGACTGACTTGCCAATGGACGCTCCATACCGCCGTAGAAGCAGTACTCGAATTCCTGACGGCCACGGCCAATGAGTTGTGAAGAAGACAGCTTTCACAACCTGCCATAGTTCAAGTACCAGACTGCTTCTACCTCGAACAAAGAACTTCGAGGGGTTAAAGCAAAAGCTTAGAACTCGGCTCTGCATGATCCCCGAATACTTTCATAAAAAATGACGACAAGAAATATCACTCCAAGGCTGATTAGACAGACTTGTAGATGTCAATCCAGTCTGCAGCCAATTTTTCCCCAGAAAACGGTTCCTACCACAGTCGCTTACCGGCAACTCCGCGCTCTTTCAACTCACTGTCGCTGGAATGTAGCAATTTCCGTAAACCCAAGTCTACGCCTTCCTGAATAGGTAAGCATATGACTGCCTTCCCTTTTTTTCATCCTAAATTTCTCAAACTCGGGCAGATGGCATTCTGCGGGTACCAAGAGCGATAAGTTGAACTCAGTACCCTCTAGCACTGAAACCGGCCTTCTCTCCAGACAATGAGCTGAGGGCATAAGCATAGGCCCAAGCCCGCAACTTAGCATCACCCACCACTGGCCCCAAGGCCAGCGCACACTTAAGTACCTTTGATACCAAGGACTTCCATCAGGAAGTCATCATTCCAACCACAGATTCTGCGTTTCATGGCGAGGCTGTCTTTGCCAGGATGTTGCTTCAGCAGAGATAATGTGAAGCGTCGGA
>JBDNHX010000042.1:0-32471 GCA_041688565.1 Planctomycetaceae bacterium
GATTGTGCTCGGAAAGAACTGGGCGACCGAAGGCGATGAGATTCGCCAGGAGATCGGGATTTCTCTTCAGGAAACTCGGCTGTCGGAAAAGCTCACGGTGCTGGAAACGCTGACTCTGTTTCGCAGCTTTTAATCGGTCGGGCATGGAACCGGCGAAGGCCATTGCCAAAGTCTCGCTCCAGGAAAAAACAAACGCTCGTATCAAAGCGTTGTCCGGCGGTCAGCGGCAGCGAGTCGCTGTGGCAACAGCACTCGTGGGAATCCGAAGTTGCTGTTTCTGGACGAACCCACAACTGGCCTGGATCCTCAATCAGGACGCGATCTGTGGCGGATCATCACCGAGTTCATCATTGTTCTGCTGGTTTCACGATATCTTTTTGGTGTGGTGAATCACAGCCGTTACCTGAGTGTCATGCTGCTGATTGCACTGGGCGCGTTTGAATTTGCCGGGATTGGACTGCTGATTGCCAGCCGCGCAAAAACGCTGGAAGCGCTTTCCGGGTTGATGAACCTCGCGATGGTGCCGATGTGGATCGGGTCGGGAATTTGTTTCTCCTCGAAACCCTTTCCGGAATTTGTGCAGCCGCTGATTGAATTTCTGCCGCTGACTCCGTTGATAACTCCCCGCGTACGCCTGGCGGCTAACGGTTAAACACGGAAACTTTTGCATGAGTGCTTATCACAGCGATTCAGGCCCGGAGGGCTGACACAGATTCTGCCGGTGGCGTGAGCCCAATGGCTCTCGATTTGACAAAGTAGGCGTCACTCTCCGAGTGACGAAGGCCGCAAATCGCAGCCTTGGCATTCATCACTCGGAGAGTGATGGCTACTATAAACGCAAATCGGCTGCCATTGGCCTCACGGCCATGGCAGAGGCTGTGGCGGCCCATCCAAGCCTGAGACACCAAGTTTTTCGATTGCCTATCTCCCAACAAAATCAGAATCCGCCCCTGCAATGTGCCGCCAAGCCGCGTTGTGCCATACCTGAGGCAGGTCGGGCGACTCACGCACCACGCGGTCAACAATCGGGCCATTGTCGAGCGGCAATGCCCTGCCCTGCAATGGGCCAGGCTTAGCAGATTTGATCAGCCCGAATTTCCTGTGCGATGAAAGTTCCCTGTCAGGCGTGAAATCGCTAGACTCCCCAGTCTCAGGGATTTGGCGGCCGAGGACGTCAGGGAGCACCCGCTTTCACAATCGGACGGACAGCAGAAACCCAACTGTTTTCGAAGGATGCAGGCATGGCAAAGGCGACGAAAAAACTTCCCGCAACAAAGGCGGCCAGCGAAAACGAGGCGATGCTCGATAATGCTGTGGGGCAGATTGAGAAGATGTTCGGGAAAGGCGCCATCATGAAGCTGAACCCGACAGAAAACTCCGGCGGTTTTCCGGGGATTTCCACCGGCGCATTGTCAGTTGACCTGGCAATGGGCGGCCGCGGATTTCCGCGCGGCCGAATTATTGAACTGTTCGGGCCGGAATCCAGCGGCAAAACGACACTCGCCCTGCACGCCATCGCCAGTGCTCAGAAGGAAGGCGGGATTGCCGCATTCATTGATGCTGAACATGCTCTCGATCCACAGTGGGCTCGCCGTCTGGGCGTGAATCTGGACGAGCTGCTTGTCAGCCAGCCATCGTATGGAGAAGAAGGTCTGCAGATTGCAGAGATGCTTATCAAATCCAATTCGGTCGACATCATCGTGATCGACTCCGTGGCCGCTCTTGTACCGAAGGCCGAACTGGACGGAGAAATCGGCGATTCGCACGTGGGCCTTCAGGCTCGCATGATGAGCCAGGCGATGCGAAAGCTGACCGGCGCAATTTCGAAGGCCAAAGCGACTGTCATCTTCATCAATCAGATCCGTGAAAAGATCGGCGTGATGTTCGGCAGCCCGGAGACGACTCCTGGCGGCCGGGCTCTGAAATTTTTCAGTTCCTGCCGCGTCGATGTGCGCCGTATCAGTCAGCTGAAGGAAGGCGACAATGTGATCGGCATTCGCATGCGAGTGAAGATCGTCAAGAACAAGGTGGCCCCGCCCTTCCGCGTTGCCGAAGTGGACATGTACAACACAAGCGGAATCAGCTACGAGGCAGACCTGGTGGATCTTGCCGTGGAAAACAAGATCATTGACCGCAGTGGAAGCTGGTTCAACTACGGACCAACAAAGCTGGGCCAGGGCCGCGATCGGGTCCGCGTCTTTTTGGAAGAGAACCCAGCGATTTCAGCAGAGATCCGCAAGAAGATTCTCGACCTGAAGCACATCACATCGGGAGCCGCTGTTGAAGAGGAAGCCGCGGCTGTCGTTGAGGAATAAACAGCCGGTTCGGTGCCTGAGAACTTGGCTACTGAGATCTCGGTGACAGACAAACAATCAACAGCACCCGTGCTCGCAGGAGACCGGGTGTTTTTTTTTGATACTGCCTGTCGGGCTTTGTGAGGAGTTTTTTACAATTCCGCCATCGGCGAAAAATCCGGGTCTGGCACCCAAGGGGATTCGATTCGTGATTAAAGTAGCCGTCACTCTCTGAGTGACGAATGCCAACGGCCGCGTTTCGCGGCCTGCCTCACTCGGAGAGTGAGATCTACTTTGTTGAATCGATTACCATTGGGCTGGCGCCGAGTACCGGTCCAACGTCTGACGCTCGGAAAGTGTCCAATCATTTTGAACGTTTTTGCTCCCCTTTGAATCGTGGCGCAATCCTTCTAAGATGCTCGCCTTCCGGGATTTGCGCGGCTCGACGATCGGTCGCGATTAGCAGGACCACGGTCCTTGTTTTGATCTGGCCATGAAGCCAGCGTAGTGGACGATATGAAAACTGATGAACTGCGTGAAAAGTATCTGGATTTTTTTGAAACTAAAGGCTGCGTCCGTCGGCCCAGCGATGTTCTGATTCCGAAGGACGACCCGACGGTGCTGTTCACACCGGCCGGGATGAACCAGTTCAAGAATCAGTTTCTGGGCATTGGTCCGCTGGAATTCACCAAAGCCACCAGCAGCCAGAAGTGTCTGCGAACCGGTGACATCGGCAACGTCGGCATTACGGCGTATCACCACACATTCTTCGAGATGCTCGGCAACTTTTCGTTTGGTGACTATTTCAAGAAGGAAGCGATTCATTGGGCGTGGGAATTTCTGACCACAAAGAAGTGGCTGGGACTGGACCCGGAACGGCTCACAGTCACCGTCTATCTGGATGACGATGAAGCGTTTGATATCTGGAACAAGGAAGTCAAACTTCCAGCCGATCGAATCAGTCGGCTCGACGAATCTGAAAACTTCTGGCCAGCCTCGTCGCCTTCCCAGGGCCCTGACGGAGTCTGCGGACCGTGCTCGGAGATTTACTATCTGTCACCCGGTGCAACGAAGCCCGTGGAAATCTGGAACCTGGTCTTCACTCAGTTCAATCGCGTCGGTGATCCGCCGAACAACCTGCACCCGCTGCCGAAAAAGAACATCGACACGGGCATGGGCCTGGAGCGTTGTGCATCGTGTCTTCAAGGTGTGCTCAGCAACTTTGAAATCGATATTCTCAAACCGATGTGTCTTGCTGCCGGCGATGCGCTGGGTCTGAAGTATACGTACGACGCTGCCTGGGGCCGCGCCTGTCGCCGCATCGCCGATCATTTGCGAGCCTGTTCCTTTGCAATTCATGAAGGCGCAAATCCTGGCCCGGAAAAGGCCAACTACATTGTCCGTCTGCTGCTGCGTCGCGCGGCGATGGAAGGATATCTCCTCGGCAAGAAGGTCCCATTCCTGCATACGCTGGTACCGGCAATCGTCGAAGGCATGAAGTACGCGTATCCGGAGATCACGGAAACAGTTCAGTCCGTTTCCAACGTGATTCGACTCGAAGAAGAGCAGTTTTTGGACGTCGTTGATCGCGGCATGCCGCGCTTTGAGAAGCTGGCATCGAAGGCCAAATCCACGGGAGTTATTTCCGGTGAAGATGCGTTCGATTTGCATCAGACTTATGGGTTCCTGATTGAGCTGACCGACACGCTCGCCGGTCAGAACGGTCTGAAGGTCGACCACGAAGGATACAACAAAGCTCGCAAACGGCATGAAGCCACGAGCGGCAGCGGGGCCTTTGCGGATTCCGTGATGAGCGCCGGGCCCATTGATTCTCTGAAGCAAAAAGGTGGCACAAAGTTTCTGGGATATGACTCGATGACTGCGGACTGCAAGGTCGTCGGCATCATTTCCAACAAGGAACTTGTCAACGAATTTACTGCAGCGGGACATGAAACGCCGATTGGATTAGCCCTTGATCGCACTCCGTTCTATGGAGAATCGGGTGGTCAGGTGGGCGACATTGGGAGTTTGATTGGCGACGGTGTAGAATTCGTCGTTGCTGACACTCAGAAGGATGGAGACCTTTGGATTCACGTTGGTCATCTGACAAAAGGAAAGCTGTCCGTCGGCCAGGCTCTCAGCGCCAGCGTCGATTTGGAACGTCGCTCAGGAATTCGGCGAGCCCACTCGGCGACTCATATTCTGCATCATGCCCTGCACTGCACGGTCGGCAAAAATGCGACGCAGCGAGGTTCGAAAGTTGAAAAAGATTCGATCCGATTCGACTTTGCTCACAACCAGGCTTTGACTCAGGATGAGATTCGCCAGGTCGAAGACATCATCAATGAATGTGTTGCTAAAGGAGCACCTGTCACGACGGAGCTGCTGCCGATTGAAGCAGCACGTCAGCGTGGCGCGATGGCTTTGTTCGGCGAAAAATATCCCGACGAAGTTCGAGTTGTCACGATGGGTGACTTCAGTGTGGAACTCTGCGGCGGGACTCATTTGACCAACACGGGGCAGATTGGACTTTGTCGAATCACATCGGAAGAACCGATCGCCAAAGGCGTACGCCGGATCACAGCGATCACAGGTCCGCGAGCTCTTCAGAAGGGACGTGACACGGATGAGCTGGTCTCTCAGTTGCAGCGAATGCTGAAGGCACCTCAGGCTGCAGAACTGGTGACGCGTGTGGAAGCTCTGCAGAACGAAGTGAAAGCTCTGAACAAGCAAATCGCGGACCTGTCATCAGCGTCGGTCGCGGATGCTCTGGGCGGCCTGGTTGCGGCGGCTGAAGTGATTGACGGAGTCAAGGTGATCGCGAAGAAGCTGGAAGGTGTCAGCCGCGACGCACTGCGCGACTTTGCCGATCAATTGCGTGACAAGCACAGTCCGGTCGCGATGATCCTGGGCGCGGAGATCGACGGCAAGGTGTCCCTGATTGCAGCGGTGAGTAAACCGCTGGTCAAGGACAAAAACCTGCATGCGGGTAACGTGGTCAAAGCGGCGGCGACGGTCGCTGGTGGTGGTGGCGGCGGTCGTCCGGACATGGCGGAAGCGGGCGCCAGGCTGGTTGAGAAACTGGACGAAGCCATCGCCGCGGGCGCTGCGGAACTGAAGAAACAGCTGGGCGTGTAAAGAGCCGGCCGGACACTTCGTGACAACCTCAAGAAAAGGCCGCCCCGGTAGTCCGTGGCGGCCTTTTTTTGGTTCGGGTAGATTCTTCGCTCTTGCCCGTTTAGAACGCTTCCACCAGTGGAGCGTCGGTGCTGACTGTTGCGGTGGAAGGCGTGGCAGCGGTGGTCGTCTCTGGCGTTATGAACGGATTGAAGTCGCTGTCCGGGTTGTAGGAAGCCGTCGATACTGGAGCCGACTTCGGAGTTGCGGAAAAGGCCGGGTCAGGAGTTGGCACCGCTGCCGTGCCAGTTGGGGTTGAAGTGGGGAGCTCAAATGGCGTCGATGTGGGAGACGTTGTGTTGCCTGGCCCGAACATGGAGTCCGATGGCTGGCCCATCATGGACTCATGCATCATCGGCGGCTGCATCATAGGAGACGGCGTTCCAAAAGAAGCCGTTTGAGTTGGCATCATGGGCATTGAGGTTGCTGACTTTTGCCATCCTGGTGGATTCGATGGGCCGGTCCATGCCTGCATCTCAGTCGGCATGCCCGGATTCATCATCTGACCGGGCATCATGTTTACGTTCTGGCCATACATTGGAGCACTAGCCATTGGAGAGCCAGAACCAGGAGAGCCCGACATGGCCATCTGCGCCTGCATCATCTGCATCTGAGCCATTTGAACGCCCGGTGAAGGCGGACCAAACGCTGTCTGCTGGCGAGGCACACTGTAAGGATGAACTCCACGAGCCATCGCGGTCGCCGCCATCGGACTGCTGGCCCCTGATTTCTGGGATGCTGCTGCCATGCGCGAGTGCACTTCAGGCTGATTCCAGTCGGCCTGGAGTGATTCCTGATACATGGCAACAGCCTCGTCCGTCTGCCCCAATTCTTCGTAATACTGACCCATATGAGCCAATGCGGTTGAGTGCGCGGGGTTGACCGCCAGGGCTTGTTCCAGTGACTGAGCTGCCGCTTGAGGATTCCCCATCTCACGCTGAAGCCAGGCGAGTTCAACGTGGGATTCGGCGATGTACGGCTGCGTTCCTGCCCATGTAGTGAGCATGGCCTGGGCTTCCTGTGGCCGTCCCTGATCGAGCATCAATTCTGCAAGACCATGGTACGCTGGCTGGTGAGACGGCGCAACGGTCAGTGCCTTGCGATAAAGCTGCTCGGCGCCGGTAGCATCACCCATCTTCATGCGTGACTTCGCCAGATTGGCCATGTAATCAGGATTGGCCGGGTCGGTCGTCATGGCATTCTGGAACTCGCCCGCAGCTGCGGCGTAGTTTCCTTTCTGGTAGTAACCCATGCCAGACGAATTGGCCATGTTGCCACCAACAGATGCGCAGCCAGCAACAGCAGAGACGCTGGCGATAACAAAGAGACCTTGCAGGATGTGCTGCAGTCGTGGAGACAGCATGGCGAGAGCCTTTCAGGTTGTCGCGAAAGGTGAGATAAGCAGAGAGGATGGCCGGGCTTTCCACGAAAGGAGGGTCTCGTGGCGCCGGGGAGATTTTTGGAGGAGAATTTTTTAGACAGGAGTGGGAAACGTGCGGTGAGAAGCCGTGAACGTTTGACACAAAATGTTTAACCGAACAGATGAGATTCCAGACGGTGTATTCAACGAGAGTCGAAGCATACTTCCATTCTGTCCCATGCCGCAACGCCGATTCAAAGACTGGACAGGCAGACCAGGCCCGCTGGCTGAGCAGACCGGCAGGACCTGCTGATTCTGAATGAAATGAGCCGCCATTTGAGCAAAATCAGCCGATCTGCGGCAGGATTTCTTCAAGCGTCAGTGGAATCAGACGCTGGGGATTTCGCAGTTGGGGGCATTTCGGGCATTGACTTCCGCCGCATCGTGGCCTGGAACGCGAAAATGGCTCGGCAAAAAAATTCGTTGTCGGTTTCAGGGTGGAATGGCCGATAGTGTGTCGATTAGGTGCGGAACTCAGCCAAAACCCAATGCTTACGAGGCTTTGCCGAGGCAGCAGGCGGATTTGAGCGAGAAAATTGTCACCGAACGGTTTGCAAGCTCCTTTACAAGCACGAAGGGGGCTCGCTATACTGCCCGGCTCTTTCTTCGGAAAATGTATACATTCGTTCAGATCGCGAACTGATCTTTTCAGGTCAGTGAATCTCGCGGAGAAAAAAATGCCAAAGCAGAAGACACATAAGGGAATGAAACGCCGCTTCAAGATTACGGCGTCCGGCAAAGCGACACATCGCAAGTCATCTCGCGGTCACCTTCTCAGCCACAAGAGCGCGAAGCGTAAGCGAAATCTGCGAAACGGCGGCTTGGTCTGTGGCGCTGAAGCAAAGTTGCTTATTGACCATCTTCGACCTGGCGCGTAATCCTTTGGGATTGCGGGATGCTGATAGCCTGGGTGGCGTTCAGTCTGAGTTTCATTTCCTTCGTAATTCGGTTAATTGCTCTGAAGGTTCGGTCCAATGCGTGTTCGTCTCGGGAAAGCTCGTCACCGTTCAAAGAAGCGTCTTTTTAAAGAAGCGCGGGGTAATGTTGGTGGGCGCAGCAAGCTGTTGCGAACAGTCAAGGAAACACTGGTCCGAGCGCGTGCGTTTGCGACTCGCGACCGTCGCACTCGCAAGCGAGAGTTCCGTGCATTGTGGATCACACGTATTGCCGCCGCCGCTCGTGAACGTGGCATGAACTATTCAACGTTCATGAATGGTCTGCTGCTTGCGAAAGTGGAATTGAACCGTAAGCAACTTAGCGAACTGGCAATTTCCAATCCGGAAGTGTTCAGCGAAATCTTAGAGATTGCCAAGAAGGCTCGCGGTGCCGTTGCCTGATTAATTTGATCAGTCAGACATTTGAAATTCAGAATCGGGCGAGCCTTCTCCATGTAAGGCTCGCCCGATTTCGTTGATAGTCGGCTCGGCCTGTTTCAGGCTGAGCTGCCGTTGAACTTCCCCTGCCACTGTATTGCCCGCCGCCGTGCTGAGGTCGGCCTGTTGTTCCGGCGATGCAGTTTCCTACTGAAAGTGCCTTGCCGTCACGGGAGACATCCGCTGGCGATCTGGCTTTGATCTGACCGGGTATAATCGCGATGGACATTCTGAACGCATTCAATGAATTCGAGACAGCGGCTCTTCAGGCGATTGCTGCCGCGTCCACTTCCGACGAGCTGGAAAAGGTTCGAATCGAATTTCTTGGACAGAAGAATGGCCGAGCCCGCGATTTACAGAAGCTTGTGGGAACGGCCACGCCCGAGCAAAAGCCGGCTGTTGGCAAACGATTCAATGAAGTCCGCACCTCGGTCACCGCAGAGATGGATGCGCGTGCGGAGCAGTTAAAAGCTCAGGCTCTAAAAGTGGCTTCCGACTTTGATGTCACTCTTCCGGGAGTACGGCCGCAGATAGGTCAGCTGCATCCGATCACACGCGTCATCACGGAATTTCGTGAACTGATGGGGCGATTTGGTTTCACAGTGGTCGATGGTCCTGAGATTGAAGACGAGCGGCATAACTTTGAATCGCTGAACATTCCGGAAGATCACCCGGCTCGCGACCCTCTGGACAATTTTTATGTCGCCTGTGCCTCGGTTGCGGCCGGAGGCCCCGTGCTGCTGCGAAGTCAGACATCGACTGTTCAGATTCGTACGATGGAAACCACGAAGCCTCCGATTCGAATTGTGTCACTTGGACGGGTCTATCGTCCGGACACGATCGATGCGACTCATTCGTGCATGTTTCATCAGATGGAAGGATTGATGGTCGATCGTCATGTTACCATGGCCCAGCTGAAGACGGTGCTCAGTCTGTTTGCTCGCAGCTTCCTTGGGCCGGACGTTGAGATTCGTTTTCGACCGTCCTTCTTTCCATTCACAGAGCCGTCGGTTGAAGTGGACATGAAGTGGGGCAATAGCTGGATGGAAATTGGTGGCGCCGGAATGGTGGATCCAAACGTCTTTGCCGCTGTGGGCTATGACCCGGAAGAATACACTGGCTTCGCATTTGGTCTGGGCATCGAACGCTTCTGCATGAAGCATTACGGTGTCGATGACATTCGCCGTTTCTTTGAAAACGACATGCGATTCCTGTCGCAGTTCTGATGCCGTTTACAGTTTTTCGTCTGTGGATTCCGGGGGCCTCGCGAGACTGTGATCCGGCACCGAAGACTCCGCCACTCGGGACGCGGAGGTAAGCTGCACGTTGGTTGGTTCAGAAGGCGACCTGGCTGCTGTCGGATTTGTACTTTCGCGGACCGCCTGTAGATCGAGTTCGGCGGGACTCTGGCTGGCCTTGCTCGCGAATTCGATCAACAGGCACAGCGGGCTTTGCCACATTGGTGGCTTTCGCAAATCGAGTGTCTGCACAACCCGCCGGCGCCAGAATAAATGCAAATCGAGTACCATTGGGTGAGCGGCCCTGGAAATGCGGACTTCCCCGGGTCATCCACACCGTGCGAATGGTTCACAATGCTTCCGGGTTGGATCACTTTCCCTCAGCCATGAGCTGAATGTGGCCATTACAATGTTTGCAGGCCACTTTATGTCCCATGTACTTGGGGGCAGCACGAAGCTCGCTGCTGCAGTGGGGGCAGGGAGTGTAAAAGGCCATCACTTCCACGGCCGCATCGTAAGTGAATGGCTGATTGCAGTGTTTGCACTGCACTTTCAGGCCTTTGTACTTAGTGTGAATTCTCAGCTCTTCGCTGCAGCCAGGACACAGGACGTAATGCCCTTTGGGCGATACAGCGGCGATCACGGCAAGCTCCGGCAGAGGTGAAAAGTGAGGAATCTCGACACTGTCTTCGGACAATTCGCTATTCAGAAGTGCGCGGCAGCTTCGACAGTGAACCACTCGCGGTGGCATTTCATCACCGCATTGAGGACAAGGGCCTCCTGGCCATGCGCCGTTCATGGAACAGTCTCCGGAACCTGTGGTAATACTGACCGCCAGGGCCGTCCCCGGCCACAAATTTCTGACTGTGATGTTACAGCTCCGCTGCCGATTTTGGCAGGACATTTCCAGCTGGTTTGTGCCCGTTTGGGTTTCTGGTGCAATGCGGGAAGTTTACGGTTTCGCCTTGATCGCGAAAACATGGTGGAAGGTTCTGAGATAGAGATGTCCGTTGGCGACTGATGGAGTCGAATGGCAATCGTCACCCAGCGGCGTGCGTCCCAGTTCCCTGAATTCAGGCCCGGCATTAAGGACAACCACGATTCCGTCTTCCGTGATGCAGTACAGCCGGTCTTCGATGCAAATAGGGGAACCACTGAACTGACCGTCGATTCTTTCCGACCAGACTTCTTTTCCGTTCAGCAGGTCCAGACAAACCACAATCCCCTTGTCGCCCCATAGAAACAGCAGGCCGTCTTTGGCAATCAGGCACGGCACATAGGGCAGCATGGTTTTTCGTTCATAGACGATGCGAGATGATGGAACCGCATCGACATCGATTTTGGCTGCTGCAAAATATTTCCCATTGCCACCTTCGCCACAGGTGGCAAAGACCAGACCGTCCGCCAAAATCGGCGACGCGACTGTTCGCATTGGAAGTTTTTCTGTCTGCCAGTTCAGTCGTCCGGTGCGCAGATCAGTGCCTGTGATCCCGTTCGATTCACTGATGCAGATGATCTGCAGTGCGGAGTCTTTTCCAGGGGCGATCACTGGAGTCGAGTACGATGTTTTGCCGGCTGCTCGTTCGGCCGTCCAGACTGTTTCGCCAGATTCCGCATTCAAAGCCAGCAGAGAACTGGGGCCGACCTGATCGTTGGAAACAATCACAAGCCCGTCCTGGACGATGGGAGACGCTCCAAGATTATGTTCGCTTTCGTAGCTGCCCAGATCTTTTGTCCAGACTTGCTGTCCTTCAAAATTCCACGCGGTGATCATCAGCTTCGCGTTGTCGGCAAACATGGCATAGACCCGCACGCCGTCCGTTGCAGGGGTGCTGGAGGCCCAGCTGTTCTTCAGATGCTTCTTGCTCTCGCCCAGCGTGACGGAAACCTGCCACTTCTGTTGACCGGAGTCGGCATCCAGACAGTGCAGAAATCGTTCGCCGCCGCCTTCTGTGGCAGACGTCACAAACAAAGATTTTTCCCATACGACTGGCGCTGAATGGCCAGCATTGGGCAGTTCAGTTTTCCAGGCGTAGTCGCTTTCTGTCCATGTGACCGGGATTCCCGGCTGACTGCTGAGTCCACTGCCATTTTCACCACGGAACCGCGGCCAGTTTTCTGCCTGCAGTGCTCCACAGACCGCGGTCAAAGCAAAAACGATGACGGTCAGTCTGATGAGTCTTTTCATGGGGTGTCCTGTTCGTAAGCGGGCGGCGGAATGTGGACAGTTTAATCCAGCACGGTAAGCATCGCTCAAGCAATAACTGAGCCGCGAGGCGCTAGCCGCGGGTGTTTTCGTTGTGTTTTTAAGACCCACACCCGCAGCTAGCGCTTTGCGGCTCACTTCCTATCGGACAGTGATTTATCGAACGATCCTAAAGCAGCGTTGCCGCGGATGCAACAGACGGAGGGTCAGCGAGGCTCCAGCAATTTCAGATACGGCCGTCGCTGTGAGTCCTTGAGATTCAGGAATTCCGCCAGCCGAAGAACTGTTTTCGGGTCCGCTTCTCGGCTGGATGCGTTGCAGGTCACTTCAATCTCAGATTTTGTCAGGCGTTTGAAGGAGCCGACTTGTCTGCGATGGTTCGCAGATGGTTCCACGTGAAGAGGCCGGAATCATGTGTGTCAGACCAGCGAATTCGAAGTGCGTAGTTGCCGCACAACGAAACTTCCAGGAGGCCCAGATCTTCGGGAACAGATTCCGGATCCAGCAGTTGCTTGCCTGAAAATTCATCCACACAGACTGCACAACGGCAATTCTGGCGTACCATCCGAAAGGGAAGTCGGGAAATATCGGTGTCGGTCCAGATCAGCTCGAGGAGTCGCTGCTCTTTGTGGACCTTGATGTTTTTCGGAGACTGCATGGGAGGTTACTCGTGGTCTTCTGCGTCGGTATTGAAACTGTCGCCGTCGTCATCCTCTTCTTCGTCATCATCATCGTCGGTGACTGATGTTCGAGAGACGAAGGAGTCAAACAGCATTTCGACAAACTCATTCAGGGAATCAGCGATGACTTCGAATTCGACAGAGTAGTGCCGAAACTGCAGCACGCCTTCGTGCTCGCCGTCTGTATCCAGACAGTAATAGTCTCCGTCACCGGTTTCGCCAATGACCAGAAGCTGATCTGGCCATCGAAATTCCTGACCTTCGGGATCGAGAATCGTTCCCTGGCGGACTTCGTGATTGATTTTAAGAATTTCGAAGGACGAAGCATAAAGTTCGACGTCCGGTACGGTCCCGTCGGCATCGCTGCCATCATCCGCTCTGTTGGCCGCTCGCAGCTCCGGAGGATACGAATGCAGTAACTGGATGTACTTGGCCGGGATCGCTGCCTCACACAGTTCCTCCAGTTGTAAAAGGTGCTCGGGAGTCATTGTGTTTTCTGTGATCTCACATAAAAACTGACGGGTCGTCAGGAATAGCTGCGCGCCGCAGACATTGAACCGGGGCAATTTCAGGGCCAGATGTTTTCAAGAGCAGACGTGTGCTGTTGGCGTGAGGGGACGAGGAAACATAACGAGGCCCCTGCCTTCTGCAGATCAGTCTTTGCCTGAGTGTTTGACCTCTTCCCAGTATTTGTCGAAATCAAAATCCGGGCTGTTGTCAGCGTCGTGGCATTTTCCACACGTCTGACTCTTTGCCTGTTCCAGCGTGACTCGCACTTCTTTGATGGCCGCTTCTTTGTCGTCGGCCTCGATCAACTCAACATGCCGGCTGCCTGGTCCGTGACAGTTTTCACACTGGTTCCCGGCGAGCAGAGTCTGCAGAAGTTTTTCGGAATCATCCGCTGCGAATTCTTCGTTCAAGAAGCCACTGCGAAAGCGAATATATTCCTGGGGTTCCCAGCCTGTGACGTGACAGGAAAGGCATTCGGGATCAAACGTGCGAGCCACCCCGTTCAGGCGTTCGAAGCCTGGGCGTTTGTGAACCGGGTCAAGACTTTCAAAGGCGTGAGCGTGTTTGGTGTCTTTCCAGATTCCAAATGCTGTTGTATGGCATTCGCCGCATTTGGATGCGCCCACAAATGTTGCGCCGGACGGATGTCCCACTGGTCCTTCAGCGGTCACCACCTGACCTTCCTTCAGTCGTTCCTGATACGATCTCATAAGCTCGGTCATCTTTTCCGAATCTGAAAAGTAGCTCTCCGATAATGTCACGAGTTCGTAACGCACGGGCTCGGTCTTGTCGTCCGGATAAAGCCCGACGACACCGGCTGTTTTTCCTTTTTCGCCCACGCGAAGCAGGCGAGTCGAGCCCAGCATTTCCGGGGCTCGGTCGCCGTCGCGTCCATCAGCCGCCACGATAATGTTAAGGCCTGGAAAGTCTTTGGCCTGCTGACGAATTTCATCATCCGTTGACTGAGACAGCAGAATTCGAAAATCCACTTTTGCTTCATCAAATTGCTTCAGGACATCCGTCAGAGCTTCCGAGGGATCAGTCCACTGCAGATCAGCGCTGGCAGCTTCGTCGGCCGTGCGATCGGGAATCACTTCGCGTCTAATCGTGTCGCTCATGATACTGGTGATGCCGACTTTGTAGCCGTCGACTTCGATGATGTTAAATGGCAGCGGCGTGCCCAGTTCTTTCGATCCGAAGAAAACCAGATTGGCACCCAAAAAAATCAGTGGAGTTTCGCCATCGGTGAAATGCTGAGACAGCAGGTAACCGGGTTCAAGCCGCAACTCTTCCGGACTCATGGCCAGCGCGACGTACTGAAGTTCGCGAAGGGCTTCCAGTGTTGTTTCAAATTTCAGCTGAGCCTGCGTACCTGTGCGGCGGGAGATTCCGCCCGCATCAAGGCCTCGGACGGTCCAGTTGAGTGACTTAATTTTATCGAACAAACCGGCCCGGCGTGACATGCCTCCCAACTGATTGCCCGTGCAACCGCACGGTTCAAAATAACCATGCTGCTCACCGGTGACCACAAAGGCCAGCTTCGGAGTTGGCCAGGCAGGAAACGCCAGCGGCGACGACGGTGGGACGGAGGCCGGAGGACTGCTCGGAATGGACTCGGTAGCCTTCGGAGGCGTTTGTGTTTGTGCGGGAACCGGCGTCGGCAGCGGTGCTGTAGGTGCCTGGGGTTTGCCTGGTTCCGGAGCCTTGTCCGGCAGCGGCATCCAGATAAGGGATGCCGCAAGAAAGATCAGACCCAAAAAGCTGAGGACGACAAATGTGGAATTGCGCATGCGGAATCGCCTAAGGGCCGAAGAGGAGGCGTGGTGAAACATGCCCGGGAAAAGCAAAACGATAGCTTTTCGCAGCCCCTGGGTGAACCCCAAACGGCCAATGGCAGTCGATTTGCGTTTATAGTAGACATCACTCTCCGAGTGATGGATGCCAAGGCCGCGTTTTGCGGTCTTCGTCACTCGGAGAATAACGTCTACTTTGTCAAACTGCGTGGCAGTGCCCAAACCGCCGCAGCGAAAAATCTGAGAGACCTGGCCCACCGCTTTTCGTTGAGTCCGCTGGCCTGCCGTTCTCGTTTTTCACTCGCCCGAAAAGGTTTTTTGGGTTTGTGGGAATGGCGATGAATAGGGAGTTCGAGGATTGCGGGGTGTGTTTTTGGCGTCGACCTCGGGAGAAGTCTGCGGCTATGCTTCGCCGTGGTGGAAACTACTACGCTGCTGCACACAGCATTGCCGCAGTCAGGCACGGACGTCAGAACATCAACGGGTTAACGCATGGACGTAAAGATAACCACTCCGCTCTCTTCCGGGCGGCCAGCGAGATCGGCAGCGAAGACCGCAAAAGCTTCGGAAATCAGATTCCTGGCGGGGCCTCAGTCACGATTCCGTGAGTTCCTGATGGCCGCGCGGGCCTTTCGTGAAATGATCGTCGGCTTCCGAAAGCTGCACTTTGCGGGCCCATGCGTCACCGTTTTTGGATCCGCCCGGTTTGGTGAGTCGCACCCTTACTATAAGTTTGCGAGGAAGGTCGGCGAGCAATTGTCGCTTGCCGGATTTACAGTCATGACCGGCGGCGGGCCCGGGATCATGGAAGCGGCGAATCGTGGCGCCAAAGACGTGGAGGGCCGCAGCGTCGGGTGCAACATTATTCTGCCGATGGAGCAGGCGCCCAATCCGTATCTCGACGCGTTTGTGGACTTCCGCTACTTCTTCATTCGAAAACTGATTCTGGCCAAGTACTCCTATGCATTCGTGGCCATGCCCGGCGGTTTTGGAACGCTGGATGAACTGTTTGAAATTGCCACGCTGGTTCAGACCGGAAAAATGAAAGGCTTCCCCATTGTCCTTGCAGGCACAGAGTATTGGGGGCCGCTCGTCAATTATCTGCGCGACACAATGGCCACCGAAGGCACCATCAGTTCTCTGGACGTCGATCGCTTTATCATCAGCGATGACCCCGAAGCGATCGCATCCACAATTGCCGAAGCGGCTACGAAACACTTTGGATTGACCCAGGGGATCTGGAAGCCGCGCTGGTGGCTGTTCGAAAGATCTCCCTGGAAGAAATCACAAAGAGCTGCCTCCTGACGGCAACTAAAGCGGCATGATGGCCTGGTTCCAGAAGCGAGCGGCCACAGTGGGTGGAAGAAGGCCTGTGTCAGGTGCAGATTTTGAAAGTATTTCACGGATTCCGGTCTGGAATGGCAACTTATCTGGTGGGGAGATTCATTTCAGATCCGTTTCGTGGCGAGGAAATTTCGTTGCAAAACAAGGGCATTCAGCTTTCCTAACCCTGAGTGTCCTTAGAACAGGCAGATTTCACACTTGACCCAAATCCCGGTGGATCGAGACCATCGTGTCGCCAATCCACTGTTCCTTTGGGTTGTAAAAACCGATTTGCACTTTGTAGCTTGTGATATCTTCCGGCCGAACTCGTTTCAGGTTCAGCCGCAAGTTCATCCGGCAGGACTGATGGCATGCCGGTTTTTCTGAACCGCAAAACTTGAATCAATTTCCGCGATCCTGACCTGAAAGTTCCTGATCATGGCCCAGGCTCCTCTTAAAGGCATATTCACTCCCAACCTCATTCCTTACACAGCGGACGGAGGCATCAATGAGCACGAATTGCGGCGCTATGCGGAGTGGCTTATCGAGCGTGGCGTTCACGGCCTGTACCCGAACGGGTCCACGGGTGAATTCACTCGCTTCACACCGGAAGAGCGTCGGCGCATCGTCGCGATTCTGGCCGATCAAGTGCGTGGCCGAGTCCCCATTCTGGCCGGTGCGGCCGAAGCGAACGTAAAAGAAACCATCGCTGCCTGCGAATACTATCATTCGCTCGGTATTCGCGCGGTCGCCATCGTCGCACCTTTCTACTACAAGCTGAGCCCGGCTTCGGTTTATGCGTACTTCGCAGAGATCGGTCGCAACACGCCGATTGACGTAACCCTGTACAACATTCCGATGTTTGCCAGCCCGATTGATGTGCCGACGATCCAGCGGCTGTCGGAAGAGTTCGAGAAGATCGTGGCGATCAAGGATTCATCGGGCGACATTCCGAACATGATCCGCATGATTCAGGCGGTGAAGCCAAACCGTCCGGACTTCGCGTTCCTCACCGGCTGGGACGCGGCTCTGATGCCGATGCTGCTGGCCGGTGCCGACGGCGGAACAAACGCCAGCTCCGGAGTTGTCCCGGAACTGACTCGCAAGCTGTACGATCTTACAACGACGTATCAGATCGATGCCGCTCGTGCAGTTCAGTATGACCTGATCAAGCTGTTCGACACGATGATTTATTCGGCTGAGTTCCCTGAAGGTTTCCGCGCGGCGGTTGGCCTCCGAGGGTTCAAGATGGGGAACGGTCGTCAGCCTTTGTCTGACAAGCAGAAGACCGACATCACAACGCTCAGCCGCGAACTGCAGTGCATGCTGTCCAATCACGGCTTCACCGATCAACCGATCGGCGGCTGCCCAATTGGCGACAGTTCAGCCCCCGATCCCGCGGACGTTTCTGCCATCGTGCAGCAGGTAGTTTCGGAACTGCATCGTCGCGGTTTGATGTAGGCTACCGGCCTGTCCTCAGAGCTCACGCGAGAAGTGAACAGCTTGAGAGCGACGTCTCAAGCTGATTTCGTCAGCCTGCGTATCCGCGAGCGTGGCACTTTGATCCTTCTGCGTCGGGTAGATGCCAGACCTGCTCCACTGGCATTTGCCAGTGGGCTGTTGTCAAATAGTTTAACGGCAAGCCGCAGGCGTTGGCAAAACAGCAGCGATCGCCCAATGGCACTTGATTTCAAATAGTAGACCCCACTCTCCGAGTGAGGCAGGCCGCGAAACGCGGCCTTTGGCATTCGTAATTAAGAGAGTGACGGCTACTTTGACGCAAATCGAGTGCCATTGGGCGATCGGCTGCGGCTTGCCGTTAAACGAAATACCGTTCAAAAAGTAGCAGGCACACTCCGAGTGCCGTCCGCCAGGCTGCGAAAACACTGTTCTGCTTGCGGCTGCGGCACATGGAATGTGCCTGCTACTATGAATAATTGAACGGTATTGCCGTTAAACGAAAACGTATCTGCGTTGCGAAATCGACAACCCGTTCACGCCGGAGGCTCGCGGGTTTTGCGCCAGAATGAGGCTTCAGCCCTCCGTGGCGCGCGGATGACGACACGGAGGGCTCACGTCCAACCGCTCGCCGCGACCCCGTTTGTGACCGCGAGAAGAATAAGCAAATCCCAACGGTTGTCAGCTCACCCGCTCTGTATTCAAATCGAATACGAAACGATCGCGGTGTGGCAGGTGATACTGTTTTCCGGGCAGTCGCCTCGATATCTGGCTGGGCTTGGTGCCGTCGGCCGGTCGGGATTCGTTCAATCGTCCAGCGTTGTGAGTGTTCAGGAATTGCGGGAGCGAAGTTGTTGCTGCAATTGCTCGGCCATGGCGTTCAACTAAGCCGTATCGCAGCCGGAAAAATCTTCGGCAGTCGACAGACGCAGGCTAAGAAATTCCTGCAGGACTGTGATGCGACCAATCTACAGACCACGTGCTTCGCCGATTTCTTCGCCTTCCCGCCGACCTTCCTGATGTCCCTCCAGTCGCGCATGCAGAATCCTCGCGACTTCGTCGCGCTGGAATTTCAGGCGAACGTTATAGAGCATCATCTGTTCGCCTTATTTGAGATCATTTCAAGGACTCCGGCGGCTTCTGAGATTTCTGCATCGGGAAACACTCGGTGAATTTCGGTGGACGACAGTTCGTCCGCATGCTGGAACAGCCGCGACCGGAGCTGTCGGATGGTCCCAGTGACCACGCGAAAATAAAATCTGGCAACTAGAGATCGTCGGCGGTGATGTCCTGCATGGACACATGGCGGATTTGATAGACAACGATTCGCTGTTCACGGATGACACTTCAGATCCGACGTTTCTCTTGTTTGCATTCCAAAATTGCGATCGCAACCTGCTACTGCAGAGGTTCAAAAAAAGATCCTGCCCAGCATTGAAGCTACCTGTTTGCAGTGTCATAAAGGCGACAAGATTGAAGCGGAATTCGATCTGTCTCGCTTTCCTGGCAGTAATGCGGCTGCGGAAGCTGGCGATGCGTGGGAACGAGTTGGCAAACGAATTCGTCTGAATAAAATGCCGCCTCAGGGAAGTCCGAGGCTGATTGATGAGCAAAATGGGCAGTTTCTGCGGTGGGTGGAATCAAAGCCCAATCAGGATCTTTCGCGACAGCACGGATCGGTTGGAGGGCGTGGGTGGGCCGGTCTGAATCGGGGCTTAATGACTTCAACGCCGTTAAACGATGCTGACCTGGCGTTTTGTTCAGTTGTATTTGGGTTAAAAACCTCTGGAACGCTGCGAAGAGGGTTTTCCGGGAGCGAAAGGGACGTTATTCTTCCCCGCTTCGATTCGGTCTGCCACGGAGTTCTGGAATCATTGAAGAGTGTGATTCGAACTGGTCGATCAGGATCCGATACAAAATAACTCAGCCACTTATAGTGCTCAGGATTTGGAACAATGGCAAAGACAAACCGAAAATTGAACAAAGCAAACCATGGTAAGCGTCCGGCCAGCTCAAAGGCTCGACGTCTGAAACGCAAGCACGTGAAGCTGTCATAAGCTTGGCCCTCGGTCTACAACAAGAAAGCCTGCCTCACTGAGGCAGGCTTTTTTGTTGTCACTGGCGAAATGCAATGCATGACGGCAGTGTGGAATTTCGCAGGGCGCCGGAACAGTTGAAGGTGGCCGCAGCGCGGGTGTCTCGACGATTGAGGCGGCCATTGTATACTGTGGCCACGCAGACTTCAGGACTTCCTGAGTGTGGCAACAACAAGCAAAACTGAACCAGGACGACGCACCAGGGCGTTCGAAGGATTCGCCATGACTGATAGAGTGGCCCAGTTGACGATTCATGAAAAGCTTTCCCGGCTGGCCAATAATTTATGGTGGAGCTGGGATCCGGAAGTCACGGATGTCTTTCGGCTGATTGATCCGGAGTTGTGGGGAAAGGTCAATCACAATCCCGTTCTGCTGCTCAATGAATACCCACCCGAGCGACTGGAAGAGCGGGCGCGAGAAGCGGTGCTGCACACGCGCATTCACTGGTCCTATCGTCGCTTTCATGAGTACCTGGAAGCCACCACGACATGGGGCTCAACTCATGCCGGGATTCTTGGTCAGGGCCCTGTTGCTTATTTTTCGGCAGAGTTTGGTCTGCATGAATCCCTTCCGATCTATTCGGGCGGCCTCGGAGTTCTTGCTGGCGATCATCTAAAGAGCGCCTCGGATCTGGGCGTGCCGCTTGTTGGAGTCGGTCTGTTTTATCACGAAGGCTACTTTACGCAGGAGCTTGATGCGGGCGGATGGCAGCAGGAGTCTTATCCGCGCCTTGATTCCGTATCGCTGCCGCTGCAGGAGGCGTGCAATGCGAAAGGCCCTGTGGTGGTCTCCATTGAGACGCGCACCGGTCTGATCCATGCGCGAGTCCTGCATCTGGCCGTGGGTCGCGTCAATCTTTATCTCCTCGACACGGACATCGCACAAAATCATGAAGACGACCGTCGTCTGACAGGCCGGCTTTATGGCGGTGATCAGCGAACTAGAATTCGCCAGGAACTGCTGCTGGGCGTTGGCGGAGTGAAAGCGTTAAAGGCACTTGGCATTCTGCCCAACGTCATTCACATGAATGAAGGTCACTCGGCGTTCGCACCGCTGGAAGTGATTCGACAACGCATGCAGGAGGACGGGCTGCCGTTTGAGAAGGCGCTGCGTGAGACGGCGTCCCGATGTGCATTTACAACTCATACGCCAGTGCCGGCCGGGCATGACCGATTTGATCAGGGGCTGATTGATGAGCACCTTGGTCCGCTGGGCGATGCGCTGGGGCTTAATATTGACGGGATCATGGGGCTGGGCCGAGTTGATCCGCAGAATGGCGGTGAGTCGTTCTGCATGACAGTTCTGGCGCTCAAACTTTGTCGCATTGCGAATGGTGTTTCCAGTCTGCACGGTGTCGTCAGCCGTGATATGTGGGCCGGGCTGTGGCCGTGGCGCAGCGTGGAAGAAATTCCGATTGGTCATATCACAAACGGGGTACACGTGCCGACATGGCTGGCCGGGCAGATGCGAGTTCTTTACAACCGAGCTCTGCCGGAAAAATGGTACGAGCGAACCGGCGAGCCGGAAGTCTGGAAAAGTTTTGAAAGCATCACACCGGGCGAGCTCTGGGAAGTGCATTCAACGTTGAAGAGCAGGCTGATCAATTATGCACGGCACGCTGCTGTCGACCAGGCAACTCGCCGAGGCGAAAGCGAAGGTGTCGTCGCCGACATGGAGCAGTTGTTTGATCCGCAGGCACTCACGATCGGTTTCGCTCGCCGTTTTGCGCCGTACAAACGTGCGGACCTGATTTTAAAGGACCTCGATTTTCTTGCGAAGCTGATCACAGATTCGGATCGTCCGCTGCAATTTATCTTTGCGGGCAAGGCACATCCGGCAGATGAGCGTGGCAAACAAATTTTGCAGCACATCTTTCAGTTAACGCGTAAGGCGCCGTTTCGCGGACGCGTGCTGATTCTCGAAAACTACACGATCGACATGGGGAGAGTCCTCGTTCAGGGGGTCGACGTCTGGTTGAACAACCCACGACGTCCGCTCGAAGCGTCGGGCACCAGTGGTCAAAAGGTTGTGTTAAACGGGGGCCTGAACTGTTCAGTTCTCGATGGCTGGTGGGCGGAAGCGTACGATGGCAAAAACGGGTTTGCCATCGGCACGGGACGCACGCACTGGAATCAGGATATTCAGGATGCTCGAGACGGTGAGGATCTGTACCGCGTGCTGACTGCGGAAGTTATTCCCATGTTTTACGACCGCGACCGCGACGATCTGCCTCAGGAATGGATCGGCCGAATGAAACGCGCCATCAGAACTCTGGGCTGGCGATTCAATGCGGACCGCATGGTCATGGACTACGCGACGAATTCGTATGTGCCAGCTGCTGGTGGGCTGAGTCGCTCGATTGTCTCGATGCCTTAACCTGTTGGTTTTTTGTCGGAATTGAAAACGTCAACGCCACTAATTCTTTGGGTAGTTAGCGTAGAATGGGTGACCTGGCGTAAATGGTAGATCTGCGTGGCGTGTGGTCTTCGTAATAGAGACAAACCCGCCTCTCAGAACTGGGGTGCGGCGGCGTTTCAAGCGGCGGCAGAAATTGCCGGATCCTTAGCTTGGAAGGAAAATTATGCGGATTGACATTGGACCCGGGGACACCTAATGTTCCCGTGTCGTCTCAGTCGATCCAGCGGCAAGGGCAAATTCGGAAAACGGGTAGCGAGTCGGAATTTCCCCCATTTCCTCATCAGGGAAAGCCGTTGAGGTTTACCGGGATGATGCAGCGCACGTCCTTCGCAAATAACCGGATAAGTCGATCCACTGTAGTGACAACGTGACTTCGGAAATGGGGATTTCCGGAGAAACTGAGAAGGACCAAGGGACGGAGATCCTGAGCACTTCGATCCGGAACCATTCTTGAACAGGTGCAGAAAATGTTGGGGAACATTGGGTATTTAGCAGTCGCCGCTGTTGTCGCTGTGGTGGCTGCACCAGTAGCGGTCGCTCAGAGTAGCTGGGCCGATCCACTTGTTGATGTGAAGAAGCTGGACTTTGGCGTCATTGCTACGGGCTCAGAGGCTGTAAAAGTCGTAACGATCGAAAATACGACTCAGTATCCTGTGCAGATTTCGAGCATTTCCACCGGATGCCGCTGTGCGGAAGTCGGTCAGCCTGGCAAGACGCTTCTTCAGCCAGGCGAGCAGACGACACTTGAAGTGCGGATGAATACGCGTTCGTTCAAGGGGCAGCGCGACACTTCACTGTCCATTTATTTTGACGCACCGCAGTTTGCAGAAGTGCGAATTCCGATCTCCGCCTACATTCGGACAGACGTGGTCTTCGAGCCCGGTAAGGTTGATTTTGGAAAGCTGGACTTTCTAGCTGGCAAGACCACCACGGTCAGAATTGCCTACGCCGGTCGCCCTGACTGGAAGATCAAGGATGTGCGTATCACCAGCAAAGAACTGACTGCTGTCTTGCGCGAGACTGCTCGGGCAGGCGGTACGGTGGCCTACGATTTGGATATGACTCTGGCTCCTGAAACGAAGCCCGGCAAGATCCGAGACATCGTGACTTTGGTCACCGACGACGCTTCGAATCCTTACGTCCCATTGATTGTCGAAGCGAATATCGTCCCGGACATTACGATTAACAATCCGAGCATTGCGATCCGCTCGCTGAAGCCAGGTCAGACCACGATTGTTCGACTGACGGTTCAGGGGAACAAGCCATTTTTGATCGAAGATGTGGACTGCCAGAAGATGAACGACTGTTTTGAAGTAAAAATGAGCGACAAAGAAAATAAAATTCAGATCGTTGAAATGCAGTTCACGGCTCCGGACAAGCCGGGCAAGTTTAACGAAGAGATGATTGTCAGGGTGAAGGGGCGTGAAGAGACTTTGAAATTCACTGTCAGCGGTTCTATCAGCGGTGGCTGATGATCGACCGGACAAGACGAATCACATAAGCTCGCCGAGGAAATTCCTCGGCGACTTTTGTCGCGAAGTGTTCGGCGAGACGACGCTTCGGTATGAAAGGCCACATCTGCGTTTGCACGGTCATCTGAAGGGATATGATCCAGCACGAGCACCACGGTTTATCTGGCCCGAGCGACTGAGTGCAGCTCAGACGGCGATCCGTCATAAGGCGGAGGAGCGCGGGAAATGAGCCCATGGATCTGCGGGCACCGCCGGAGGCAGCTCGAACGGCGGAAGTGTTTTCTTACTTGACCGGAATCGTTGTCCGGTCAGCACCGCCGACCAGAATATGGCCAGTCAGCCGGTGTTCAGGGATGATGCAGACGACAAAAGTGTTCCGGCCATCTTCAATACGCACCGGAACGACCTGCGAGGAACCGGCCCCACCATAACTGGAGAGGTTCAGGGTCGTTGTCCAGTCTCCCGCCGGCAGTTCGGTGTGAGCGATATCAATTCGCGCGGGAAGCATTCGCCACGAACGAGTGTCTGGTTTTTCCAGCGATTCCCAGACAACGCCGGCTACGTTAACGCCCAGGTCCACCCACGAATTGCGGTGAATGTTTTGGGTTTCCTTGAGCACATAGATGGCTCCTTTTTTCAGGACACGACGAGCAACCGCGGCGGCCAGTTCTTCATCCCGGTGTTCATGGTACGACGCCATGGCCACTTCGTTCAGATCCACGGCAGTGGAGAATATCAGCGTCGAAGCCGGTGCAGCTGCGGGTTCGGAATTGGCGGCGGAAGCGACCGAGCACCGAAGACTTCCTCGCGGCAACACGGATGGACTGGGTTCCGGGCGCGCGATCTTTACGGCGGCAATCGTCGGAGGCAAAGTGTGTTTTCCCGTAATGCTGATGATACGGTCGGCGATCAGCAGCGCAGCGGACGTCGGCTCCGCGGGTTCTGAAACCCAGCGCGGCGCTTTCCCCACGAGTGCAATGATATGCAATGTTCCATTGCCACGCCCGCACAGCGTGCCGAACTTGCCTTGTGATGCCGTGGCATTGTGACGGTGAAAGGCGGGATTCCAGAAGCCAATATCATCCAGGGCACGTTCGGTGTGTTCGAGCCGCGTCGGAGTTTCCGACTGCACGGCCGCAGCGAGATAGGCACTTAAAGCCAGGGGCTGATCCAGTGGCGAAGCGACAATCACGGCCGTGGAAGACTGGCCGGCCATCGAAGCCGGATCGCCTGCGGATGCTGTGGCTGAAAAGCTGGCCGGCGAAATTCGCGCGCGGCCCACATCGTCTGCGGGTTTGTCGATATTGGCGATGTTCGCAGAGTTTTCAGAATGAGATGCGGCCGCTGCAAGAGCTTCCTTCCTGTCTGCTGCGGCTGTCGTAACCTGCGTGGTATAAGCGAATGAATCCTGCCCGTTGCCAAGGATACTGGTCAGCAAAGCAAGGTTGAGGACCATTCGTCGCTCAAAGTCGCGACCGGAGAATGCGACCGCACGGCTGTCGGTCATCATGGATGCCGTCTGTTCGGCAACGTCGGGCTGTTCGAGATGTTCCAGTTCACGACGCATCGTGCGAAAGCGACCTTCCGCATGCTTTACGTCGCCGCTGGCCAGATCCAGAATCCCCTGCTCCAGTTCAAGCAGATTTTTTTCCGCATGAAACGCTTTTTGAGATTTCTTCAGAGCCTCGCGTGAAACCTCAATTTCACCACTGCTGAAATGGCTGACTGCAGCTTCATGAGACTTTTGCCATGCGTGGCAGCCGACATTCATACATAACGAGATCGCCGCAGCAGCCGGACCGTATCGTCTCAGCCGCTGAAGCCACTGCAGAAGGTTGCAGTTCGTGTTATGCATGATCGGAGAATTCTGAATGAGGGCCATGTCGCACAAAATGCAGTTGCTCGCAGTCTGAGCTTTGCAAGTCGGCCGTCACACCGGCGGTTTAGCTGCCGTAGTGCTTCAGCTTTCCAAACAGTCCTTTGTGGTAGCCTTTGCGAAGTTCGGCAAAGTCTTTCAGTGATTCGCCCGTATGAATATCAAGCAGTTCCAGAGTCAGCGTGTAGTCGCGCTGGTAGTCGCCGTTACTGTTGGTTGTTCCGGAGGTGATGCGGGCAAACAGAAGGTAGTCAAACGGCTGATCCTGGCGCTCGAGAATTTCCTGAAACTCACGCTGGTGTTTTGCTGTAACAAGTGCATCAATGCTGCATCGGCATTCTCCCATCGCTGCTTCCACGTAGCGACGGCTTATCATTCGAAAGTGTGGATCCCGCGAAATGAGCGAATCGATATGTTCGTAAATCTGCTCTTCGAAATCGCCGATCTCTTCGCCGCTGCGATTTTCGACACCGACGAAGCAAACAGTCCGCGACGTCTGGCCCTGCGCGTCGACTGTCGAGTGAGATGCCTGCTGAATTGTGGCGCAGGATTTCGAAAGCAGGCGAGCCACAGATTCGTCAATCAGCGGCTTCCATGTTTCGGCGCCCGCGGTGTGGCTTCCGACCATATCTTTGTCGTCGCCCTTGAGCACATGGGCACGTTGACGATTGCGGCATCCGGCAAGAACGCCGACTGCGGACAGATGAAAACAGGCAAGAAGAAAGTTTCTTCGGCAAACCATGAACCGGGGACTCCATTCCAGAGGCGGTGGGAATTGCGAAGCTGAACGGTCCTTGTTCAGCTCTGTCCTCAATTCGTGAGCTTCGTGGCCCAACCGAGTTTGCGGGGCCGACGAAAGACACTGCCTGACACGAATAATACGGTAAATCGTGCCGGTTTGGATAGGGCTTTCGGAATCACCCAAATTGAATCACTATTTGAAGTATTGCCGGTTTTTGACATTTCGGCAGACTGGAATATTCCGGTAACGCGACAGACGGTTTGTGCCGAAATGCAAAAAGGCCCCGCCGAAACGATCGGCGGAGCCCCGGGAAGGAGTTTAGTGCGACCCAGGTAAACGGGGAACGATAGGTCAGATCATTTTCTGTGATGTTGGGATGTCCAAAGTCATCTGCGCAAACGGCAGAGCGATTTTGAGTTGGAAATCGTCGTTTCCACCTAGCTTCTGAGCCATTTCTGCCAGCTCTTCGCTGCCGACTGCTCGGTAAGCGTCCACAAGTTCACGCCATGCAAAGCGCCGAATTGGAGAAGGCATGATTCTCGCGGCCCGCTCCAGGTGAGTGATGGCTTCGCGATGATTGTTCGACTGTTTCAGAGCAATCCCGTGGAGCAATTGGACCGGCCCTTCCAGCGGACCTGCATCTTCAATCTTATCCAGCTCTTCAACAGCTCGCTCGGGCATTCCGAGATCCAGATAGCCGTCAGCGGACAGAATACGTCGGACAGTCTTCGGTGTCATTTGAATTCGCATCGCACTCGCTCCCTCTTGAATGAGACAGGCTTTTTCACCTGATTGTTGTCGAACTGATATAAGGTGATTCGCAACTGCTGCGCCAATTCCTGGACGGATGTTTGGAATTTGTCTAAGTCGTTTATGGCGTTGCTGTTATGTTGACTGTGTTTGTGAGCGTCGCAATCGGGCTGGCTGCCAAATCTACAACCGCCGTCCGGAAACGCGTAAAAATGCGACTTAATCGGGGCGACCGGATGATCAAAATTGCATTTTCTACAGTGCGGGGGTGTTCAATGGCTGTGTTTTGGCGTCGCGTGTGACGAACTTACAACGACTGACAAAACCGCCAGGGGCTCCCGAGCAAATCTGAAAATGGCAACGAAAATGTGTTGCTGGATGCCTGTTCTGCTTCGTTGTGAGACTTTCGGACGCGAATTTTGGCAGTCAGCGGCGGAAATGGAGGCTGGTTATGGTGTCTCTTGCGTTGAACGGGAAACAATGTCGCCCGTGACGAATATGTTTCCGACTTTCTTCTGTGTTTTTGTCGGGATTCCAGCGTACAACACGCGGCCATTTGCCGAACCGCCCTGACTATGAAGGCCCGTCGATGCTGGAGTTCTTGACCGTCGGATTTTTGACTTCCGCAGGTTTGGCATGCGTGGTGACTCCCCTGGTTCGCTGGATGGCACCTGCACTTGGGCTGATTGACCTTCCCGGGCATCGAAAAGTTCACGTTCAGCCAACGCCTCGCGGAGGCGGCATCGCGATTTTTGTGGCCCTTGTCGTTCCCGTCCTGCTGGTTGTCGCTGCCGAATTTTTGGGGTTCAGGGGACGGTTCGCGGCTATCAATGAGATCTTTGAGGAAGTGTCCGCAGAACCGCATCGGTGGAAACAATTTGCGGCGATCATCGCCGGGGCCGTGTTGCTGTTTTTTGCAGGGCTGGCGGATGATCGCTGGAACCTTTCGTGGAAGGCCCGGCTGGCATTTCAGTTGTCGATCGCTGTGGGCGTTGTGTCCGCCGGCGTTCGCGCAACGGTCTTCGTCGATCAGCCCTGGTTTGGTTTCGTTGCAACGGTGTTATGGATTCTTGTTCTCACCAACGCCCTGAACTTCCTCGACAATATGGATGGCTTGTCGGCAGGAATAGGGTTGATCTCCTCACTCATCTTTGCCGTCATTCTGGTGGCGCTGGTGAAATTACCGACTTTGTCAGTGGCCTTTCCGCTAGTCCTTCTGGCGGGCTCGCTGGTAGGATTTCTCGTCTGGAACCGGCCGCCGGCCAGTATTTTTATGGGAGACTGCGGCAGCAATCTGATCGGCTTCCTGCTGGCAGTGCTGACCGTCACCGGCACATTTTACGAAAGCACAGGCAGCCGGCACATCATGCTGGCCCCGGTGTGTGTTATGGCTGTTCCGCTGTACGATTTTTGCACCGTTATCATGATCCGCATCAGTCAGGGACGCAGTCCATTTCACGGTGATAAAAGTCATTTTTCACATCGCCTCGTGGAGATGGGTCTGCGGCCTGCTCATGCCGTTCTAACCATTCATCTGACAACTGCTATGACAGGGCTGGGCGGACTGCTGCTCTACAAGGTTCAGGACTGGAACGGCGCCATGCTGGTTGTGGCTCTGATTTTTTGCGTACTGGCCATTATCTCTATTCTGGAAACTGTCGGGCGACGTTCTGTCAATGAGATTCAGGGGAATCTGGCGGAAGCTCGCAGCATGAATTCAGCTGCTGTGTCATCGCCCGTCTTTACATCGCCTGAGCCTTCTTCAGCCGGATCACCTTTGTCGATCAGATCAGAAGAATGACGCTTCTTGCAAACACTGAAGTGCCGCCAGTGCAGACTATCGCTTCTGAAGCTTCTGCTGAAACGCTTGCGGGTAAAGACTGATTGATGCACGTGCTACTCACAATCTTTGCGTTTGCGCTGCTGACCGCGGAGTTTCTGTGGCCGACAGAAGATGCCGTCAACGGCGGCGGATTGCATCTGATTGTGCTGTGGATGGTGCTTGCCACTTTGCAGGCAATGTTTTGCTGGCTGGAAAAAAATGACAAGGGGCGACGGCTTTCTCGCTCTGCCGCTTTTAACCTGATTGATGCGGGTGTGTTGCTAATTGCTGCGGGACATATTTTGTCCACCGCAGTAGTCTTCCAGGCGGAGGGTGACCGGCGGGCCGCAATAAATCTGACGTTGGAATGGTCAGGCCTGTTTTTCATCTGGCGACTATTTCGTTTACGCTGCACGGAACCTGTTTTTGCGGCTCAGACGCTTCAGGTTGTTATTGCTGTCGCCGTGAGCTTGTCTGCATTTGGTATCTGGCAGCATCATGTCTTTTATCCGGAGCAGGCCGCGTGGTATCGAGGGCAGCGAGCGGAGCTTGATGAGTCGCTCGGTCAGTCCGACGGGCGAGGAGCACTGCGAGCCACAGAGATTATTTCGCAGTTGCACGAGCAGGGAATTCCTGTGGAAGGCACGGACCGGATTCTCTGGGAAAATCGACTGTTGTCGAGCTCTGAACCGTTCGCAACATTTTCGCTCGCGAACACTCTGGCCGGGGTTTTGGCGACGGCGTTGGTGTTGCTGATTGGTCAGACAACGGTGCAGTGGAAATCGGGGGAAATTCGAACCGTCTTTCGCGTGGCTCTGTCATTGCTGCAGATTTGTCTGGTCACCTATTGCCTGGTGCTCACGAAGAGCCGCTCTGCCTGGCTTGGTGCTGCGGCAGGCCTGCTGATTCTGTCTGTTGTTCGCAGCCGAACGACCACCGCCAGGAAAATGTTGCAATGGGGAATGGGAGGCTGCGTTTGTGCGATGATCCTGGCGGGGGCTGCGGCATTGGGAGGAGCTTTAGATAAGGAAGTCATTCTGGAGTCGCCTCGTTCACTCCAGTTTCGTCTGCTGTACTGGACGGGTGCTCTGGAAATGTTGAAGGATCATCCTGTGACGGGCGCGGGACCAGGCAATTTTCGCCAGCTTTATTTGAAGTATAAGGAGGATGAGTCGAGTGAAGAGATTCGCGACCCGCACAATTTTGTTTTGGAAGCGTGGTCCGCGGGAGGTGTTACCAGCCTTGTTGGTCTGCTGCTTTTCGTTGGCTGTGTTCTGAAAGGCCTTGCGAGGGAATACGCCAATAACACTGGCGACCTGCGTTCTCCGTTGCTGTCCGGTCGGAACCCGCGAAAAATCGTTCCGTTGGGGCTGGCACTGGGGTTTCTCATCCAGGAAATCTGGTTGTGGATAAACGGTGAGTCGCTTCTGACGCAAACTCCGATGCATGCGGTGTTGCTGACTGGGCTGGTCGTCGCCCTGCTTCAGGCAGGAATCCGGCCGGTGGCGGTGAATCGCGTCTCGTGCTTCGCGGCTGCTGTTGTCATGATGGTCAATCTTTTGGCCGCAGGAGGATTTGAAATGCCAGCGGTGGCTCTGCTGCTGCTGGTCTGCGCGGCCGTCGGAGCATCGCGGCCTTCGGATGTATCAGAGCCTGCAGCTGTATCAACAGGGATGCAGAGACTGCGTTTTGAGAAGGTCGTTTTAGCCGTTGGTGCTGTGGCCCGCGTTTGTGTGGCTGGCATCGTGTTGAAATGGGGATTGTTGCCAGTACTCGCGGCGCAGCGGAACGTTGCAGAGGCAGACAATCTGAGGCATCGGCAGCGGAACCTGCGTGCTGCGATCATCCACTATCAGAAAGCGATCGCTGCTGATCCGTTCGCGGTCGTGCCATGTCAGAGAGTCGCCGAACTGGAGTTATCCAGACTGAGGGATCTGAAGCACGCTCAGGAGGCCAGTCCGGACCGGGCGACGATCAACAGCGCCGCTGGAACTGATTCTGGTCCAGACGCGCAGAAATCCGTGAGTCAGGCGCTGGACGCCTGCGACGTGCTGATCGCAGCTGACAGACGCAGCAGCTTCGGCTTTAGGGCTCAAGCGGAATGTTTGGCGCTGGGGGCGAGGCTTCTCAATAGTGAAGAAATGATGCAGCAGGCGATTGACCAGCAGCAGCAAGTGGTTGAAATGTATCCATCGTCAGTCGATGACTGGGTTCAGTTGGTCAGACTGTGTGAGGCAGATCCCCGGCAACGCTGGAAGATGCTGGCTGAAACGGCAGCATCGCGATCCCTGCAGCTGGAAGAAATCAACCGTCGCTGGGGGCATCAGGATAGATACCTGGCGGAGTCAGATGTGCTGATGCTCAAATCGCTGAGCAACGGTGTGAGACAGTAAGCGATTGGACGATGGGAATTCGCTAATCAGTGGATGTTGGGTATTTTTCAGACCGCGAATTGCGGGAGATTGTTATGAAGAAGATAGTCGTTGTTCTTGTAGTGCTCTTTGCATCCGGAGTGGTGTTTGTCCTGAAAAAATCGGGCCAGACGTCCAGTGAACTGTCGGTTGTCACAAATATTGAAGCGGCAAAGGAGAACGCAAAGATGATCGTTCCGCTGCCCAAAGCACCGCTTGCTGATTTACCGGTTCCTTCCAAAGAAGGCCCGTGGCCTAAAGCTATTGCAAAGGATCTGACCTTTGCCTTTGGCCGAATGCAGGTTAAGGAAAAGAATACGCATCAGTTCGTTGTTCGAAACGAAGGTCAGGCAGATCTGAATCTGGTCACTGGCAGTACGACATGCAAGTGCACGCAGTTCGGCTTTGATACTGCGGATGGGAAAACGTCAAAGCGGGCCCTCGTTAAGCCAGGTGAATCTGTCACTCTGACGATGAGCTGGAAAGCGGGTGAAGTTCCCGATCGTCAGTTCAGCCACGGAGGAGATGTGTACACGGATGATCCTGAAAATACCGTCTTGAAATATGCGGTTCAAGGGGCCATTGAAATGCCGTTTGAATTGCTTCCGCGCGACTGGAATGTGGGGAATGTCTACACCGAGCAGGCGGGTGAGATGACGGCCACTTTGGGTTCAAAAGTTTATGAATCCCTGGAGATCGTTTCCATTCACAGTCCGTCCGGAAAAGTGACGGTGACTCCAGGCCCGATCACGGTGGAAATGAAGGCGGTCAATGGATTCCTCAGCGGCTTCGGACTGAAGATCGTTGTTGCTCCCGATATTCCTGCCGGCATCTTTGAGGAAGAGGTGGAGATTAAGCTGGCCCAGTATGACGCTCCAATTAAGGTAAACGTCAGCGCGCGACGGCAGGGAGTTCTGCAGATGCAGCAAATGGCCGGTACGCTCTTTGACCGCGACAAGATGCAGTTACAACTTGGATCATTTCCCGCGTCCGAAGGCAGAGAAGCAAAGCTCCTGCTGATTGTTGATGAAAAGGATATGGCAGAGCCGTTCAGGATTGCTGATTCCAAATTTGACCCGTCTTTTCTGACCGCGTCGTTGTCACCGCTGGGACAGCCCTCGGGAACCGTGCATCGCTACATCCTGACGATCGCAGTGCCACCCGGTCGTCCTCATATTCAGCGAGTCACGGCTTCGCCAGGAACGATCGCTTTGTCGACAAATCATTCGTCCGGCGAAGAAATTAATCTGAGTGTTCTGCTGTATTCCAATTGATGTGAAGGCGCTGCTTCAGGTGAGTGCATCCGTTTGCTGGCGGTCAATCTGCGATCTGCTGCAGAGCCGCTGCGAGCGGTAGCCCAATGGCAGTCGATTTGCGATTAGAGTAGCCATCACTCTCCGAGTGATGAATGC
>JBDNHX010000329.1:0-3100 GCA_041688565.1 Planctomycetaceae bacterium
CTTTCTGCGGATCTATGTCAGCATGGACGAAGTGGGTGTCTATTCGCTGGCTCACAAGATCGGCTTTGCCGTCAACACGCTGTGCCTGCTGCCGTTCTCATCAATCTGGCATGTGGCCATCTACGACATTGATCGCATGCCCAAAGCCAACGAACTGTTCGGCAAAGTTTTCGGATGGTTCGTCGGCGGGATGGGTGTTCTGCTGCTGGGCGCCGCCCTGACTGTTCACCCGATTCTTCCGCTCCTGACTCCGGATGCTTATGGGGAAGCAATCGATCTGATCGCCGTGGTCTTGCTGGGCTTCTTTCTGTTTGGACTTCAACTGCTGTTCGAAGTCCCGGCTCTGCTTTCGAAACGAACCAGCCTGATGCTGCCTGGCAGTGTGGCGGGTGTCACCGTCAATGTCGTCGGTAATTTTCTGCTGATCCCCATCTATGGTGCCTGGGGAGCTGCGTGGGCCGGTGTCATTACATACCTCGCCTTTTCGTTCACAACACTCGCGGTGTGCCGTCCCGTGCGCGACATCCCTTATCCCTGGACTCACAGTCTGATGACATTCATCGGCATTTGCGGAAGTTATGTGGCCATCAGATATGGAGTGTTCCCTTCTGTCGGGATCTGGACGCAGCTGGCGACATCCGTTGCCTGCTGCGGAATGTGGACTGTGGTCCTGTTCTGGCGGGATGCGCTGGAATGGTGGTCTTCCGGACGACAGCCAGCAAACATTCTGAAAGCTCAGCCGCGGGAAGATCGACCACAGGAAGAAATGATCGTGTCCTGATCGAGCCGTGAGAGTTCCGCTATCTTGACCCTCGCTGAATCGTATTGCCGAACCTTCTGCCTGTCTCAACTTCATGAAACGCTTCGCCAAAAAACTGACCGCCCTGATTTCCGCCGTGATTGTGTTTCCGGCTGTGCTGATCTACCGGCTTCAGGCGTCGCTTGCAGGGCCTGATCGAATCTTCTGCGGGTGGTCACAACTTTTTAGTCTGCTGCCGGGACTTTCGGGCATTCATTTGCGGCATGCATTTTTGCGAGCCACCATTCGTGAGTGTCGAGAAGATGCGTGTGTCTCTTTCGGAACGATTTTCTCCCATCCCGAAGCGGCCATTGGCAAAACCGCTTACATCGGAAATTACTGTTCGATCGGCAATGTGACGATCGAGGACGATGTGCTGATCGCTTCTCATGTTTCGATCATGAACGGCTGCCGTCAGCATGGTACTGACCGTCTGGACGTTCCACTCCGCGAACAGCCTGGACACTATGAACCCGTCACAATCGGCTGCGATTCCTGGATCGGTGAACGAGCAACCGTGGCCGCCAGTGTTGGCAGGCACTGCATCATCGGAGCCGGCGCACTTGTGATTTCCCCTGTGCCCGATTACTGCGTGGCCGTAGGCGTACCAGCCCGCGTGATTCGTGACCGGCGCGATGCTGCTCCGAGATCCGCCGGCGAGAATGCTCTTCGCAGCCTCGATTCGGTAATCGCCGCGATCCAGCAATAAAGTCTCCACGCTGAAGCGTGGGGCTACGTGCTGGGCTCACTCCGCGAGCAGATTCTGAATTCTGCAGCAACTGGGGCTGCAACATCTGCGGCCATCCAAACTCGTTGTCAACGAGTGCCTCACAAAGCAGGAAATGGATGCGGTTCGGCTGTCGGCTCAGCAAGGCAAGCCACTCGGTGACGAAGCCTGGGTGGAATCGTTGGCAAGACGGCTCAACCTTGAATCCACCATGCGTCCTTGAGGCCGACCCCAGGCTCGTCTTCCAGAGGTTGATGCAAACTGTTGTCGCTTTTCATCACGGTTTAATGACTACATCGACAGTCGCGGAATGGCTACAATTGGAGATAGTTTGAAGCGACTGTATAACGTTGTGCGGAGTTCAGAGTGATACCACTGGGGATCAAGGCGTTTGTGGATTTTGCGTTCAAGAAGATCTTTGGGAGTCCGTAAAAGGGAAAAATGAGATCTGCATTTTCCGTATTCCTGGTACACTATTGGCATGACAACACTTCCCGCTGAACTTCAGGAAATGGTTGATCGTTCCGGGGACACTCCTGTGCGAGTCGTCGATCCGCGGACGCAGCGAGTCTATGTCCTGATCGCCGATGAACAATTCGACCGGCTTCGGGCGCTGCTCGACATGGAACCCCTGACGATCGACCAGCAGCGAATTGCGATCGGTGATGCTGGCAAGCAAGCGGGTTGGGATGATCCAGAAATGGACGCCTATGATCATTATGACACTCACCGGCCACAGCCATGACTATCACGGTCTTCCGTGGCGACGTTGTGCTGGTGGATTATCCATATACGGATCGACTGGGTTCCAAAGTGCGTCCGTGTATTGTGGTACAGAACGATTCTGACAATCAACGTCTCGATGACACAATCGTTGTTCTGCTGACGAGCAAAACTCGATTCACACCCGGCAGTCCGACGGAAATCCTGATCACCGCCGACTCCCCGGCGGGACGACAGGCTGGACTTATTTTTGACTCTGCAGTTCAGGGCCACAACATGCTCACCATCGACCGCAGTTTCATTCGCCGCAAGATCGGAACAATGCCCGTCGAGACAATGTCGAGCGTGAACAACTGCCTGAAGGCGGCTCTCGCACTTTCATAGTCAATGAATCTCTGGCATCGTGTGCTGGACATACCTATTCGACGACACGTTCCGTCCGCCGCACCGGTTGAACAAGCCAGCCCACTGACGGAATCGGTCGCACACAGAAAAGAGATTGTGCCGGTATGTGGAACGCAATGCTTTGCGAGCGAATCTGGTGAAGCGTGCAGAAGCCCGGCGTTGGAGCAGTCTCGATCGCTGGTACAGGAACGGCGACAGAAAAGGAACTGCTCTCGGCATGGCCTCTGCGGCGAAACGCTGGCTGGCTGGGGCGTGTCAATTCACCTCAGACAGACGCTGAATCCGCGCCCCGCGTGCGGGGCGAAAGCAGCAAGCGCAACAGTCAACCGAACCATTTTCCTGTTTCAATCCGCGCCCCGCGTGCGGGGCGAAAGGGGCGACAATTCTACAACGTTCCCGCGTTCACCCGTTTCAATCCGCGCCCCGCGTGCGGGGCGAAAGGAAAA
>JBDNHX010000330.1:0-6090 GCA_041688565.1 Planctomycetaceae bacterium
AACGATCTGTTCGGCGATCGCGACTTGAGTCCCCATCGCATCAATTGTAATGATGGATCCATATATTGAAACGCATCGACCTTCAGGGCTGACAGGACTCGTCGAATCACGTCTGGCGAAGAAATCCATACGGGAGGTCGAGCGCCTGCATCAGCAAGTCTTTCCTGGCAACAGCCCACCTGGAAATTGCTGTCGGTCCATCCGAACCGGCAAGGACTCCCATCAAAGAGATTGTCAGAACACTCGGCAAAGGGTGGTGTCGATTAATAGGCGAACGAGGATCTTCGAGCTGTTCAAAGTGACAAATAATTTCGCCTAGCCCAATATTAACGATCTGATCGCGACAGTCTTCTCTCCATAGCATGCGATGGCAGTTCGTATGCTGCAGAGGTGTACTCAAAATCCCCCAAAAGCGAAACGCCCTATTTTACCAGAATGTCCCAATGTGCGAGATGGCCTTGGTGATCTCACCCGAAGCTTTTTCTGCTGCAATTTCAGATTCCCTGCGTTCTGTATTCTGAGCGACACTGACGGAACTGAGGCCAGCGAAAAGTAACATCGCAATCGCGGTAAAGTAATTACCTCGAGCAAGGAACGAAGACGTGGGAATAACTCTTGTAAACAGCTACCGGTGTCCTGCATTTCTTATCATGGAATGGGCTTCTGAAGATTTATGTGAGGCTTAGTGATTTGAGTGCTGTCAGGAAACTTAACTGCTGTCCAGATGACGTCTTTGTCCAGTCGCATCTCCAGTCCGCCCGAGGTCGCTCGAGCGCAGGCATATTCCCATCGCCGACTTGTGCCATCATCAATGGCTTCCAGCACCAGCAGGATCTCCGGATCAGTGCCGGTCACAAATGCCATTACGCAGCCATCGATCACGTGGTCGCTGCGTTTTTCGTTTGCAGGAATTTCGTAGCGATACAATGCACGCGGCAGCAATCTCAGTTCCTCTCGGTCACTATTGTCCGCCTTCCAACCAGTCATCACTCCTGAAAAGCGAGCGGCAAGGATCTTCATTTCCCGCTGGCGCAGCACAGGCGTAGCGCCCGGCGACATGGCCTCCGGAACAGGACGAAGCTGAATACCAACTTCCTGTGGAGCCCAGACGATTGATTCATCGTCAAGGGCTTGAAGATTCCTGCCGCGTGACAGAGAATCGAACTCATGCACCACGTTTTCCTGCCACGGGTAGATGCTGGCCACCGCTTCCGGTCGCTGACCGTCGGTCCAGATGACCATCATCGCTTCGCCGTCCTGTCCGCGAGCCACGTTGCGCCAGCGCATCACCGGCTTCGATTTCAGTTTCACCGAACCATTGGAACCGCCGTTCAGGTCGTACCAGTCGACGGAGCTTTCGATGAGATCGCTAAGTCGTGCTGTTTCTTCCGTGGCCGACACGGGCTTCTCCGAATCGTCGCTTTTCTTTGCCGCCGAAGGCTCAATAGAAAGCGTTTTTTGAAACGCATCGACGGATTGTGAACAGGCCATCAGCAAAATCAGGAACCCCGTCCGTCGCATTTTTCGTCCTTTTCGAATCGCAATCACGGTCTGTCTCTTTTCAATTCCAAATCACAAATCCCGAAGCTGCAGCCGTGATGATGCCATTCCATCACGTCCTTCACTGAGCTTTTGGCGTTGCCGGTTCTTTGGCAAACCGCCCTGTTCTTCGCTCAGGTAATGAGCTTGAATCTCTGTGCCGCGACCGTCGCCGTTGTCGTCGAGCAAACCGTGTTCGGTCGCAAGCAGTGTCTCATCCGTGTACCGATCTGCTACGCCATGGCACAAGGCGATGTAAAACTCGAAGAGCGAGAATTTTTTGTTCGTATCCAGATCCCACTCCGGATTTGGGGCGATGGACATCAGGTCGGCCAGCGCATGCGGGTTCAGGGTCTCGTTGCTTTCCAGATCCGCTTCGGTTGCGCTCATGACGTATCGACCTGGGCCGGACAAATTGCGAATGTAGTAACCGCTGCAGGGAATCGTGATGATGAAGACCTGCTCCTTAGCCTGAAAGCCCTGAAACAGCTCTGCGAACTCCTTCTGCTGCAGGTCTGGTCCGGGTAGATTGAACCACGCCAGATTATTCTCAAAATGCGTGTGTCCCATGACGACGATGAACAAACTGTCGTCTGCCGAAATACTCGTCTTCAGCGTGAGCAGTTCATTCGCAATTGATTCACGAGTTGCTGGCTTCGGCGTTGCCAGAGACAGCGTTGTTGTTGCAGGCGGGACTTCAGGCGTCGCGGCTGATGCGATCTGCTCCGCTTCAGGGAGGCCTGCAGCGGCCGTCGAACTCACGGTTTTAGCGTCGCCAGCCGTCACGGGTTCCTGAACCGCATTGCCGTCTTCTTCGGTGGTTTCGCCGTCTCCGGAAAAGACATGCACATCGTCCGGGAGAAAGCCGTAGTGAGCGATCATTCCGCCTCGAATCTTATCCATCGACGAACGATACAACTCTGCATGGTCCGCGTCGCCCGGATGCCCCTGGATAATCACGGCGATTCGCCGCCCATGAACGATCTTATCGTCCGCTGAAGACGAAGCGGCCGCTTCTTTCACAGGTGCATCAGTGACGGCTTCGTCTGCAATGGCTTTCGTTGACACGACGCCCAGCATCAGTGCGATGATGCTCATTGATCGCAGCGTTCGGAAATGGCAGCAGGCAGCAGAGACGTTCATAAAGGTTCGCTTACAAAACAATTTAGAATCAGAACGCTCGGCTGATGACTCCGTTGTCATCGGCCTGGACCGAAAACTCCAGCGGCGCGACGTGGTCTTTGGGGATCCATTGCGAATTCAATATCTGAAGATCGGGCAAGGTCCAAAGAATGATCTGGCCGCTTGAGTCACAGGTCATAATCTCATCTTCGCGCTGACCGTAACGAGCAACAACAATCGGAGTCGTCAGGTCCACAGCGGATTTTAAGCGAAGCGATTGAGGATCCAGCAGTTGCAGAGCGGAGCCTGTCTGAGTCTTCCAGTCGCCAGAGCCTACAATCAGGAAACTGTCGTCGTGTGAAAATCGGATGCAGTTCGGTGAAGTCAAAGCAAGCTGGCGGATTGCAGTTGAACTCAATCGATCTGTATTGAGAACACGGACTTCGCCCAGGTCGGTACATATTGCCAGCTGGTCGGAATGCGATGCCCAGTCGATCGCTTTCACCGCCGAACCGATATTCATCCCGCGCACGAGACGCCAATCCGGAGCCTGAAACAGAAGGACTCGGCCATCGCTGGTGCCAGCAGCCAGCTTCTGAGAATCCGGCGAAAAGACAACACAGGAAATCGTTGACTCTGAGAGTTCCGCAATTCGCATCTCCCTCGGCGAAACGAGAACGCACCGTTGCGACTCGTCAACAACGACGATCCACGAACCATTCGGGGAATGCACTCGACACCAGCTCGGTTGCCGAAGAATGGAGTCCCGTTGCTCGGCCGATGCAAGATTTTCCGGCGTCTGTATGCCGCTGTTTGAGTCGATCGAGTCCACATCGGCTTGATCGGCAATCAGCGACGGGTTCGGGCGAAAGTGAATCCACTGCAGCGGCAGGATGAGTGCTCCGCAGGCCAGCACCGCAATGTGTCCACGTCGCGATGTCGATGGCACCGGGACTTCCGTCATGATGCGAGTCAACCGTCGCTTGAGCATCGGCGCGGATCCCAATCCGCTGGCGAGCGGAGGCATCACGGCAGTTCGCTCGCACAGGATGTCGATCGCGTCGAGGATCGCTTCGGCATAATGTCGTGCGTCACCGGGAAACTCGAAAATAACACGAGCATCGACGCAGTCTTCTTCCACAATTTCCAGTTCACGGCGAACCCACCAAACCGCCGGATGCCACCAGTAAATTGCAGTGACAAATGTTTCCAGGACTCGCACCAGGTAGTCGCCGCGCGAATAGTGAGCCAACTCGTGCACGATCAACGTCGCGCGGCCTTTGGGTGTCAACCGATGCAGCAGGTCCAGCGGAAGAATGAGTGTCAGACTTCGTCCAAACCCGCACAGCATCGGCGAGAATGCTCCGCTGAGTACGCGAACTCGCGGCGGACGCTTCAGACCCATCTTGTAGGCAAGGTCGTAGCCTTCGCTGATCAGCTCTTCATCGACTTGCTCATTTTGACCAAGAAATCGACAGAAGCGAACATAACGAATCAGCAACCGGACAACATAAAAGCAGGTTCCCAGCAGCCAGACGAGAATCAGCACCGAGACAACGGCGCGACTCCATGACAATGTTCGTGTTAATCCTGATCCTGCCAAGTTCTCGCTCGTCGTAACCCCGCGCACATTGGGCTCCGGACGACGCGACGACAAGGCGATGCCTGAGGAATGCTTTCCACCATCGATCGCCAATCCTGAGTCTATGTCTTCGTGGTTTCCTGTGGACCACGCAGCCAGACCTCGTCCGCGTTCAGGGCGAGCCAGGAGTTATCAACTGTAATCGCAAACGGCAGCGTGACGATGGCCGGAGTGATCAGCTTGACAAGGACAACTATCCACAATCCATGAACAACGCCCTGATGTCGAATGCACTTTGCCAGCGCATAGACGACCACGGCAAGCACCGTGGCGGTCACTGCGTTCGACAGCAATGTTTCGAGGAGTTTGGTTAGCATGAAAGTAGTCAGTTGTCGGTCGTTGTCGGGTGTGTGCAGCGGAGCGAAACACACCAGACGCGAGTTTGAGGTTTTCAGTTTCTGGTTTCAGAAGAATCGCGGCTCCACGACCCTGCGTCGAATGGCGTTGCGCGTTGCTTCACGCACCCTACAACTTTACTTTTGTCTGAATGAATCGATAAATGATTTCAAAGATGGTTCACGGCTATGGACCAGAATAAAAAATGGTTCTTTGTTATCGAACGGTGGTTGACGCCATGCGACTTCCCAAACCGGCTTTTCATCAAGCGCAGCCTTCAATGCGTAGCCGGTCATCGGTGCAAGCGAGTAGTGCCAACGGTATCCGTCGTCTGACTTTAGTGCCTCAATGAGGATCATTAGTTCCGGGTCAGTGCCATGAGCATGGACGAAGAGGGCACCATCGAGAATTTCGCTGCCTTCTGTTCCAAAGCGGAGCATAGGATTCGAGAGGAGCCGAAGATTGTCTGATTGCACGCGGCCTTCGAAGTCATCCGAAACAGAAAATCGTCTCGCGATCTGCCGCATTTGAACGAGTCGCTGCACGGCCTTCGCGGCTGGCAAAGGAGCATCGGGAACAGGTTTTCGATCAGCACCAGCACGATCGGGTTGCCAAACAATTTCCTCGTTGCGACTGGCTGTTATGGGGACTGGCGCAAGTGACTGAAACTCGTGAATCCACAAATCGTCACTCGTCAGAAAGACCTGAGCGCCAACCATGGGGCGTCCGGAGGCCGACGTCCAGACAACGAAGCCCCCATCCTGCAATCCACTGACGAGATTTGTGAATCGCAACAGCGGTTCCGGTACAAGTGACAGTTTAGCCTTAAAGTCCGGACCCTCACGGAATTCATAATCCTTGACGGACGTCTTCATAAACTCCAGCCGCGTGGCGGCAAGTTTTTCGTCCTGTTGTTCTTTGTTCGTCTTCGTCGCTGGCGGGCTCGCCTTTTCGTCTGCGTCTGCGGAACCGATTGTAACGAACATCAGCAGCAACATCGCCACATTAGAAAACTTCATAATGTCTTTCCCCTCTTTCCTGTGGTGTCAGATTCCAGGGCTTCATCACTCAGAGAGTGATGTCTACTTTGCTTTCCCATCCAGTTCATCGAGCAGACTTCGCAGCGATTTTCGATCTTCTTTAGAGAGCGTTTTTGTCTTCACCAGATGCGTTAAAAGCGGCGTCAGCGAACCATCGCAGAGTTTGTCGGCCGTTTCCTGGAGTTGCCGCGTGATCAGATCGGATCGCTGCAGAACCGCATCGTAGGTATGAGGCCAGGTGCTGCGTTCTCGCTGGACGCATTCCTTTTGTTCGAGCCGATCCAGTAACTTCTGCACCGTCGCGTTCTGCGATGGGCCAAAGTCTCCATAAAGCGTCTCCGCCATCTCTCGCACCGTGCGAGCTGACTTGTCCCACAGCAGCTGCATGATAGCGAGTTCTGCTTCCGTGAC
>JBDNHX010000331.1:0-23853 GCA_041688565.1 Planctomycetaceae bacterium
GTCCGATCGAATTATGCCTGCTGTGCGGATCCTGAGGATTCGACTTCCTTTGCAGTTAACAACTCGTGGAGCACACTTCGCTTCGCACTGCAAAGCCCGCATTCGCTGTCCAACGATCGCAGCAGTGTTCAAATGTTGCCGCGGGGTTCTGTTGCGCCAAATGCATTGCATTGCGACAGGCGGCATCAGGGCATCGCTCAATGGGTGCTCACTTGCCAATCACCGGTACACCGGAAATGATGCGGGGTCGGCCTGCTGTCCGCCCGTCCATAACCTGGAGCACTAAAATGAATTTGATCGTCCCGCCCGCACGTGTCCCCAACGGTGTCTGCCGACTGGCGAACCGGCTATTGATGTCGTCGATGGTGTGCATGGCCTTGACGGGTTCCGTGTTCGCGTTTCCCGCCGATGAGGCAGCGATCGCCGTGCAGGAACTCAACGAGCAGAATTGGGACCAGCTGGTTCCATCCGGCAAAGAGGTCGACGCGATCTACGGCGATATCGTGATTCAGAACAAGTACCTGCGGGCAGTGATTGCCAAACCTGTGCCCAATCGCAACGCAAATATGACAGTTCGAAATATCGGCGGATCGCTGATCGATCTGACGACCAGAGAACACGAGAGCGATCAGCTTAGTGCCTTCTATCCGGGCCGGCGTGCGTTTGAGTTTTCAGGCTTCGGGTTTTCTTCCCAGGCGGGTGCTTTCTCCAACAGCAGCGGGAAAAACGAAGCCTCGGCCATCGGCAAGGTGACCGTCAGCGCCGAGGGATCCGACACAAAGCCGGCCTATTCGACGACATGGTCTTTGACTCAGGACTCTCGTTTTTTAACGGCCGTCTCCACCTGGAAAAACACAACCAGGGCCGACATCACTCTGACTTTGGAAGATGATCTGCGAGCGGACGCAGGCAAGGAAGATATGCCCAAGGCCGCCGACGGAACTCATGATCTCTTCTGGTTCCACGATATCCACTGGCAGCAGGCGTATGGCATTGCTGTGCCCGGCTTTCAGATCCGCTGCAACGGGAATACACGCGAAACAGTGCTGACGTACGAAAAGCCAGACAGCACTCCGATTGTTGTGGAGCCGGGCGAATCATTTTCGCTGACTCGTTTCATCTTTGTGAACCGAGACCTGCCGGGAGTTCTTGCCGACTATAACGATACGCAGCCCAACGCCGTTAGTCTGGCAGAAGCTCGCCTGAAGGTTTTGGAACACGGTCATCCTGTGCCGAACGCACGAGTTGCTTTTCTGTGCGGTGAGCAGGAACGAGGAACCGTCGTGACTGACCAGGACGGTTCCGCAAAAGTGCGTCTTCCGTCCGGCGAATGCATTGCGAAGGTGACAGTGGCCGGTCAGGAATTTAAGCCGCAGACGTTGACGGTTCAGGCCGGTGAGCTGCTGCTGAATCTTGAGGAATACAGCCCAGGGCAAGCCAGTCTCACGGTCGTTGACGATGACGGACATCCAATTCCCGCCAAGGTTGAGTTCAAAGGAAAAGAAGAGACACCGACGCCCAACTGGGGACCTGAGACCGGCGAATTCTTTGTTCGCAATCTGGCGTATACGGCAAACGGAAAAGTGTCGACCGCTTTGCCTTCGGGAGAATACGAAGTCACTATCAGTCATGGGCCGGAATTTCATGCGGAGTTCACAACCCTGAAAATTGAACACGGCAAGACGACGGAGCTGTCCGTCAAACTTCCGCGGCTCATTGCGACACCAGGCTGGATCAGTGCTGACTTCCACAGCCACAGTTCTCCGTCCGGCGACAATACGGGCAGTCAGCTGGGGCGAGTCCTGAATCTTGCGGCTGAACACGTGGAGTTCGCGCCATGCACGGAACACAATCGAGTCAGCTCGTATGACCAACATATCCAGTCGCTCGGTCTGCAGCCGTTTCTTGCGACGGTGTCAGGGATGGAGCTGACAGGATCGCCGTTGCCTTTAAATCACCAGAATGCCTTTCCTCTGATCTACCGCCCGAGGACTCAGGATGGCGGTGCACCGACATCCGACTTAAGCCCGGAAACTCAGATCGAACGTCTGGCCGCGTGGGATAACAACAGCGTCAAACTGATTCAGCAAAACCATCCGGACATGGGCTGGTTGTTCTACGATCGCAACGGTGATCAGACTCCGGATGAAGGCTATTCACGTTCCTTCCAGCTGATGAATGTGACTGAGATTCATCCGATCGATCAACTGCTGGTCAATCCAAGTCGCTTTGATGAGCGTGATGGAAAGCCGTTCGGAAATCATCGGGCTCTCAACTGGCTGCAGCTGCTGAATCAGGGTTTCCGGATTTACGGAGTGGTCAATACCGATTCTCATTACAACTACCACGGCTCGGGCGGGTTGAGACTGTGGCTGAAATCCAAAACAGATGATCCTTCACAGATCAGTTCGGACGAAATGCGTGATGTGGCTCGCAACGGCCATGTGATTATGTCCAACGCACCGTACCTTGAAGCCGGATTTCGCGAAACCGGCAGCGATGCGACTCCTGTGTTTGCCGGCCAGGACCTTGTCGCAAAATCAAAGAAAGTGACAGCGACAATCAAAGTGCAATGTGCCAACTGGTACGACGTGGATTGCGTCTTCATCCTCGTCAATGGACGCAGAAGCGACGCATTAACTTTCACTCGGGAATCGCATCCGGATCTGTTCACCAGGGACACTGTCCGGTTTGAGAAGTCGATAGACGTTGAACTGAAGGAGGATGCGCATCTGATCGTGTTGACCGGCCATAGGACTCAGCGGCTGGGCGATGTGATGGGGCCAATGTGGGGTGCTCAACATCCGACGGCAATGAGCAATCCTGTCTTTGTTGATATCGGCGGTGACGGATTCACGGCCAACAAAGACACTCTCGACATCCCGCTGCCGGTAAAATTTGCAAAGACCAAATAGCGGTCTCAATAATACCGTGGTTCCGTGAGGCGCGGTTGTGCGAAGTGAGGCCGTGGCCTCAGGCAATGCTGAACGCGATCAGTCAACAGAGCAGCAAACAAAGAAAACCCCACGGGTCAGTTCCGATTAATCTCGCGATCCATCAAACGGACAAGACTGGCCAGCGACAGCACCTGCATCTTTTTCATTGCTTTGCCGCGATGCTTTTCTACCGTCTTGATGCTGATGCCCAGCTGAATGCCGATCGCTTTGTTTGTAGCACCTTCGTAAACCAGCTGAATGACTTCGCGTTCTCTTTCTGACAGACGGCTCAGATACGAACCGTTTTCAGGAAGGATCGGAGGCAGAGCCTGCTCGAAGCTTTCAGCGTTATGAAGCTGACGGAATCCTTCTTCCACGGCTTCAATCAATTCGCGTCGGTCGAAAGGTTTATCAAGAACAGTGACAGCACCACACTTCATGGCGGCGACAGCCAGACTTGTTCTCGGAAAAGCCGTCACCAGAATCACTCGAAAGTGACTCGGGCGAACCGACAAGTGCCGCTGCACTTCGATCCCTTCGACATCATTCATCACCTGATCTGTGACCACTACGCCTGGCGGGAGATGGGCAGACTCTTCGACAAACTGTGCCGAGAACTGATACGCTCGCACATCGTACCCAGCCTGTTGCAACATCAGGTGGATGATATCCAGAACGGCTTTGTCATCGTCGATGACGTAAACCCGTTTCGAGTCCGACGTACCTGCAGACTCTGCCGCTGACTGGGAATACAGTGATGTGGAACCGAAATAGTCGAGAGAAGATTGTGTCATCAATGCCCGCCTGAGGATTAAAACAAATGAAAACTGATCGGAAAAAACCGCCAACCTCAAATCTTTGGGGCTCGAAACATGAGGTAAACGGATTTCGCCAGTTCGTCAGGGGGAAATCAAGGGACTCAAAGCCTGACTTCTCTCGATCGAGGGAAAACCCGCCAGCCAAATTCTATCAGTCTTGTCTTCGATCGTGGGGCTTTATTTGCAAAAAACGAAACAAATTGCTCGTCGCCTTGCCTGGTAAACCCGCCAGTTTGAGATCAGTATCTGCGATTGTGAGTCTCTGTTTAACACTGTCAAGGCAACCTTGCTTTCACAAAATGTTTGCTTTCGCATATGCACCGTGAAAAGCAACATCACGACTTCCGGGACGGTGATTTCGTGCTTACCTCGCGTCGCGTTTTCCAGCGTGAGTTGTGTGGATGTGGCTGATCTCTTTGAATTGAGTCCCGAAGGCAACGGCACCCAATTCGACTCATTTCACAACGGATTCGCATGGGTTATAGAAACACTGGCAGAATGCCCAGTGATTCGATTACAGTTCTGCCTGATGTGTCTGCCAGGGCACTGATGAGTTTGCCGGAGTTCACGCCAGGGACGGCGGTTGTCAATGAAACCCGATTCACACTTCCAATACAGCCGGATCTCTGCTGCCAATCCCGGCCGATGGTTGCTGCTGGGAATTTGCGGGGCCGGGATGCGAGCCTTTGCAGAAATTCTGCAAGACGCCGGGCAGCATGTGACGGGGACCGACGTAGACACGGAAGGCCTGCTGGCCTTTCGGCAAAACAGCGAGTTCCCCTGCGGGACTATTCCCTGGACGGACGACCTGGCCGTTTCTTCGCTCAGTCCCGTGAACATCGTGCATTCTCTGGCGGTTTCTCCGATGTCGCCGCTGCTGACCGCGGCAAGACAGCAGGGTCTGACTGTACTGCCTCTTCCAGAAGCGTTGGGTTCGTTTCTGAAAAATACCCGGCAGATCTGCGTCGCGGGGACTCATGGCAAGACCACCACGTCTGGCATGATCTGGTGGATTTTGCAACAGGCAGGATTGGCCCCCGCCGGTTTTGTCGGTGGCGAATTTTGCCAGACGCATCGTTCAGGATCGTTCGGCGCAGGACGACTGGCCGTCATTGAAAGCTGCGAGTACCGTCAGTCGTTTTTGCAGCTGCGACCGCAATCCATTGTTCTCACAGGCATTGAGCCAGACCACTTTGATTTCTTCCCGTCCAATGCCGTTGCCGATCAGACTTACCTGCAATTCATCGGGCGGCTGCCCGCGGACGGAAAGCTGCTTGTCAGTTCGTCCGGCAAACGTCCGGTCGACGTTGCTCAAATGGCCGCATGCGGGCTGGAGACTTTTGGACGATCGCCCGGCTCCGACTGGATGGCTCAACCCCTGTTGGCCCAGCCTGTGTTCGCCCGGTCGCTTCTTCAGCCCCTGCCGGACGGATCTGTTTCGGCCATCACAAGCGGCTTTGCACAGGCATTTACGGTCTTCCATCATGGCAAGCGGCTGACGGACGTGACACTGAAAATTCCGGGACTGCACAATGTCGACAACGCCCTGGCTGCGTTCGCGGCGGTCGCCGCGGAAGGCGTGTCCACGGACGAAATTTCCAGACACCTGGCCACGTTTCCTGGCATTTGCCGGCGGTTTGAGTACCGCGGTCGCTGGCGGGGAGTGGATCTGATCGACGATTATGCACATCATCCGTCGGCTATTCGGGCGACGCTGAAGACGGCGCGGGCGGTATTTTCAGGCCGTCGGATCGTTGCTGTATTTGAACCACATCAGATTTCCCGGCTGGAAAATCTGTTTTCCGAGTTCGCAGAGGCTTTGTCAGCATTCGATGAATGCCTGATACTGCCTGTTCTTCCAGCACGCGAAAACGCCACCAAGGCTCAGTGCTGTCGCCTGTCACGAAATCTGGTTCGCCAGATCTCTGAAGCGGGAGGCCGCGCTTTCCTTGTGGCGAATCTTGACCAGGTGCCGGGAAGATTAGACCATGCGGCTCGACCCGGTGATGTGGTTATCACAATGGGCGCAGGCAGGACAAATCAGATTCATGACGAAATCCATCGAAGACTACAAAGAGATTCTGCAGCTTGAGGAGCCGCTGGCTCGGCATACCTGGCTCCGCCTGGGCGGGCCTGCGCAGTATTTTCTGACGCCTCGGACAGAAGAAGAACTGCTGTCGATTGTCCAGACGTGTCGTACACAGAAAATTCCGGTCCATATTCTGGGCGCGGGTTCCAATCTTCTGGTGCGCGATGAAGGTGTGCGTGGGGCTGTGATCCGCGTCATCGAACCGCTGCTCTGTAAAGTTCGCGTCGAAGGCACCGATGTGATTGCTGGCGGCGGCACATTGTTGTCCCACATGATTACCGAAGCGGTTCGCGCGGGGCTTGGTGGCGTCGAACATCTGGTTGGAATCCCCGGCACCATCGCGGGAGCCATCGTCGGGAACAGCGGCGGGGGCGCAGGCGACGTCGGTCAACTGGCTTCCTGCGTGAAGGTGCTGACACAGGATGGCACCGTGGCGACTCGAAAAGGAGACGAACTTTCCTTCTCCTACCGCCGCAGCAGTTTTCAGGACATGCTGGTTCTGTCGGTCACGTTGAGCCTCACAAAGGACGATTCCGAAGAACTAAATCGGCGAATCCGCAAGAACTGGATCATGAAGCGATCCACACAGCCGCTGGCCGACCAGTCGGCCGGCTGCATTTTTCGAAATCCTCGCGGTCTTAGCGCGGGGGCTTTGATTGAACAATGTGGGCTCAAGGGCATGTCTGTAGGCAAGGCCCGCATCAGCGAACGCCACGCCAACTTTATTGAGACCGACGTCGGGGCCACCAGCCGCGACGTTGAGCAATTGATCAGTCGCATTCAGAAGGCCGTTGCCGAAAAGTATGCCGTGGATCTCGAACTGGAAATCAAAGTCTGGTAACAGGACATCGTGTAAGTCGATGGCATCAATGGCGACGACTTACAAGTCGTATTCAATTCGTGATGGATCACGTTTCAGGAGATTGCGGATGTTCAGGGAAGAATCGCAAAACCGCCGGCTGCGGATCGTGGTCCTGAGCGGCGGAGACTCGGCCGAGCGGGATGTCAGCATAGAAAGCGGTCGCAACGTGGCCGCCGCCCTGCGTCAACGTGGCCATGCTGTCGAATTACTGGACCCGCGCGATACTCCACTGGCTGCAATCGCATCTGATACAGACATTATCCTGCCAATGCTGCACGGGACAGGAGCCGAAGACGGGGTGCTGCAGGAAGAGCTGGATCGGATCGGCATCCCGTGGTTGGGCAGCTCGGCAGAAGCCTCCCGCCTGACCTTCAACAAAATCACAACCCGTGCGGCTCTGCTGGATGCCGGGCTGCTGGTTCCGCCCGGCGTGGCTCTGAATCGTTTTTCATCCGGGGCTCTGATTCAGGAAGCGGCGCGCAGCGTCGGCTATCCGCTGGTTGTCAAACCGGCCGAACAGGGATCGAGCGTCGGCGTCAGCATTGTTCATCGCGCCGAAGATCTGGAATCTGCTGTCCGCGAAGCCACTCGCTGGGGGACTCGTTTTCTGATCGAACAGTTCATCCCTGGCCGTGAAGTGACGGTCCCCGTGATTGATGATTGTGTCTTCCCGGCGGTGGAAATTATACCATCCGGTTCGTGGTATGATTATCACGCTAAATATCTGGACGAATGTACGCGGTACATCGTGGCTCCGCCAGGACTTCCGTCCCGCCTGGAGGAACTGGTTCTGCTGGCCTGCCGAGCGTGTGGAGTCAGTGGCATCAGTCGCACGGATCTGCGGATTGATGATGCGGGCCGCTGCTGGATTCTGGAGATCAACACGATCCCCGGCATGACGTCACACAGTCTGGTTCCCATGTCGGCCAGCGCAAAAGGTTTTTCGCTGGGTGAATTGTGCGAGCAGCTGTTGTTAAAGCAGCTGGGGGAAATTCAAAGCGTGGCGTGGCAGCCGTCGCCAACCAAACGCGCCGCCTGAGGCTGCCCGTGCCGCGCCTGCCGCCAAAAAAACGCCCCCGAGTTCATCTCGGGGGTTCATACCGACTTTGCACTAACACTGTGCCCCGTGCGAAAGCTGTCAGTTCCATTCGGGGTTCGTGATGTTGTGCGGTAGCAGGCGATTGGCGCGGTGAAGTCGTCGCATGCAACGTTCCCACAGGCCGTACACGTCTTCTTCAAGCACCAGGCTACCGTCGGCGGGAATGGAATACCAGTCGCCTCGCATGACTTCGCTTTCCAGCTGTCCTTCGCCCCAGCCTGCATAGCCTGAAATCAGCCGGAATTTCACACTGGCGTCCGGCTTCTTTTCGCTCCGCACGACCTGCTCAAAAGAATCTTCACTGCCGGCCAGAAATAAACCGGGGGTGACTTCCTGATCGCGTTTTCCAAGAGCCAGACAGTTGTGCAGGATAAACAGGGACGTAGGTTCCACCGGGCCGCCTACAAAAACTGGCGCGTCATTTCCGGAAATCTGTCCTTGCTGAGACAACGCTTTGCCAATCGTCATCGATGACGGACGATTGATCACCAGCCCCATGGCTCCCTGATCATTGTGCTCAAGCATCAGCACCACACTTCGATAAAAGTTGGGGTCTCGCAGATGGTTGGCGGCAATCAAAAAGCTGCCCTGAAATAAACCCGACATTTCCATGCGTCCGGACTGAAAGTGAAACAGAATGCCAGGCGTGGCTCGGACCAGTCTCCGTCCACAAAACCTTCGGACTTCTTCTTTATGACAACACCGAACAACCCTGTCCAGGAACAGGCCTCACAACAGCATCACAAGGCCATCCAGCCCGGAGAGACGACTGTAAATCGCCAGAACCTGCTGAGATGATTCACACATCGGCTCGATCGTCACCGCCACGTGTCGCCCGTGTTCGGTATTTCTCAGCGAGAATGGCGGATCGGTACCCATCTGCAGTTCATCTCTGACACAAGAAACCACTCGCGCTGTAAAGTTGCCGTCGGCGTACCCAATCACTTTGAACGTGTAGTGACAGGGAAACGCATGCATGGCTTCAAGCAGTTCAATGCCTGGAAGATTTATCACCACAGAGCCTCCTGACAAGGCATTGCCTCTGACCAACTTACTGCTGACCTATCGGTCGGCTCAAACGAAAATACGACATTTGTTCGCGTCCTGTCGGATGTGTTTTCAGTGCTCACACCTGACAGTCTCATTTACCCATGGCTTTGGACGGACTTCGATGAAGACTTCAGCATTGTCCCTGGGAACAGCATCCGCCGCCAGTCGAACAATTGGTCAACCCGCGATTCCACGGTGCTTTGGTCAGCAGCATTCCCATGCCACAAGTATTACTCAGCCCCGCGAAAGTCAAGCCGACTCCGATAAAGGCAGGGATGACCAGAAACCAGATATTCATCAGAGCCAGGCATGATCCGATCAGCGTCAGCAGGCCTGCACAGATCCGCACCTGGCGGTCCAGAGACATCATTTTCTTCTGACCACGATTGACCGCAAGCCCGGCTTTTTCCCAGGCCAAAGTGCCCCCATCGACATTGACGACATTTGTGTACCCGGCTTTCTCAAACATCTGGCACGCCTGACTTGATCGCCCGCCAGTGCGACAGATGATGTACAAGGGCTCGGTGGCCCGAGTTCCGCGAGATTCCATGATGGCTTTGGGATTAAGAGTATCCAGCGGGGCGCTCAGGGCTCCTACGGCATGAAACTCATAAAATTCCATCAGGGATCGGACGTCAATCAGATCAAATCCGCCCTTGCGGCTTAACGGTGCAAATTCCTGAACGGTAATGGTGCTTGGCATTGGTAATAACTCACGATAATGAAATTGGAGCGGTCGATGCATCCGCCGCAACGGCATCTTCCACTTGTCTCTCGGTCGGTCAAGGGCTCCGACGGAAGTTTCGCCGACCGTTTCGGATTGCTCCACCGCTGCCTGTGGCCAACATGCGTGACACATCGTAGACGTTCTCGCTGCCTTCCGAGGCATACAAATACGTAAGTCCGATAGACGCGCCCATTTGCTGGTCAACATCGTGGTTAATGCAGCCGCGAAGAAAGTCGTCGTACGATTTTTCTCGGAGTCCTGTGATTGTGCAGGGTAGCCAGTTTCCGGTTTGCTTGTCACACCCTACGGCTAGCCGTTGGGTGACGGCTGGGCCAACTTAGTGTGGGGCTGATAGAGTCTCAAATGAGGGGTTTCAGTTTTCCGGGACAATCGTGTTTAATTCGCGGATTGAAATGGCGGGTGCGGTGTGATTGGGTTTGTGGGAGGCTGGAGCCTCCTGGCAGTGCGTTCCAGGGCCGGAGCCCTGGAACGAGGGGGAGGGGAATTCTTTATGCCTACCGAAGTTGAGATTGTCGACGTCTGGGTGGGGCAGTTCAAATCCCGCCATGCACTCGACGACTACCTGACGAACACGTATGACGAAGAAAATGAGAAGCACCGGTTTCGCTGTTCGCGGCTGACCATGAACAAACATGCTGCGATCATGACTTTGTGACGGCGGCGTTCCGGAAAGTTTCGAACAATTTCCCTGAGCTCTGCGACGGACTGCCATGCGTTCAGTCATGGGGCGACGCAGCTCGGATCGCATTTGACGGGCTGAAAACATTCCCCTGGCATGACCAGCAAATCTCGATCGGCAATCTGTCTTTCCGCTGGCTGAGTCGCCTGGCGGGGTTACTGATGGATCGACCAATTGACTTAGGCCTGAGACGATGGCCGATTTCATGCTGTCAAATCGGCTAGCGCCTCGCGGCTCAGGTTGTGACTAAGCATCGTGCGGCTTTTTAGAGTCGCCTTTCGCTCCGCGAAAGCAGCGTATTCGCAACTTTCGCAGAGCGAAAGGTGACACTCATTTTCCGCTCGATGCTAAGTCATCACTCACCGCCGCGGAGAAAGGCGATCAGGTCGGCCATTTCCCGAGCCGTGATTTTCTTCTCGAATCCTTCCGGCATCAGACTCAGCCCGGTCGCTTTAATTTCGGCGATGTTCTCCCGCAGAATCACTTCCTGTTTCCCATCGGCAATAGCCTCCAGCAGGACGGGAATGCGTTGCGGGTGATTGGCGACGGCTTCAATAATCTCATACTGCACTGTCGGAGTTGATGACGGAAAGAGGGTCAGTAATTCGGCGGCCAGCGCGTCGTCCTGAAACGCGGCCAGCGTGCGAATCGCTGCAACCTGCAACTCAGGAGCCTGCTGCGTGGACAGCAATGGCTTGACGGATTCACGCACGGTCGGCAAATCTGCACAGCTCAGCATTCGCAAAGCGATCAGCTGCTGAGGCACCGTCTGACCGGGATCTGCGACGATCTTTGCCGCCGCCTGGATCTGCTCGGCCAGCAGCTTGCCCGCTTCGGTGTTTTGCCAAAGTGCAGACAGGCGACCGCCAGCACGTCGAAGTCCGTCTTCCAGAGCCAGGAGCATTTCCGTGGTGACAGAAGCAAGTCGCAGTTCATCGGGAAGTCTGCTGAACCCGGTTCCGATGGCCAGAAGTTCGGTCGTATTCTTTCGCACGCCCGTCACGGTGGCCAGTTGTCGCAGCAACGGCAGATGCTCGGGCGCACTCAAAAACTCGGGCTCGCTCAGCAACTGCTCAAATAATTGCGGCGCCAATTCTCGAGAAGAACTCAGCACGCCGTTGACGATCCACGGATCTGCAGCATCTCGGCGAGCAATCGACAACAACGCGTCCATGCAGCGAGCATCATCAAAAGCACCGAGTCCCAGCGCCACCTGAAAACGCACGCGCGGCGATGGATCGTTAGCAAGTGCAAGCAGCGGTGCCAGCAGGTCAGACTGAGATTCTGGGGCCTCGGCCCGTGCAACTCGTCCGGACAGCAACAGAACCGCCTGTTCACGAATAGCGGCGGACGAATCCCCGAAGCTCGCCAGCAGAGTCTGATTGCTGAGCTGCTTCATTCCCTCCAGCGACCACAGAGCATGCAATCGTGCCAGCTCCGAAGTCTGGTCCATCAGCAATTTTTCGAGCAACGGAACTGCAGCTGGATCCTGGCGTTCAAACAGCAGGCGATGAGCCGTATCACGGTGCCATGCATTCGGATGCTGTAGCAGAGCCACCAGCTCGGCGGTAGTGGCTTTGGAGAGTCGCGGCGTGGTTCGTCGTTGAAAGGCAGGAGGAGTCAGTCGATAAATACGGCCTCGATCACGGCCAATTTCCAGGTCCAGCAGCGCCTTCAAATCGTCAGGCATTGACCACGGATGCTCAATGGTTTCGCGGTACATATCGAGCACATACAAAGTTCCATCGGGCGCGTGCAGAAAATTGACCGGACGAAACCAGTTGTCGGTGGATGTCAGGAACTCCGACTTCTCGTCCATTCGCTGCGATGTGAATGTGACTCCCGACGGTTCCAGCTTTTGGCGATGAATCAGGTTTCCAGCCACCTCCGCCAGCAGCACCTGCTGCCGAAACTCAGTCGGATACGCGTCGCCGCGATAGATCGTGACACCGCAGCCGGATGTCATAAATCCCTGGGCGTTCTTTTCGCTGCGCGGCATCCGCGGATCGCCCTGGCTGGACAGTCGCGCGGCATTGATCAGTCGCCAGGGTTCCGGCGGACTGGCTCGGAACACCTGGAGCTGATCGCCGGCCACTGCCACATCATTCAAAGGGGTGCCCACATTCAATGCCGGATTTCGGACGATCGCCTGCTGCGGCAGCACCACGTGCTGAACCGGATTTCGGATGTTGCAGATAAACCGATTTCCCCAGTCATCAAACGTGTTTCCAAACCGTGCGCCGCCGGAAAGGAGTTCCAGCGTGGGCTGTTCCAGGGAAAAGCGATAATCGTTGCGTGAGATCGTGACGGCCGGGACTGTCGCATCAATGCCGGATGCGATTCTTCCGCCGTTGGTTCCGCCGGCGCCATAGATGCGATGGTCGAGCCCCCAGATCAAATTGTTGGTGACGGCCTGCACGTTGAACTTGCGAAAGCCGGTGAACACCTTCGTTCGAATCTCCGCCGTGCCGTCGCCGTCTTCGTCCTTCGGAAAAGGTCTTCGATGATTTTTGCATGAGTGACCTCGGTGTCGGTGAGACTGGTGTCCCGGCCGTCGTAGGACACTGTGAGCCGCGAATGATTGAGCCCCAGTGAGGCCAGCAGAGTCGCATGCAGATCGTGTACGTTGACGATGTTTTCCACGGCCGCGTAACCAAACGGATCGGTCGCTCTGTAAACGCAGCCCTGTTTGAAACCACCGCCGGCAATCCACAGCGAGAACGCATGCCGATTGTGATCGCGTCCGTCCGTTCCCTGGGAGATAACAAGAAGCCGAGGGACGGAGGTCTGCATTCTCGCGGCCGTTTCAAAATTCGCAATCCGCGCGGTTAGCTCGGTGTTTTCCGGATACCGCGATGCTTGAATGCGGTTCAGCTTTTCCAGAAAGCGTAGTTGATTCTGACGAACATCTGCGGTGACACCCTCGGGACTTTGCAAATTCGATGGCCACAAGATATTCCAGAACGACGTCAAACAGACGAAAGATAACAGTGCGATGAAACGTCGCATGGGAAACAGTCTTCTGAAGAGCGTCATCAAAAAAGGGATTCCCGAGGCTTTGGTAAACCCGGCCCCTGAACTACGGAAGTGTGAATAATCTTTTCGCGTTGGCTGTCGTCTGTCTGGCCATTTCGTCAGGCGTCACTTGAAGCACCTGAGCCAGACAGTCGCATGTGAAGCGGACCCACGACGGCTCATTCCGCTTGCCTCGATTGGGAAGCGGAGCCAGATACGGCGCATCGGTTTCGACCAGAAGTCGATCTATGGGGACAGACTTAGCGACGGTCCGCAGGTCTTCGTTTTTGCGGAATGTCAGCATCCCGGCGAACGAGATATACAGGCCCAGCTGAACGCAGGCGGCCGCCGTTTCAGCCCTGCCACAGAATGAATGCATCAGCCCGAACAACGGACCGTTGGCGGCTTCCGCCTGCAGAACTTCGACAACTTCCGCTTCTGCTTCTCGGCAGTGAACCACAAACGGTTTTTTGAGGCGTCGTGACAGTTCTATGTGACGAATAAAGTACTCACGCTGAATATCGAGCGGCGCCACGTCCCAGTATTTATCGAGTCCTGTTTCGCCGACGCCAACTACCCGAGGATGCGTCGCCAGGTCTTCAATCGCCGCCCAGTCGTCAGGCTTTGCTTCCTGAGCATAATTCGGCTGAATCCCGACCACCGCCGACACGCACGAATAACGATTGGCCAGCAACACAGCGGCCTGACTGGTCTTCAGGTCCACTCCAATGGTCAGCATCCGTTCGACGCCATTGTCGAGGGCTCGCTGAATTACGTGATCAATGTCCTGATGAAAGCCCTCAGAATCCAGATGACAATGAGTATCAATCAGAGGACTGGCCATATTGCACGCTCTGGAGTTGCACGCTCGAAAGTAACGAAATGAAAAACAGGTGACCGCAATCAGCGGTGCGACCAATTTGCTGAAATTGGATCCCATCCGCACGTTACGTCAGCCGCCCCGCGTCGTCTACCAAGTGAGCCGAATCAACACGGGCATGAACTCGCCCTCTGCAAAGCCACGGCGAGTGTTGGCGGCAGGAAAAACATTCAAACGGAATCGACAGCCTCGGTTGGGCACATTGCTTTTTTCGATCGATTTCGCATTCGCAGGATACGTGGGACAAAACGGGGCAGGTCGTTATCATCCGGGCCTGTCATTTGCGGTGACTGGCGTTTAAAAAGAATTTGAACGCCCCGCGGAGGACTTCTGTTTGCCAGGCAAAATGGAATGGTTCGCGATTTTACAACGGAAAGCCTGTCGCACGACCCGATTCATGGCTACATCCCGTTCATTTCTCGTGTCGGTCTGCCTTCCGGGGAAGCGGCCGAACAGGATTTGATTGACCATCCGTGGGTCCAGCGGATGCGACAAATCCATCAGCTGCAGACCGCATGGTGGGTCTTCCCGTCAGCCGAGCATATGCGTTTTCAGCATGTCCTGGGCGTGATGCATCTGGGCTCGGTCACCGTCCATGCGTGGTACGACTCGCTGGTGGATTCCTGCCGCAGCGTGCCGTCTCGCGCCTGTGTGGAAAGCATGGTTCGCATTGCCGGTCTGCTGCACGATGTTGGCCACGGTCCGTTCGGTCACTTCTTTGATGATCATTATCTGGATCAGTACGGATTGACTCACGAAGACATCGGCGGTCACATTATCGAACACGAACTGGGCGACATTATTCGTCGGATTCGTCGCAATCCCAATGGCAAGCTGCAGCCGTTGGAGGAGATTGATCCTCGACAAATCGGCTGGCTGATTCGCCGTCCTGCTGGAAATCCGGACGATCTGGAAGGCCAGCCGGACTGGCTGAGAAAACTGCGAGCCCTGTTCAGCGGCATTTACACGGTCGACAATATGGACTTTGTGCTGCGGGACGCTTACATGTCCGGCTACAACACGAAGGCGTTCGATATTTCGCGTTTGATTCATTATAGCTTCTTCACCGAGAATGGTCTGACCATTCATTCGCGTGGTCTGCCGACGCTGATCAACTTTATTGAAACACGGGCCAATCTGTTTCGGACGATTTACTTCCATCGCACGGTGCGAGGCATCGACATCGCGTTGGAAGATTACTTTGCAGAAACCATGAAGCTGCTGTTCCCCGGCAATCCGCTGGAGCATCTGAAAGCGTATCAGGGACTGACGGAAACATCGTTTCTGGTCGATGTGGTTCGCTGGGCAGACAGTTCCGATCCGACTTTGCGCAACCTGGGAAGCCATTGGAAGGCGATCATCAACCGGGAAGAAATGTGGCGGATGGCGTGTGAGCGCACGATGCATTTCCACAGCGGACAGGCGGAAAGTACGACGATCTTTTCGGAACCTGATCTGGTCGAACGTCGTGTTCGCGAATTACTGCCGAAGCCCATCAGAGACATTCCCCTGCGCATTGATGTGGCTCGCCATTATCACCGCCCAAATTCTCGCAAGCCGGCTGGCAAGCAGAACTACTGGTACGATCCGGCCAGCGGTCTGTCGCATGAACTGGACGATGACGAACTGTTCCGCAGCCTGCCGACCAGCTTCATCATCTTCCGTATCTACAGCCAGAGCCACGCCCACGATCGTGAGCTGAACGCAGCTTTGCAAAACGTCGCCGGCGGAAGCGGCGGGGACACGAAAACGAATATGTAGCGGCTCACGCCGCGTGGCCTTCTTCTGGCGCAGACGTATTGTGGGACTGGGCTGCGCAAAAGTTGTGGTTTTTCGTGCGCCGATTGAGTCGAGATTTGTTCCGTTAAAGGACTGGATAAAGCAACCCGCCGGCTTTATGCCCAATGGCGTGGACTTAAGCTGGTCGTAAGAACTCAAACCCCATCCAGCTCGCCCGGATCGGTGGCTAAGATGGTGTGCAAAAAAACCGAAAGGGGGCGTTGCATGACCCCATCCGCTTTATGCGGATGGTGAACCAGATCGGTTAGTTTGGCGACGATTTCCGGGGAACTTCGTTTCTTGATCTTGTCTACGTCCTCGTGCTCTCTGAGTCACTTTTATAAAGGCGCCACGATCTCCGCAGCAGAGGTTCACAACGCTTCTGTTTTTTTTGGTCGGTGCCAGCCACAATCGCCCACGCGATTACTTAGGCGGGAAACGCCAGCCGTCGGGGACGCGGGCGTTCTTGCGGACGACGACGATCCCGTCACGAACAACCACTTCGCCGCAATCACATTCCGGAGACGGTGCTTCGCTGGCGACGATGCGGGCGTTGCGGCCAATGCAGACGTTTTTGTCGAGCATCGCACCGTCAATGTAAGCCCCATCGCCGATTCCCCACACTGGTGAAGAATCGCCCATGGCATAAAGATGATCATCGGTGTTCGGATAAAAATCGGCCCCCATCAGCACGGCGTTCTTCATCGTCACGTTCTTGCCGATGTGAGTCCGCATGCCCACAACAGATTTTTCAATGGTTGTTGAAGTTCCGATAAAGCACCCATCGGCAATTAAGCTGTCGCGCACTGTGCAGGAGCCCATGCGAGTCGACGGAAGAAAACGTGGCCGAGTAAAAATGGGGGCTCGGCGATCGGCGAACTGAAATGGCGGGTTGGTATCCGTCAGCGCCAGATTGGCGTCGTAAAACGCCTTGATCGTGCCGATGTCTTCCCAGTAGCCGTCGAACAGGTGCGTCTGCACGTGATGATTCTTGATGGCCAGCGGGAAAATGTCCTTCCCGAAATCCTCATGGCTGGTTGATTCCAGCAGATCGACCAGCAGATCGCGGTTCCACAGATAGATGCCCATACTGGCCAGGTACTCGCGCCCGTTGGCTTCGATGCCCATTTTGTCGATCCAGTCCGCAGGAGTCCGGACTTTCGCAAGCGATGCATCATCTTTTGGCTTTTCAACAAAGCCCGTTACCTTGCCGGTGCCATCCAGCTGCATAATGCCAAAGTCGCGAGCTGCCTCGGCATGCACAGGCACGGTAGAGATTGTCACGTCCGCATTGTTGTTGACGTGCGTCGCAATCATCTCCTTGAAGTTCATGCGATACAGCTGGTCGCCCGACAGAATCAGAACATACTTGATTCCGTACTCTTTCAGAAATCGAACCTGCTTGCGGACGGCATCGGCCGTTCCCTGATACCAGTTCGATTCGTCCAGCGTCTGTTGAGCCGCCAGGATTTCCACGAACCCGTTGTGGAAGAGGTCGAAGTTGTACGTCTGGCGAATGTGACGGTGCAAACTGACGGAGTTGAACTGCGTCAGGACATACATTCGGTTGATGTCGCTGTTGATGCAGTTGGAAATCGGAACGTCGATCAGTCGGTACTTGCCACCCAGCGGAACTGCGGGCTTGGAACGATACTCCGTGAGCGGCAGCAATCGGGTTCCTTTGCCTCCACCGAGAATCAGGCACACGACATGACGCATAAACTCATCCCCGTTTGCTGTGGGTACTTTGCAAAACTGTAATTTCAGTTGCGCCGAAGCTTACAGACTTGTCACGATTGGGGAAACCAGTCGCTCGCCATTCCCCGCGCCTGAGACGCACATTTGAGACAATTTGAAGGTTTGTATGTGCGATGTGCGAATACACGCTTTGCTGGCTGGTCATTACAGCCAGCACGGTGGGTCTGTTCGGGCGATATGAGCTGACTGCAGGCGTTGAACTGCCGACTCCGACGGAATGGCCGGACAACACAAATCTGTCCCCGCCAATCATCAAAACAGGGTGTAAATAAACGGTGCAGCCCCGGTGGAGGTCAGGAAAATCGCGACGCCTGCCAGAAGCAGGACAAGAATGATGGGTGTCAGCCACCACTTCTTTTCTTCGCGGATGAACAGCCAGAATTCCGCCAGAAGGCTCATCGGCTGCTCATCGCCAGCCTGTTCAAATTCGCTGACCTTGTCGGACGGTGGTGGCTGTGGAGTGTCGGTCATCGCTGTGATCCAGTGAAGAGTGGGCTACGACTGCTGATAATATTTTCGAACACTTCGCGGAGGTGTTCGAGGCTGCCAGAAACTGTCTGCGTCTCGCGAACTGCGGCGCTGAAGGACGTCGCGGCCGATGATTCTAAACACCAGAGCCATGGGAAGGAACAGTCCAAAATAAATCATCAGCATTATGAGTTCGCCCACGATCAGACCGATTGGCAGAGTGAGAAAAATCATTCCGACAAATACGGGTTTCAACAAGTGCGGAGCCGCCAGTCCAAGCAGGCCCAATGTTGTGCCCAGGAACGCGGCCGCCTGAATCAATTGGCTGCTGCCACCCCACATCCAAACTATGGCCGGAAGTGCGACAATGCAGAGCAGCCCAAACTGGCGCAGCTGTCGATCGGTTGGATTGGTGTTAATCTCAAACATAGCCATGATTAATCATTGGGCAACAGCAGAAATGAATCGGGATGATTGGCAAACGGCCAACGGGCCGCCGGACACGTAAATTCAAGCTCCGGTGACTGCAACTTTTCACCGTCCCGGGAAAGGCTCTGCATCACTCGATCCAGCATTCCGGTTGTCAGCAGAGTTCGCTCAATCGGATACGCTGCCTTTCCTGAATGAACCGTTTCTTCGAACGCATGCAGCAGGTAAGCGAAATGTCCGTGAGGAGCCGTTTCCTGGAGCTTGAACCAGGTGGCTCGCGGCTCAGCCTCCCCTTTAAGCTTCACAGCGATGGCAAATTGATCTGACAGACCATTGGCCATCATCACGGCTGAACGCAAACCGTCGCGATGCTGAAAAAGGTATGCCGCCGCATTATCGCCAGGCTCCCAGGCATTGGGATCACGCGGCTTACCGGGCAATGTGTTTAGTGCGGCCTGCAGAAGTTCGGCCGACCACGCTCCTTCGTTTCCCGATCGCTTGATTTCGGCTCCAGACACCGCCTGCACAGAAGCGATCCCTGTTTCACCACCGCGCCGACGTTCCAGCATACACTGGTGACCTTCGATCGCATGAAATCCGTACGCTTCAAAGGGGCCATATCCAACAGTCAACGCCGCTTCGATTTCGCAGTCGAGCGGGAGTTCCAGAGCCGGGTATCGCCAGGCCACGGGAACCGTCGATCCGGCGAGCAAAGGAAATTTCATCTGCTTTGCAGTGTCGACCATGTGCCGAGCATCTTCAAACCGCCACGCCAGATGCTTATCATTAAAGACCGGGACAACTTTTCCACAACGTCGAAACGTGGCTGTGATTTCATCAAAGAAACGCCGTCGCGGATACATGTCCTGTTTGGTATCCGGAGTCAGCGGATACGAGCCATGCTCGCCAATGCTCAAAACACCCTTCACCTGCAGTTCATTGGTGTCCAGCGTGAGAGCATCATCAATTGTGGTCGACAGGCGGATGCCGTGCTTCTGAGCCAGTTCTCGGCTGAGATCCCCGTCGGGCAGTTGGTCGACATAAAGTGAAACCAGTTTCAGGTCCGGTCCTGCGCCACCGTCCTGCTGAAAGCCTTCGAGAATTGTTCCAAGGATCACATCGGCATGACTGGATTTGTGGTAAGCTGTAACAACGCCAGCGACTGGCAATTTTTCGCGAGCCGCTTGCTGCCGCTGCGTCGCTGGACTGCTCCACAGTGGAGTTGCAGCGCCGCTTATCGTGGCGATCAATCCTGCTCGCAGTGCCGACCGACGCGATACTGGCATCATGCAAAATAGTCCTGCTGAGATTCAAAGCGGGCTCACAGAATCATGTCTGACTCACTCAGATCTTAATGAATCTTTGACGGCAACGCCGATTCAGGAAATCACGTCCTTGATCACCGTTCCATGAACGTCGGTCAGACGGTAGTCGCGGCCCTGAAATCTGTAGGTCAGCTGCTCATGATTAAAGCCCAGCAGATGCATGATCGTGGCCTGCAGATCGTGCGGAGTCACTTTATTCTCGACGACGCCAAATCCAAGTTCGTCTGTTTGCCCATAGTTGTAGCCGCCCTTCACGCCGCCGCCAGCCATCCACATTGTGAAGCAGTCCGGGAAATGGTCGCGGCCGAGCACATTTCCACCGGCCGTGCGTCCCTCGCGAAAAGGCGTGCGTCCGAATTCTCCGCCGCAGATAATCAGAGTGTCCTCAAATAGCCCGCGCTGCTTCAGGTCCTCGATCAACGCGGCAATCGGCTTGTCGGTCTTGGACCACTTGTTGGTCAGTCCGTCGGTCAGGCCCTCGCCCGGCCCCGTCCCGTGGAAGTCCCAGCCCCAGTCGAACAACTGCACAAACCGCACGCCCTGTTCAACAAGTCGACGAGCCAGCAGGCAATTGTTTGCAAAGCTGGATTCTCCCGGAACAGCGCCGTACTTTTCCTGAGTCTCTTTTGTTTCGCGATTGATATCCATGACTTCCGGCACCGAGGCCTGCATGCGATAAGCCAGCTCGTACTGAGCAATCCGAGTCATCGTTTCGGGATGTCCCAGTTCGGCCGCCTGAATTTCATTCAGCTGCTTCAGAGCATCGAGTGATCGACGTCGGACGCTGCGATCCATTCCGGCAGGATCGGACACATACAGCACCGGATCACCTTTGGATCGACACTGAACGCCCTGGAAGACCGATGGCAGAAATCCACTGCCAAAGGAATTCGCTCCACCATTCGGCTGAACACCACTGCTGATCAGCACTACGAAACCAGGCAGATCCTGATTCTCGGTTCCTAAGCCATAAGTCGCCCACGCGCCCATCGAAGGTCGGCCCGATCGAGGCGAGCCCGTGTAAAGCAGAAGCTCGGCCGGCGCGTGATTGAACTGGTCAGTGTTCATCGAATGAATAAAACAAATATCATCGGCGACTCGATGCAGATTCGGCACCGCATCCGACAGCCAGCTTCCGCCTTCACCGTGTTGGCTGAATTGACGAGGCGTGCCCAGCAGTTTGGGAATTCCCGAAGTGAACGCAAACGTGCGCCCCTTCAGAAACTCATCCGGACAATTTTCGCCCGTACGTTTCACCAGCTCGGGCTTGTAATCATAAATGTCCAGATTCGGCGGCGAACCTGTCAGATGCAGATAGATGATGCGTTTGGCTCTGGCATCGAAATGTGGCTTGCGCATTTCCAGCGGAGTGGATGGATTGATTGCAACATCGGCGTTCGCTGCACCGCCGGAGAGGGATGACAGAGCGATCGCTCCCAGTCCCACACCGGAGGACGACAGAAAGTGGCGGCGAGTCTGATTCTGAAGCAATGAGAAGTCAGGCATCATGAGCGGGATCTCTTTAAGGCCATCAGAGTGGTGAGGCAGGAAGCGTCAGGGTGGGAAACAGGCAGGCTCAACAAAACAACGCAGTCACAGTCTCGTCTGCGTAAATATCCTATCCGTGAATTGTCACATCCTGACATGATGATGTCTATGGACGATCTCGCAAGTGGATTTTCGCTTCTTTCAAATTCTTGCTCCCGATCCTGGACTGCCCAATCGTGCCTTTTGCCGCGATTTGTCAGTGCGAATGGGCTGCGTCCGGGAAGTCACCGCTCCGGACTTCGTCGATGTAGTTGCGAACCGCTGTCAGAGCGCCATTGCGAAGGTCGCCGAACTGCTTCAAAAACTTAGGCTTGAAGCCGGTGTTCAACCCCAGCATGTCGGGGCCGACCAGCACCTGTCCGCTGCACCGCGAACCCGCTCCGATGCCGATTGTCGGGATGCTGACGGCTTCCGTGATTCGCCCGGCGATATCTTCCGGCACCAGTTCCAGAACAATCGAAAACGCGCCGGCATCTTCCGCCGCGCGAGCATCGTCCAACAGACGCTGCTCATCGCGTTGAATCTTTCCCATGCCTCCGAGCTGACGGACGGCCTGGGGTCGCATGCCGATATGAGCCATCACCGGAATCTCCGCTCGCCCAATGCCGCGGATGGTTTCTGACTGAATCGCTCCGCCTTCCAGCTTGATCGCGTCGGCTCCGGTTTCTTTCATAATGCGGCCCGCGTTTTCGACGGCCTGCTGAGCACTGACGTGGTACGACATAAATGGCATGTCGACAATCACGAGTGCTCTTTGAACCGCGCGAGCGACCAGTTCGCCGTGATAGATCATCTGATCGAGTGTCACTGGCAGCGTCGTCGACTTGCCCTGCACAACCATGGCCAGACTGTCGCCCACCAGAATGCTGTCGACTCCCGCTTCGTCCATAATGCCGGCCCACAAATAATCGTATGCCGTCAGCATGGTCAGCTTCTGTCCGCGCGCAGCCGCTTCGCGAAACCCAGGAACAGTCATTTTACGCGGTGGTTTTTGCATAAGTGTTCAACAGGTAGGGGGCGATTGGCGACTATTACTTTCGATCTTTCACGATCGGATTGGTCAGCGTGCCGATTCCTGAGATCGTAATGGAGACCTCATCACCCTGTTCGAGCGTAAAGGTGTCATCAGGAACAACGCCGGTGCCAGTCATCAGAAACGCACCGTTCGGCAGATCGTTTTCTCGGATCAGCCACGCTGCGAGTTCTTCCGGCGTGCGCTTCATCTGACTAAGTTTTGTTTCGCCGCCAAAGACCGGCTTCCCACCGCGACGAATCTCCAGCTTAATCTCGACAGCATCCGGCTCCAGTGGCTTCTCGGCCAGCAGAACACAGGGGCCCAGTCCGGCACATTGGTTGTACATCTTGGCCTGAGGCAGATACAGCGGATTTTCGCCTTCGATGTCGCGAGCCGACATGTCGTTTCCGATGGTGTAGCCAACGATTTTTCCGGCTGGATTAATCACCAGCGTGAACTCCGGTTCCGGAACGCTCCAGTTGCTGTCATAGCGAACTCGCAGCGGCTGCCCTGGTCCGGAGACTCGATGAGCTGTGGCCTTGAAGAAAATCTCAGGACGATCGGCCGTGTAAACTTTGTCATAGTGAGACGCAGCGGCTTCGGACTCCTCCATACGAGCGATCTGGCTTCGTTTGTAGGTCACGCCGGCCGCCCAGACTTCCTGCTGGTCGATAGGGGCGAGCAGCGTCACTTCGGACAGTGGCACGGTCTTGGTGTCAGGCTTAAGTAGAAAACGAGCCAGCCCAACTGGGTCGGCAGAATTCAAAACGTCCATCAGCGAATGGCACTGATCAATCTGAGTCAGATCCAGCGGCTGAACCGAATCAGCGTGGACCGCAGCAACTCGCAATGAACCATCATTCAATCGAACGCGAGCAAGTTTCACAAAAAGGTTCCCTGAGGTGGAGTGGTGAGAGACCAGAAATTCGGAAAACCGCAGTCTAGACAACTGCTCTTCCGAAGTCTTGAGACCTGTGCCCCGGATTCAGACGTTTGACACAGGCTGAGGCAGGTCGAGATGGGGAATCAACGGATACGACCTGTAGAACGACCGCCATTCCTCGTCGTTGCTTTGTTCGCTGCAATTGAGTTTTACGCTTTTAAACGAACCACAGAAGCGATAGACAAATAATCGTACACGTAATATTGGCAATCATACAAGCAAGCATTCGTGTGCCCGCACCAAGTGCGAATGCACTACCCATGATCTGGGTAAGCAAAATGTACGCAACAGCAACGATTGGTTCAGCATGGAAATCACGCGAGTAACCCGGCCCGAAGGCATGGCGAACAAAATGAAACCCCTGCAAAGCAACACAGAATAATGAGGCTGCCCGAAAGGCTCGATTTACTGA
>JBDNHX010000332.1:0-5613 GCA_041688565.1 Planctomycetaceae bacterium
CGAGGCCGATGCTGGTGCGTTGTCAGGGAACAAAAATTTTGGGGCAGTTCGTCATTTAACTCGGTTCCAGCTGCCGACAATAGACCAGCTGCTGAAGAATGCGGACATCTACGGGCTTTGCAAAATGGTAGTCAAAGCCAGCCGCTTTCGATTCACGAACGTCCTCTGCCTTATCCCAGCCTGTCACGGCGATCAACAGCGCCGAGTCAAACCGCGAGTTGGCTCGCAGGTGACGAGCCATCTCCAAACCCGACATCCCGGGCATACCGAGATCCAGGATGAGAATTTCAGGCGCAAACTGCTCGGCCGCTTGCAGGCCGGACACAGTGTCAAACACAGATCGACACGTGCAACCGGACATCGTCAGGGCCAGATCAAGCGTTCGAGCGGCATCCTGGTTGTCGTCGACGATCAGCACGCGAGGCGACGCCTTGTTCTCCACGTTATGATCGTTCACGAAATAGTCGTTTACGATCTTTGCCGATCCGTCCATGGGCACATGATTCAAATATGGCAGATGCACGACGAATGTCGTACCCAGGTCAGGACCATCACTGAAGACGTCGACCTTGCCGCCATGCATTTCCACAAGAGACTTCACGATATTCAAGCCCAGCCCCAGACCCACCTGACCACGGATTCGGACATCCTGAACCTGCGCAAACATATCAAATACACGAGGCAGCATCTGAGCCGAAATGCCAATTCCAGAATCCTGAACATGAACGTGAACACAACCGTCTGAGCACTGGGCATGGACCTGAATCCGGCCACGTTCGCCGGTAAACTTGATCGCATTATTCAGGAGGTTACTCAGTACCTGATTCAAACGGCCGGCATCGGCGTCCAGATAAACTGGCTGCTCGGGAAGAATCACAGTCAGTTCCTGGCGAGCCGCCTCGATCTGCGAGCGACAGCCGCAAACGGCGTCATCCACAACATCCTGCAGGATTACCTTATCGCGCCGAAGTTCTACCTTCCCGGTGTTGATTCGGCTGACATCCAGCAGATCGTCAATCAGACGAACCAATTGCTCCAGCTGCCTTCCCATAATTTCAAAGATCGGCCCGTCTTCCCCCGATCCGCCGCGCTTCAACCGCAGGCAGTCGAGACCCGTCCGCAGCGGAGCGAGCGGGTTTCGAAGCTCATGAGCCAGTGTGGCGACAAACAGATCTTTCTTACGCTCCGACTCTCGCAAATTTTCCTCCACGAGCCGAAGTTGCGTGACATCATTGTAAACTTCAACAACGCCACCTTCCAGCATTTCATCGAAGTCATACAAAATCCAGTGCGTGGCCGTGATAATCTCTCGTCCATCTTTCGTTCGCTGCTTCACCTCCCCCTGCCATTGACAGTCCCGCAGCAGGTCGAGCTTAATCTCGTCCAGTGGCTTTGGAAACTTTGTCTGAAGCAGTTCTTGTATGCAGCGACCGGCGGCTTCCTGCTTTGTATAGCCGAACAGTTGCGCGGCTCCATCGCTCCACGAAGTGATACGGCCATTGAGGTCACGGAACAGAATGTGGGCGAGACTCAGCGCATGGGACTGCTCTCGCAAACGCGAGCGATGGCGGCGAGTCACCGCGCGAAGCCTCCTTCGGAACTGACCAGCAAGTCCCGTCAAACCAGCCAGAGCCGTCATTACAACGACGCCCATTAATTCTTCGGCACTGGGGATGATCGGCCCCGGCGAGTCATCGGCAAGATGTGTGACAAATCCGATATATAACGGCAGAATCAGAGCGATTCGTGGCCCGACATACCAGCAGCATAATAAGACGACTGTCATCCCAATCAGACCGGCGACCGGCGTATTAATCGGCAATACCGAAATAAAGTAAACCAGCATTCCGACCAGTACCAAAGCTAACACAAGAGGTTTCGGACCGCCTTGCGACATCGCCAGTGACGTACGCTGAGCGATCGCTTTATTCCACGAGCCCGGCTTTACGGACTTTTTCATTTGGTTCGCCTCAGGCCGCCGCCAATTTTCTGGCGATGTTTGAGAATTGTTCCTCCTCCTTTTGAGGCTCACAAATCCTGTCCAATTAATCGTGCGTTTCCGCACTTCCCTTTTGCATCCATGCATCATTATTTATCCGCCCTTGCAAGAACGTAGGCATCATCCGGCTGATCCTTCAGCCGGAATCTAAACAGCAGAATTCTTCGGTTCAAACCCTCTATACGGAATACGCGAGACTGAAGTGTTCCAGCATTCAGTCGCGAATGACGTCAGGAGCAATCACGGATGTTTTCATTTTCATTCTGGAGCCGTCGCATTCTGATCTCCCAATTCCCTGTCAATCACGAGAGCAGGTTCTGTGCCACGGCGACCCACGCGAACCTCGTTTTTTACGCCAGTTTTGATGTCCGACCCGTATTCTGTTTTCATTCGCTTGCGATCGTTTTTTTCGAAGCTGCGTTTTTATCGATCAGCCTGGGCGAAAACAAATCATCAGAATCGATGAACCATTCCGAGTGGCAGCGCAGCGTCCATCTCTATCTGCAAAACGACCACGTATCGGAAATTCCTGAGGAATCACGAAGAACGGCTGGCACGGTGTGTGCAAACGTAATTTCTTGCAATCTCTGCACGGCGCCCTGGGCGCGATGAAAAATTCTTGAAGCCGAATTGCAAACGTTAACCGCGGGAGAACCCTCTCATGTCATGGAGCGATGTGCTGACGATTCTGAAACAGACAGTGACCGACTGGAATCGTGACAAGGCCCCGCGACTGGGAGCGGCACTTGCGTTTTATAGCGTATTGTCTTTGGCTCCATTGCTGGTGATTGTTTTGGCCATCGCTGGTTCGTTCTTCGGTGAAGAAGCGGCCCGTGGAGAAATCGTGATGCAGATCGAAGGCATGGTTGGGCGTCAGGGCGCGAAAGCGATTGAGGATCTGATCGCCCATTCTCATTATCGCCGGGAAGGGCGACTTGCAGCCGCTCTTGGCACCATCACTCTGCTTGTTGGGGCCTCCGGTGTCTTCGGTGAACTTCAGGATTCTATGAACACGATCTGGAAAGTGCAGGCGAAACCCGGGCGCGGCATCTGGAATATTATCCGCGAACGATTTCTATCGTTTGCCATGGTTCTTGGAACAGCGTTTTTGCTGATCGTATCGCTGGTCGCCAGCGCCGTGCTCGCGGCTCTGGGGAAATATATGGCGAATGCACTTCAGGGATATGATCGAATCTTTTCGCTACTGGAGATGGCGGTCTCTTTTATTGTTCTCACCATCTTGTTTGGCCTGATCTTTAAAGTTGTTCCTGATGTCAAGATTGGCTGGCGAGATACGTTTCTTGGGGCCATATTGACCGCGTTGTTGTTTACACTGGGGAAATTTCTGCTGGGCGTTTACATTGGTCGCAGCGGAATCGCATCGTCTTACGGAGCCGCGGGCTCCCTGGTTGTGCTTGTTGTCTGGATTTATTACTCGGCGCAGATCCTGTATCTCGGAGCCGAGCTGACTCAGGCCTTTACGCATCACTTCAGGCCTCGCGTTCCTCCCAGCGACAACGCGGAAGAGATTACCGAGGAACGGCCTCTGTGGCAGGAGCACGCCGGTGCGCGCGCTCGTGCCAAAGCGAGGTTCGAGGCATCAGCGCACCACGTCGACAAAGATAAGACAAATTCGTCCAACGCATCTCATCAGTTGGATGCCCCTGCCGACATTCACAGTTCCTTCCAGATCGCGTGGCACTCATGAGCGGAAACTCTATTCATCCCGGATCGTCGCAAACCGAAGGCTGGCTTTCTCGTGAACGCTCGCTGGCACTCGTGCTGGTCATCGCCACGGGCGTCATTGGATATTTATGCTATCGTCTGATCGTGCCCTTTCTTCCTGCGCTGGCCTGGGCTCTTGCGCTCGCCGTGATGGCTCATCCCCTGCATCACAGAATCAAGACGGTGTTTCCGAATGTGAATATTTCGGCAGCCCTGTGTGTCCTGCTTGTGGCCCTGCTGATTGTTGCCCCCGCCCTTTTCGTGACTCAACACCTGGCCCGCGAAGGTGCGAAGGCGACGACGTTTGTGCATGGAGCCTTCGTCTCCGGCCGATGGCATAAGTTGTTTGAAAAGCAACCTGCACTGCGGCCATTCGAGTCGTGGGCGGAATCTCAACTCGGACTTGAGCCGCGGGATTCAGCGCGTGATGAATCAAGCCCTGAGAATTCCAGCCTTGCTCAAACTGGTCGAGAAGATTCCAGCCGTGCACAGGGCTCGATTACGAGCGAGAGTGCTGATCTCAAAGCCAGCAACAAACCCGAAGCCAGAGCAAGCGACAGCGCACCGGTGCAGCGAGCGACGGCGATGCTGACGAACAGCATCGGCACTGTTCTGAGCAGCACGGGTTGGATCGTGATGCAGCTGCTGATCACTTTTATGACGCTGTTTTATTTCTTTCGAGACCGCCAGAATGTTCTGCGAGTCCTGCGATCTCTGTTGCCGCTGACTCAACAGGAGACGGATGAAGTGTTTGCTCGCGTCGACGACACGATTCACGCAACGATCTTTGGTTCCGTCGCTGTAGCAATCGTTCAGGGAGCGATGGGCGGCCTGATGTTCTGGTTTCTCGGTCTGCCTTCACCACTGTTGTGGGGCGCTGTCATGGCGTTGCTGGCCGTGATTCCGGTGCTGGGGACGTTCGTAATCTGGATGCCGGCCGCCGCGTTGCTGGCGTTTCAGGGGGAGTGGATGAAGGCCATGATTCTTGCTGGCTGGGGCGCTCTGGCGATCGGCCTGATTGACAATTTGCTCTACCCGTTTCTGGTCGGCAAGCGACTGCGTCTGCACACACTGCCGGTGTTCTTCGCCATCGTCGGCGGCATCAGCTTCTTCGGAACCTCCGGCATTATTCTCGGTCCACTGGTGCTCGCCAGCGCCGATGCCCTGCTGGAAATCTGGAGACGAAGAACAGCCTTCGGCGGGACGATTGAAGAAGCAACGGAAACTTAAAATCTAAGATCTCTTGCCTCAGCAAGTTTTCACTACGCTCGCTTTTGACGAAAGCTGCAGCACTTCCTGCAGGGCATTCAGGCTTGTCGGTTTTATCAGGTGGTAATTGAAACCTGCATTGAGGCTGCGGTCGCGGTCGTCGTCCTGTCCGAATCCCGTCAGTGCAATCAGAACCAGGCCGGCAAACGCTGGACGGGCTCGCAGGTAACGCGCCACCTCAAGGCCATCCATCCCCGGCATGGCGATGTCCAGAAAGACAACATCAAATTCGCTCTCCATGATTCGCGTAATCGCCGACGGTCCGTCGAACACGATTTCCGCATCGTGCCCCAGCGCCTTCAGCATCATGGCCAGAGTTTTCGCCGACGCCTTCACATCATCGACGACTAAAATCCGCCGCGCCTGCGGTGGATCGGTAGCTGACCCGACTGCATTGTCAGAGCAACAATTCAGCTTTCTCGGCGCGGTGATCAACGGCAGGCGAACAATGAATTCACTGCCCAGTCCCGCTCCTTCACTGTAAGCCGTCACTTCACCTCCGTGAAGCTGAACAAGAGTCCTGACCAGCGACAGCCCGATCCCAAGGCCCCCCGGGACTCGATCCAGCGTTGGTTCGGCATGCGTGAAGAGCTCAAAAATCTGGCTCATCATCGGCCGCG
>JBDNHX010000333.1:0-2590 GCA_041688565.1 Planctomycetaceae bacterium
AGCAGCGGCATACCGACGCACTGACGGTGGGCAACAAGCGATACCTGGTGACCGTCGATGTCGATGGTTCATTCAATTCGCCGGACGTTTACGCGAATCCCTATGTCTATCCCATCATCGAAGCCGTCCTCGGGACAACACTGATCATGGGAGGATTCGTCTCTGTCAGTTCTCTTCCCGCGGCCGAACCAATGCGAGTTCACAAGGACCATCCGGTATTGTTCCCCGAATTAGAAAGTGCTGCTGGTCTGCCGAGTTTTGCGGTCACGGCAATTGTTCCGATGCCTGGCTTCAATGCGATTTCGGGGACCACGCGAGTCGTCAAAGGCAGTCATAAGATCTCATCCAAACAGGCTGAAGAAATGGAGTCACAGGATCCGTCAGCTCCGCGCGGTTCCTGTCTGCTGATGGATTATCGATTGACGCATCAGGGGCGCGGGAATCAATCGGACAAAGTTCGGCCAATTCTGACCATGATTTATCACCGTCCGTGGTTCCGGGATATCGTGAATTATGTGAAGCAGGAATCGTTACTCATGTCGGACGACGCATTCAAACAGGTTCCCACCGAATACCGTCATTTGTTTGACTGGATTCGGCCAAAAACGCAGTCTTAAGGAACCGGGTGACATTCGCGTTTAATCGCGTTGACCTTGGGTCAGCACACCGCTGGGGCTCATTCGGAAAGGTATTGTGATATGGCAACTGTGAGCAAATCCAAAGATTCGAAACGCCGGTCAGAGATCATGAAGAAGCGGAAGTCAGCAAAGCCAAAAACAGCGGAGACCGACTCTCGCGATACGTGCCCTCACTGTGTAGGCGGACCCGAAACGTACGGCTACCTGAAGCGGTCATTTGTGTTCGACGTTGATCTTGCTCGAAAGATCGTTGCGGATGGTCGCGAGCCCGTGGAGATGGACGATTCTGACGTGGCCTACTGCGTCGATAATTGCCGGATTCATGACGAGCATCTTGATCATGTCAATCCGGAGTACCCCGGAATTCTTGCGCACCTTTGGGGGCCTGGGGCTGACGGAACGATTGAACAAGGCCACTTGCTGATTGATGGCAACCATCGAGCTGCCCGGTGCCTGCGAGATGGTTTGACGTTTCGTGCCTATTTGTTGACGGAAGACGAGAGCGAGCAAATTCTGGTGCGCGGGACCGATCGGCACGGCGTCGTGCGTGGCGAATAGCTGGACTACGGACGTGCAAACGCTGACAGAATCTCCAATACGATTGCCTCGTATACGTGAAGGTCTGAAAATTCAGGCCATTTCGCCGACCGAGTACGTCGTGAAGCGGCGCGACAATCGCCAGTACTTCAGTATCGGGCCTCTGGAAGCTTTTCTTCTTGAGCAACTGATTGAGCGGAGCAGCCCGGAAGAAATCAAGGCTGCCTATGCTGAACGTTTTCAGGATCAGCTCAGTGATGCGGATCTGAAGGAATTTATCGGAGCGATTCGTCCGATGGGGCTGTTGCAGCCTTCCGCGTCGAAAACGGCTTCAAAAAAAACTGCCGACAATCCGTCATCGGCCGAAGGGACATTGGCCAATCAGGATGTCGATGCAGACGGAACGGAACCGGAAGAGACAAAGCCGCGAAGTCGCTTCTCGCTTCGAGATCAGAGTGCCTTGTTTTTTCGAGTGCCACTGTGCGATCCGGATGAGTTTCCTGGCCGCCTCGTGAGCAAAGTCCCATTCCTCTGGACTCGCTACTTTCTGGTCTTTTCCGCATGCGTAATGCTTGCAGCGCTGAGTGTGATGGTATCGAGTCGGAGTGAACTTGCGCTGGGAATTTCGAACGGTTCCGGCTGGAGCCGCGCGGCGTTGTTCATCCTTGTGATGCTGGCATGCACGTCACTGCATGAAGTGGCGCACGGAGCGACGCTCAGACATTTTGGCGGTGAAGTGCATGATTCGGGTTTGCTGTTCATGTTTTTCACGCCATGCATGTACTGCAACGTTTCGGATGCCTGGTTAATTCCGGACAAGTGGAAACGGATGGCGATCACGGCGGCGGGCGGCATCTGCGATCTTTGTGTCTGGGCGATCGCCGTCTTCGTCTGGCGACTTACCGTCATCGGGACTTCGATCAACCATGTGGCTTTTATTGCTTTGACGATCTGTGGTGGCAGAAGTCTGCTCAATTTTAATCCGTTACTCCGACTCGATGGTTATTACCTTCTGAGCGACTGGCTCGCGATTCCGAATCTGCGACCGCGAGCGATGGACTACTGGATGGGCCACGTGCGGTGGTTTCTCTGGGGCGCTGCTCCGCCACCAGCCTTGCCGGAAAAAAATGTCCTGCTCTTCTATGGTTTTTTGTGCTGGGTCTTTGCGATCGGTTTTCTGAATCTGATCTTTGTTCAGTTCATTGAATACATGGGTGGGCAGTTTGGAGTGGCCGGGTTGGTCCTTGTGGGGCTTTTGCTGAGTTTCGGAATTCGACGCGTGTTCAAGGGCCTTTTTGCAAGTGAGTTTGTAACCATGCTGAAATCAAGATCCGGAAGAACAGCAACCTGGGCGATTGGACTACTGAGCGTCGTTGGGCTGCTGTTCTTCGTGCCGGTTAAGAGCACCACCAACG
>JBDNHX010000334.1:0-11779 GCA_041688565.1 Planctomycetaceae bacterium
CGCTCGTGCCGTTCGCTGCTACTTGATCACCGGAGATTCCTCATGGCCACACTTCAGACGCTGATTATGATCTCCGGAATTCTTCACCTCGGCACACTGCTGGGAAGTGCTCAGGTTCCACGTGAGCTGAACTTTCGAGAGGAGCTTCCGAAACTGAGTCCACTGCTGAGACACTGGGTCATTGTTGCTGGCGGCTACATCGTGCTGGATCTCGTGGCCTTTGGCATCATTTCTTTGGCATTCTCAAAGGAGCTGGCTTCCGGTCAGCCTCTGGCACGCGGTGTTTGTGCATTCATCAGCATTTTCTGGGGTATTCGTTTGCTGATTCAGTGTTTTGTGTTCGATGCGAAACCGTACCTGCGCACATCGTTTTTGAAGGTTGGGTATCACGCATTGACGCTCGTGTTTGCGTGGCACACGCTGGTCTATGGATTCGCCGCACTTTCCTGAGCAGACCAGAAAAAGAGCATTCCGCCACTTGACCACTGCAGGTTGTGCGGCAACGATCTGAACTTGGCTGTCACGAGGCATCGCACTTCCCAAGCGATCTTCAGAACGTTTTAGTCCTCTGTGACCAGCCATTATTTTTCGCAGATCGGTGCGTTGTCTCGGATGCCTATTCAGTTTCGATGTCAGTACTGCCGTCAGTTGCTGGGGATTTCCAGATCTCGGGCGGGCTCTACGGTTGATTGTCCAGCCTGCGGTCGAACTCTCCGCGTGCCTGCCAGCGAGGGCACCGCCACAGGGTCTGAACTGCCTTTGAAGGCAGAGTCCAACGAAAATCTTCGCAGTGCCCTGGAAGAGCTGTCCAGTCTGTCGCTGCCTCCATCGCCGGCGCATCGTTCTCCCGTGGCCACTGCGCCCGTGCCTCGAAAGAATCCACTGCAACCGTCCAGCGAGACAGGTCTCCATCGCGATTCCATCCGAATCGTCCCGCTGTCGCCGGGAACCCCGACTTCAGAGGAAAGTCTGCGGCATCTGGCCGAACTGACACCCATGGAAACGACAGCTCCGCTGATTGTCCCGGAGCTGCTGGATCCAGAGACGTCTGACGAACGTGTTGATCAGAACGAAGTTCGACAGCATTCGTCGGATGCAGCTTTGCCGATCATGGCATCAAACAGCCGTCCTGCTGAACTTGCGTGGGCTCTGCAGGAACTGGCAGAGCAGAATCCGGAAGTGGCTCTAGCGAAGGCGGAGGCAATTCATCGTCCGAAAAGCACCGGCTGGCTGATCGGGAGTACTCTGGCCATTGTTGCCGCATTTGTTGTCGGCATTTTCGTTGGCCGGTCAATTATCGGCCGGTCTTTTGGCACGGCCCTGCAGAAGGAAAAGACTTCGGATGGCATTCGCGTTGGGCAGCCAGATGTCAGTGAGCAAGTTTCTGTTAAGAAGATTCCGGAGCGGTCCGTCACGGGACGCGTGATGTATGCGGACGGGGCAGGTGCGATGAAGCCGGATTCGATGGCATTCGTGCTTCTGGTTCCGGCAGAAAACAAATCAGGTTTGAAACTGGATGCTCGTCCGTTGCGTGAGCTTCAGGCAACCGATGCGAAACTTGCTGTTGAAGCAGCAATGAATGTTCTGAAGGGTTCTTTCACGCGTGTTGCCGAGGATGGTACTTTCGCACTTGAACGTCGACATTCGGGACCAGTGAAATTGATAGTGATCTCACGGCATGCATCGCGACCTGACAGTGAGGCAGTCGAGTCACCTGCGGCGAACACCATGGCTGCATGGTTTGAATCGCCGTCACAATTGACGGGACGCCTTCAGGTTCAGGAGAAGGCATTTCCTGCCGCAAAGAAAGACAATGGTGCCCCAGTGGAAGTGACTTTCAGCAAGCTGTAGATGAGAGTTCGAGAGCGTCAAGATTGACGGTTCAGCAAAGCCGGCGGCCTTGCATGGAACGCTGGGACCTCAGCCGCCAAATGAGCTGTACCTTCGGACGCCGCGGTTGAATGCGATCCGATTGATGATCAAGAGCGCCACAATCCAGGCAGCCTGAACGACAAGTTCCATGGGAAGATGTTCCGCCGGGATTTTTCCCAGCATGATCGCTGCTGGTGTGTAGGCGAGATACTTGAACGGCAGGTAGTCCACAAACGGAATCCACTGCGATAATAGTTCCAGAGGAATCATGTGGCCGGACAGGAAATAGCTGAGCATCATGTAGATGAAGATCAGGGAACTGACTTCCAGAAACCAGAATGCGATCAGACCGATAAGTGATTCAATCAGGAATCCGACGGCAAACGACATCAGCAGTGATGCCACAAATGCCACTGTGACCGGCCATGCGGGCCAGCCCGGAAGATGGGCTCGACAAAGCCAGAAGACAAGAGCAAACGGGCCGGCGGCAATCACGTAGTAAACCAGCTTGTGAGCAACTCGATGCCAGAACAGATGGTCCAGCATGTCGACTGGCTGAATCAAATACTTGCGGATGGAGCCATCGGCGATGGACGTGGCAATTCCGGTTGCAAGACCCGGCATGCTGGAAAATGCGCGAGCCATCATGACGAGCAGAAAATAGGAAACCATCTGCCCGAAGTTATAACCCTTCATGGTTCGAACGGTATCGTTCTGAAAGATGGCACTCCAGAGAAAGATTTGAGTGACAATCGGCAGAAACCGAACGAGAGTCGAAAATGCGAAGTCGGCACGATAAACAAGTCGCTCTTCGGTCGCGGTCCGCAGGATAAGCCACTTCAGCCGCAATCGGGCTCTGAGTTCTTCGGCGAATGATAGTGCACCGCTGCTGGAGACTGTCACTTTGCAGCCCTCGCAGCATCGTCGGACGAAAACAGTTCGGCAATGACATCTTCCAGCGGACGCTCAACCACGCTGATGTCATCTACAGAGTTTTCCGCAAGGATTGTCGCCAGGCATTCGGAGACTCGCTGTTTTTCCACCTGAATGCGAACTCGCGGAGGGCGAGTTTCAATGATGCGTCCGAAGCGTTCGAGTCCGTCCGGACATCCGTTATCCGAAAACTGCAGTTCGATAATCTTATGACGGCTGAATCGATCGATGATCGCGGCCAGCGGGCCATCGTGAATCACGATTCCCTTATTGATCACAATCGCTCGTTCACACAGAGCCTCCACGTCCTTCATATAATGGCTCGTCAGAATGACCGTGATGTGCTGCTCGCGCTGATAGTGGCGCAGGAACTCCTGAACTCGCCGCTGACTGACAACGTCCAGCCCGATAGTTGGTTCGTCGAGGAACAGCACGTCCGGCCGGTGGAGCAGGGCAGCGATGAGTTCCATCCGCATCCGTTCGCCCAGGGACAGTTCTCGAACCGGTTGAGACATCAGCCGCCGGACTTCCAGCAGATCCGTCAATTCATCCAGACGCCTGCGATAGTCTTCTGCGGGGATGCGATAGATTTCTTTGTGCAGTCGAAAAGATTCCTGAGCTGGCAGGTCCCACCAGAGCTGTTCCTTTTGGCCGGTCACGAGCGAGAATCTGCGGCGATAAGCGTCTTCGCGTTTCCATGGCACATGACCGAGCACCGTTGCTGTTCCCGATGAAGGCACAACGAGGCCCGAAAGCAGCTTCAGTGTCGTCGTCTTGCCCGCGCCGTTGGGGCCCAAAAAAGCGACCATTTCCCCTTCTTCGATCGTGAAACTCACGTTTCGTACGGCGCTGACAATGGTGTGTTCGCGGTGAAACAATCCGCGCACGGACGCCATCAGTCCTTCGCGTTTCCGAAAGACCTTGTATTCCCGACACAATTCCCGCACTTCAATCGCAGCCATCCGAGGGATGGTACTTCAGCAGGAACACGGTCGCAAACGTAAAGAAACGACAGATTCAGGCAGGCATGAATCGCCAGCGAGTGCCCAATGCCACTCGATTTGCGATTATAGTAGCCATCACTCTCCGAGTGATGAATGCCATGGGCCGCGTATTGCGGCCTTCGTCACTCAGAGAGTGACCTCTACTTTGTCAAATCGAGTGCCATTGGGCGAGTGGCCCCATGTTTTGTGTCCTCTGGCAACGTCCAGGTTTGTCTGCCAGAATGGAGGACGTCAGTGTTCCCGCCGAAATGAATGGAAAGTGAATTCAAACGTGGTTTTTCCTTCCGTAGCTGAACTGGTTCCCGTTCTTCAGATTGCCATTGGTTAGCGTGCTGCTGGCGGCATGCCTGATTATCAGCCTGTTTCTGGCCACATTGCTTCATCTGAACGCTGGTGGCCTGATCATGGTTCTGTTTATCGGATGCCTCGGGAGTTTAATCTGCTCCATGATTGAGTTCATCCGCGACATCAATAAGACCCTGGTCGCGATGAAACTGGAAGTCTGCGATTCCCTTCACTGACGTCAGAGAAATCTGCGTGTAAGATGAAGCGTCTGCCGGACGAATCGCAATTTCTGTGGGAAAAATATGATCGTTGAACCATCCCCAAGTGAAGTCCGCAAAACCATTCGAGCAGCTCGCTGTCAAGGAAAGACTGTCGGCTGTGTTCCCACCATGGGTGCACTGCACCCAGGACATGTCAGCCTCCTCAAACGAGCGAGGCAAGAGTGCGATTTTGTGGTTGCGACGATCTTCGTGAACCCCACCCAATTCGGACCGAACGAAGACTTCAGCAAGTATCCTCGGACGCTGGACGCCGACCTGGAAATGTGTCGTGCCGCAGGAGCAGATCTGGCCTTCACTCCTCAGACAGCGTCGATGTATTCGCCGTTGGCCCAGACGATCGTGCGAGTCACAAAGCTGGCGTCCGTTCTTGAGGGAGCTCACCGGCCGGGCCACTTTGATGGTGTCTCAACGATCGTCACAAAGCTGTTCAATATCACGGAACCTGATCGTGCGTATTTCGGGCAGAAGGATTATCAACAGCAGTTGATCATTCGCCAGATGGTGACAGATCTGGATCAGCCGGTCGAAGTGATCACCTGTCCGATTATTCGTGAAGCGGATGGTCTGGCGATGAGCAGTCGCAATCGCTACCTGTCGCCGGAAGATCGGGGCAGGGCGGTGCAGTTGTCGAAGGCCTTGAAACTGGCCCAGCAACTGGCTGCGGAGAGTCAGCTGAGCGGACAGCGGATTGCATCGCGAATGGCCGATCATTTGAACTCAGCAGGCGGCATTGATCTGCTATATGCTGTGATCGCGGACGTTCAGACCCTGGATGTGGTCACCGAGCGGCCTCAGACGGCCGTTGCATTAATCGCAGCAAAAGTTGGCACGACGCGACTGATTGACAACGAAATCCTGCAGTTTCGCTGATCGTCGTTATTTCGCTATGATCCCGACAGAAATCCTGTCGGCGGACCGACAACTCACCCATGGGCTCGTCGCTCCGTCGACGGTATTTTTGGCGATCATTGTCATGCGAAAAGTTCTGCTGCGTTTTGTGTTTGATAATCTGTGGCAGTGGCAGTCTGTGGGTAACGAACTGCACGTGGGTGCCGCATGGCTGATGCTGCTGTGGGTGGCGAGCGTGGTCATTGGCTTTGGGGTCCTGCTTCGCATTACCAAAGATGTGAAAGAAGCGGGGGCCGCCGCCGGCTTTTGGCTGATCCTTCCGCTGGTCTTGCTGGCTCTTGGAATTGTGAAGCCCAACATCGGGCTGGTGAATGATGGTATCCCCGTCTTCGGCTACGGTTTCATGATGTTCATCGGGTTTTCTTCGGCAACCTGGCTGGCTTCGCGAAGAGTGCTTTCAATCGGGCAACCGCCGGAAGTCATCTGGGACATGATGATGTGGGCTTTGATTCCCGGTCTGATCGGCGCACGGATCTACTATCTGGTCAAGTATGGCGGCCCCGTTCTTGCGAAGGCCCAGGGGTTTGAGAAGCTGGTTGCGATCGTCGCGTTGTGGGACGGCGGGATCGTTTTCTATGGCAGTGTCATCGGCGGAATAATTGGAGTCACTGCTTTCTGCCTGCGTCGCCGCATTAGTCCTGTCGCCATGCTTGATGTTCTGGCTCCGTCGCTTCTAGTGGGAGAGGGCTTTGGCAGAATCGGCTGTTTCCTCTATGGATGCTGTTATGGCAAAGCCTGCGACCTGCCTTGGGCCGTGAAGTTTCCTCCGGACAGCCTGACGTTTGTAAAGTTGGCCCAGGAAGGTGTCATTTCGGGCGATGCGGCTTCCACGATTGCACTGCATCCGGCGCAGCTTTATAGCTCGTTTGCTGCGTTCTTTCTGGCCGGGATCCTGGCGTGGTATTTTCGCCGACGTCCGTTCGATGGGGCGGTCATCTGTCTGACATCCATTTTGTATCCGATCAGTCGGTACCTGCTGGAGACCTTGCGAGGCGACATCAGTCCGGGTGCACTTGGACTGAAGGATGCTCAGGTTTTTAGTATAGTGTTCACAATCATTGGTGTTGTTGGAATGTACTATCTTTCCACTCATCGAAGGCTGACGACCGCCACCGGCATAAAAGTGCAGACTGTCAACAAATAGCGAGCGAACCTTTTTGACAGCGACATAAGTTCGGTTCGGATGAGGGCTCCGGATTCAGGTGTCAACAGAAAGATTGTCCCATCGCAATGGTGTTCATGTTGCAATGGTGTTCATGTTGCAATGGTGTTCATGTTGCAATGGTGTTCATGTTGCAACAGTGTTCATGTTGCAACAGTGTTCATGGCTTGACTGATCGGCAGGTCCTTCAAACAAACTTCGTGTACAGGGCCGGAACTGCAGATAAGCAGTTCTGGCCTGCAGAATGAGTCTCCTCGGTGGACAGTCCAACAGACCTGCAACTGATTGAACAAGTAAGGCAGGGAGATTCGCGCGCGTTCGACGAACTCGTGCGCCGCTATCAGGATCGGCTGGTACACAGTCTTGAACATGTATTCGGCTCACGCGAAGATGCACTGGATGTTGCTCAGCAGGCCTTTGTGCTGGCCTGGCGAAAACTCAGTTCCTTTCGAGGCGACGCTGGCTTTTACTCATGGCTATATCGGATTGCTCGTAACGTGGCGATCAGCAGTGCCCGTCGGCAACATCTGAGTTCCAGTTCTCTGGATTACATGCACGAAGCCGCCGGTTTTGAACCGGCCGACAAAAATCAGGATTCGTCACCAGACCATGCGATGGATCAGGCTGAACAGGTGAGGCTGGTTCAGGAAGCGTTGAAGAAAATTTCCGACGAATTTCGGCAGCCGCTGGTTCTCAAGGAGATCGACGGTTTCTCCTACGAACAGATCGCCGAGATTCTCGACATCCCCCTCGGCACGGTGCGAAGCCGCATCTTCCGCGGTCGACAGGAACTGATTGAACGACTGCAGCGAGTGATGAAGGATCATTGATTCATCCCGCAGCCTGGCCTCCTTCAGCCCAAACGAACACGAACCAAAGGCGCAAGTTGCTCGAGAAAGACGCACAACCTGGCTGAGAATAACCCGCTGGCGAGTTCTGTGGCTGGCTGGCGTGATTGCGTTTGCATGGGTCACTGCGTCCATCTGGCTTTATCGCGAAACGCTCGTTGAGTTTAGTCCGGAAACACTGGAATTCAGAACGAAAATACGTTTCGTTTTACTTAAAACACTGGCCTGAAGGATCTGATCGGCGATCACATCGGCGCCTGAAAATTTTGAACCGATCAGTGCATCGACAAGAACTGGTGTCGAGCGATATTCGAATGCGTCGTAGCTGGTGAGCTGGAGTTGTTTGGCCAGTACAGGAGGGCATAAGAAAATATACTACTTATTTCCTAAAGTACACTGTCCCCTTTTCTGCAATGCGGGCTATCTTTGAAGCCTCTCGTTTCACGGCGACTTCGCAATCGTCGGCATGTCGAAGTCGCGAGAGAACCGGACGTTTTCCGGACTGCAGCTGGACAGCAATCTCAAGGCGGGTGATGCGGAAGCTCGTTGCGGAATTCAGGTCATCGATCTGAAAACGGGCGACGGGGTTCACTGGCTGCGAATCGAGGGCGTGGTATCCGAATTGTATGACGTGATCACTCTGCCTGGTGTCGTGAGACCTCAGGCATTGGGATTCAAAACGAACGAAATTCGCCGCGTGTTGCGGATTGGCGAAGAAGGAGCTCTGGCTGATGAGTAATCGGTTCACCGCAGTCGGATTGTCGCAAGTCCGATCCGAACAGTCGCTCCGCGAAAGTACGCGGAAACGCTGCTTTCGCAGAGCGAAAGGCGCCAATAAATGGCCACACAATGCTTAACCGGAACCTGATTGCGTCCGGTGTCCCTGTAGGGTACTCTATTTCTGCAGTCTGCCACGCGTTAAACGAAGATGATCTTTGTCAGTATTAAATCAACACCCTTCTTGCGGATTGAAAACGAGATTTAGGCCGGTATTTTCTGATCTTCGATGTGTTGAGTGCAAGAAAGTTGTCGGGCTATGAAATTGAGTCTGCAGATTTCCGAGATCCTGAAGCGCATTTTCGCCAGTAACAGCAACCTGTCAGATCGCCGTCGCGGTCGGCACCCGCGAGTTCGAATGGCCGTGCAGGCGCTGGAGCCCCGCACACTTCTTACATTTGACGCCATTGCAGCAGAGACGTTGCTCGTCTACCTCGTCAATCAGACGCGGGCGAATCCGGAGGCGACCGCTGCAAGACTAGCGGTTTCGCTGCGCGCAGGTGAGATCGGACCATTTGCGCCGCTGGTCGTCAGCCCGGCGCTGCAAGTCGCTGCTCGCCTGCATTCCGAAGACATGCTTGCAAACAACTATCTGAGTCATACCGGGCTCAACGGCAGCACGGCGGGTAGCCGTGCCACAGCAGCGGGCTACCCCACCGCATTCGTCGGCGAGAATGTCTATATGTCAGCGTCGTCAGGGGCGATTTCCGATACGCCGGAGAAAGTTGCCCGCGATATGAACGACGGCTGGTTCAAGAGTGCGGGCCACCGCAGTAATATGCTCTCGGCCAACTGGACTGAGTTCGGCGTTGGCATCGCCGCGAGGCTGTCGGCACCTGGCGGCACTCGCGGCACCGAGGTTTTTGGAAGCCATGCACCAGGCCCTTTCCTGACTGGCGTCGTCTTCAACGATCTGAACACCAGCAGCGCCTACAATGTGGGCGAAGGGCTTGCCGGAGTCACCGTGACGATCGCCGGCCCCGCAGGCACCTTCACGACCACAACGATCGCCGCTGGAGCGTGGGCTGCAGAGGTGCCCGCGGGCGAATACATCGTGACGGCTTCGGGTAGTGGCTTCACAAGCGCGAGCTCTGTCCCAATCGTCGTGGGGGATTCCAACGTCGCGGTGGATTTCATCTCCGGCATCTCCACCGGATGGGTAAATTTTACGCAGCATGTGAATACAGCACCCGTGCTCTCGACAACACCTACTCCCAGTCTTCCGCCGATCGTTTTGGGCACATCCAATCCGCCCGGCGTGCCTGTCAGCAGCCTGTTGCTCGGCGCGTTCAGCGACGTGAACCCACTGAGTCCGCAAGGCATCGCCATTACTTCCGCCCCGACCACGGCGGCAGGTGTCTGGCAATATTCAAACACTGGCGGCAGCACGTGGTTGGACCTCGGCCAGCCCAGCGGCGCTGTCGCCAGGCTGCTACGGGCACAGGATCTGATCCGACTGCTTCCGTCTGGCTCACAGGCCACGACCGCTACTATTTCTTATCGAGGCTGGGATCAGACCACTGGCACCGCGGGCGGAAACGCAGATACAACCAACTCAGGCGGCAGCACGGCATTCAGCACCGCTGTCGAGACGGCAACTGTGACCGCGGTTCTGTCGAACACCGCGCCAGTGCTCGCGCCGACCGGTGGCAACAATCTTACGCCGGTTGCCGAGGACACACTGTCGCCCGCAGGAACCACTGTCGCGGCGATTCTGGGTTCGTCGTTGAGCGACATCGATCCCGGTACACCAGCCGGCCTTGCCGTGACCGGTACGACTGGCAGTCAAAACGGTGTTTGGACCTACTCGATCAATGGCGGCACCTCGTGGGTGAGGCTGGATTCGGCCTCTGATACAACCGCGATTCCGTTGCGGGCAAGTGATCTGCTGCGATTCGTGCCGGCAATGGATTTCGTGGGATCAGCCACCGTGACATACCGGGGCTGGGACCAATCAGCTGGGCTGGCCGGTGTCGTGGTCAATCTTGCGTCGGCAGGAAAAGTTGGTGGCAGCACCGCCTACAGCGTTGCCAAGGGGACCGCATCCATCACCGTGACCCCGGTTAACGATGCCCCGACGTTTCTGCCAGGAAGATCTTCCCTGCGGTTCAAGCCCGTCGCTGCAAACAGTCCGTTTTCATTTACGGGTACCAGTGTTGCAGAGTTGCTGGGCAACGCCGTGCTGGATGTCGACTCATCGGCAAAGATTGGCATCGCGGTTGTTGGGGTCGGGGCCAACATGAGCTTCTACTGGAACACGGGTGGATCCAGCTGGTCGAGCGGCGGCCCTACCGAAAGCTATGCGCTGTTGCTGAAGGAAACCGACATCCTTGGGTTCGCACCCAACTCGGGATTTACCGGCACTACGACGATCAGCTTTCGGCTGTGGGATCAGACTGCCGGTATTCCCGGCTGGAACGGCGCGAACCTCTCCAATCCATCTGCGACAACAGGAGGCACGACCGCCTTCGGGAGCGAACTCCTGACTGCCACGCTCACCGTCGGCCCCGCAGGAACCGCTCCAACGGCTACGTTTGGCGCGGTCACAAGAGCCGGAAATGGTTCGGCCGTCGCCTCGATCCCCGTCACATTTTCACGCTCGGTGGAAGGTCTGGATGTGGGCGACTTCATCCTGACCAGGAATGGAGCACCGGTTCCACTGCAGACCGCCACACTCACCGGAAGTGGCAACGCCTTTGTGCTCGGCAATTTGGCCGGTGTCACGTCAACCACCGGCTCCTACTCACTGACGATCGCCGCCACGCGTACAGGCATCACCGATACCGTTGGCAATCGACTGACCGGATCGGCGAGCACCGCCTTCTCCGTCACGGCTGTCAATGGTTCACCCGTCGGTTTACCAACGATTGCGGGAACAGCCACCGAAGATCAAGAGCTCACTGCGGTTGCCACTGATATCAGCGACGCCGATGGACTGGGGATATTCACTTACCAGTGGCAGCGAGCCACCAATGCTGCGTTCACAGCAGGCGTAACCAACGTCGGCAGTAACGCGGCAACCTATAACTTGGGCGATGCGGACGTTGGTAAGTACATTCGAGTCAGGGTGACTTACACCGATGGCAATGCAACCGCAGAAGGCCCACTTGCATCGACTTCCATCGGACCCGTTGTCAACGTCAATGATGCAACGACGTCGATCGATCTGCTCAACCTGGGCACGGCCGGGATCACTATCTATGGCGCGGACGCGGGTGACAACAGCGGCCGTTCGGTGAGTAGCGCGGGGGACGTGAACGGGGACGGCTTCGACGACCTGCTGATCGGTGCCAACGGTGCCGACGCGTCGGATAACGGCAAAACGGGTGCGGGTGACAGCTATGTGATCTTCGGCGGTTCGTCGCTGCCGGAGACGATCGACCTGGGCAACCTAGGCGCGGGCGGGATCACGATCTTCGGCACGGACGGGGGTGACCACGGCGGCCATTCGCTGAGTAGCGCGGGGGACGTGAATGGGGACGGCTTCGACGACCTGCTGATCGGTGCCAACGGTGCCGACGCGTCGGATAACGGCAAAACGGGTGCGGGTGACAGCTATGTGATCTTCGGCGGTTCGTCGCTACCAACGACGATCGACTTGGCGGCTCTGGGGACCGCCGGGATCACGATCTTCGGCGCGGACGTGAGTGACGGGAGCGGCTTTGTAGTAAGCAGCGCAGGAGACGTGAACGGGGACGGCTTCGGCGA
>JBDNHX010000335.1:0-21011 GCA_041688565.1 Planctomycetaceae bacterium
GGACTCGTATCGCTGGACGATGTTCGTGACGGCCTGAGTCGTCAGTGGATGCACAACCCACAACGACGCGATCAATCCCGAGACCAGAATCAAACGCAGTTGACCATTGTCTAATGCACTCGCTGCTGCACGCGCTGCTGTACTGTCTGCCGCAGTCGCTACCGCTCCATCGGCACGAGAAACCCGTCCTTTTGAAATCCGTCCCGTCAGATAACATCCCGTGTACAGCAGCAGGCCATTCACCAGATGAATGAACAGGTTTGTGACGTGATAGGCGTACGGCGTTTCCCCGGAGAAGTGATAATTTACGGCAAAGGAATACAAACCAATCGGTCGATTGTTTTGCAGAAAATCATCCAGTGGCCAAAGCCTTCTTATCCTCAAATTATTGACGATATTTCCGTAGTCATCGAAATGGAACACTCCATCCAGCGAGCCGCGCCAGACCAGCATCCAGGCAGCACACAAGATCAAAGCGATTCCTATGACCAGCGCCGGACCTGGTCCAGAGATTGACGGAGATTTGCGATCCTGAATTTCCTTCCTTGTCATTGGACGAGCTCCCTCGCAACCACTTCCGAGTAAGTCGTCAATGCTGTGCGAGTCTTCTGGCCCACGAACAGCCGCTGTGAACAACCAGCGGTCAGTTCAACAACATGAGCGGCATGGGCAGCCTTAGGAATAACGAATCGCCACGGCGGAGTGCCGGTTCGGATTTCCTGAATTTCGAATTCAGCATTTAGAAAGACAACGTCAATCGCGAATCGCATCCACATGGTGTGAACCGACCGGCAATGACGCAGCAGCAGGCCACAATCCGGCTCCAGCGGTCGAGCAAACTGCAATCCTCGCAGACGCTGGAGGAATGTCTGTGCCACCAGCAGTCGCTCGACGAGGACTTCTCCGGTCTCGGCATCTTCCCAACGCCCCAGCAGTGGAAATCGCATCGCTAACCTCCGAATGCCGAACGAGTGAATTGATCGAGCACTTGCACGATCTGAAATATGATTGGTCCCAGCGACGCAATCATGATGCCTGGTAGAAAGCAGATGATCAGAGGAAACAGCAATTTCACCGGCACGGCCATTGCCATCGCCAATGCTCTTTCGCGTCGACGGCTGCGCAGGTCATCCGCCTGGGCTCGCAATGTGGCGGCCAACCCCGCTCCGACCTGTTCGGCATGAATAAGTGCCGACACCAGTATTGAAAACCAGGCCACATTGACATGTCGATTGAGTCGCTGCAGTGAATCCGTGCGGCTGCGTCCCGTCAGGATTTCCAAACGAAACAGACGGAATTCTTCCGCCAGCGGCCGCTCTGTGCGCTGTGTTTCCAGAACGCGATCCAGAGCCGCATCAAAGCTCAACCCGGCTTCCGCCAGCGTCGCCAGCAGGTCCAGAGTCAGGGGCAAATCCTGTTCGATCTGAACAACTCGCCTGCGGCGACGAGCGCGAACCAGCACCGCCGGAAGTCCAGCCAGAACAACAATGCTGGCCAACGGGCTGAGCCATACCAATGGCAGAAAGACTTCTCCGACATTCCCCGGAATGGCCTTCATCACGGTTTCCAGCAGCGTAACAACCTGACTTCGATAGATCCCAAAGGCAACAACGCCAGCGAGTGCTGTAGAAGCGGCCGTCGCCATCAGAAACAACAATGTCGCATCATTGCGGCGATACCCCGCCTGAAACAGCCAGGCCGCCAGCCAGGATTGAGATTCCGCCACCGCCGGCGCGTAGGGACGATCGAGCGTTTCAGCAGCCTGCGCCAATCGCCGTTCACTGACAGCCCAAAACCAGAGCCGCCGCATCCACCAAATGCCCACGGGGAACAGAACGATCAGAGGAATGACCAGCCATTGTGTTGCAGTCATGGGTTAAAACCTCGGCTTGCTCATGGAGGAAATCCACACGATGCCGACCGCCTGCAACAACATTCCGACAGACACCATCGCCTTACCAACAGCACTCAGCAGAAATCCCGACATCCGTTCAGGATCATTGCGCCAGATCAGTGCGCCGATGAAATACGTGACAACGATGATGCTGATGACAGACAGTCTCGCCTGAGTTGTCATGGCATACATTCGTCGGGACAGTTCAATACGATCTCGCACGGTGCGTCCGACGTTGGCCAGAGTGATCGAAAGACGTCCGCCGACTCGCCAGTTGACCGCCAGCGTCTGAGCGAACAGCAGCACGCTTTCCAGCGGAAGTCGTTCGGAAAGACTTCCCAGAGCACTCACGGGGTCTTCACCAAATCGAATGCTTCGCACCAGCTGATTGGCTTCACGAGCCCAGGGTTTTCGGGCCTGTCTGACACTGGATTCCAGAGCGGACTGCAAGCCTGCTCCGGATTTGACCGCAGCGACCATCATGTCGATGGAATCTGCCAGCTGTTGTTCCAGCTTGCTGATCCTAACCTGCAGCAGAATGGCATCGACCTGACCAACGCATAACAGGATCATCACAAAGATCGCCGTCAGATACGGCCAGGGAATTGCCAGAGCCCACGACAAGAAGCCCACCACAGCGGATGCGACGGGAATTCCCAGCCACCAGTATCTTCGGAGGACGGGACTGCGTCGGTTTCGCACTGTATTGTCAGTCAGCTCGGCCGCCGGATCCGTGAGGACTCGCGAGGCATGTTCGAACAGGCGCGTGCGTGCAACAGTGGCCTGCTGACTGCGACGCACGGCGACCGCCACGGCCGCGAGCCCGGCCAGCATGACCAATCCCAGTAGGAATCCAATGGCTCGTGGCATGTTTCACGCCTCAGCCACAGGGCGAAACAATTCCAGTGGAATGTCATAACCCTGTTCCCTCAGAGCATGGACACGACGCGGCACAATTCCTGTAGGTTCAAAGCTGCCGATAATCTGCCGATCCCGTCTTCCGCGCTGTCGAAAAGCAAAAATCTCCTGAAGCTGCGGAGTGAGTTCCTCCATCCCGGTGAGTTCTGAAATCGACTCGACCCGTCTTACACCGTCATCGTATCGCCGGACAGAAATGATCAAATCGACAGCCGAGGCGATCTGTTCACGAATCGCCCGAGACGGCAGATCGACTCCGGCCATCAGAACCATGGTTTCCAGACGTGACACCGCATCACGCGGACTGTTGGCATGGACTGTCGTCAGGCTTCCGTCATGTCCGGTGTTCATGGCCTGCAGCATGTCCAGAGCTTCGCCTCCGCGAACTTCGCCAACGATAATCCGGTCCGGTCTCATTCGCAGCGCGTTGATCACCAGTTCACGAGCACCGATGCGACCGGATCCTTCCAGATTGGCGGGCCGCGTTTCCATGCGCACGACGTGAACCTGATCGAGCAACAGTTCGGCAGCATCCTCGATCGTGACAATGCGTTCGGACGCGGGAATCGCCTCGCACAATGCCCCCAGGAATGTGGATTTCCCGGCTCCCGTGCCACCTGCCACAACAATGTTGTTGCGAGATTCCACCATCCAGTGCATAAACTCTCGCATGGCCGGCGAGAACATGTTCAGCCGAACAAGATCATCCTGCCGCAGTCTGCGTTTGCCGAATCGGCGAATGGAGAGCGTGGGGCCATCAATAGTCACAGGCGGCAGAGTCGCGTTGACTCGACTTCCATCTGCCAGCCGCGCATCGACCATGGGAGAAGATTCATCAATCCGTCGGCCGACGCGCGCCGCAATTCGCTGAATGATGCGAATCAGATGTTCGTTGTCGCGGAACCGCACATCAATCGCTTCCAGACGTCCGAATCGTTCGATGTAAACCTGATCGAATCGATTCACCAGAATATCGGTCACCGCCGGATCGCCCAGCAGGGGAGCTAATGGTCCAACGCCCAGCGTTTCTTCTCGCAGATCATCGGCCAGCTGAATCTGTTCGGCCGCGTTGAGCGGCAAGTCTTCCGTGTCCAGGACCACTCGGACAAATTCACGGACAGTCTCCTCCAGCTGTTCGTCAGAAGCTCCGACATACCGAGGTTCATTCAGCAGATCCAGCAACCGCTGATGCAGTCCGGTCTTCACCGTCACATAATCTGCGGTCCTTGCCGGAGCCTTCGTCTCCGTCGTCAGACTGAAAGCGTTTTTCGAGTTGTCGCGAAGCTGCGCACGATCTTTAGGAACCTGAAAGCGAAATTTTGAAAGTCGCTGGCGAGCTGCCCGGCCTGAATCTGACTGCTGTTCGTTATCCATCGCACGTGTCCTTTCAACTGTTGATTGCGAGAACGTCATCTCGCAATTCGTTAAAGGCACGATGTAACGCCGACCAGCGAATAAAATCCATCGCGAACGGTCGTCCAAGATTAGCGGCTGTGATCGCACGCTTGTCATAGGGCAGAACGTGATCGACGTTCATTCCCAGGGATCGCGAAATATCGTCGATCCGCGGATTCCCGGCCACGCGCTGATACCGATTGACAACAATCCGCAGACGCTCTCGAGGATATTGCAGATTCTCCAGCAGACGCAGCAGATGGACGGCACTAATGACCGCCGGGACGACGTTATCGAGGACGATGTAGTTGCGACTGGCAATATCCAGCACACTCATCACGATCTGATCAAACAGCGGAAACGTATCGACCACAACGTAGCGAAACGTACGGCGTGCGAGATTCAGCACGCGCGTGATTGATTGTTCGTCGATATCGGCCGCCAGCAGTGGATCCGGGGGAGCGGCCAGCAGCAGCAGCCCGGAATCGTGAGGCGTCGCCAATTGACGCATGAGCGTGCTGTCCAGTCGCTGACGCTGCTGGAAGGCATCCATCAGCGATGTTGTCGGCGTCAGATTCAGCATGGGAGCACAGACGCCCATCTGAAGTGAGGCATCAATCAGCAGTACCTCATTCGGATACCGCGTCGCAAGAGCAGTTGCGACATTGACAGCCAGGGTTGTCTTGCCAACACCGCCTTTATTGCTTGTGAAGGCAATGCATGTCCCGAGACTCGCCTGATCCGGTCGGGTTTGTTCAGGACTCAATCGAGAAAAGAAGCCGTGCAGTTCCCGCTCGGCAATCGGACGTCTCAGAAAGTCACTGACACCTATACGAATTAGATCCACCATGTAGCCGGATCCGAAGTCGGAGGCATGGCCTTCGACCTGATAGATCCCCACAATCCTCATGTCCGGCGCGGCTGATCGCAGTTCGGCGATGTGCGCCCGATCGTTGGAAAGATCACCCGTCAGATCTACCAGAGCCGCCTGCGGTTCACGATCCCGCGCAATATCGACAGCCTGTGTCAGGTCGGTCGCGATATAGCTGTTGACCGGATCCGAGACGGCGTTTCTGCATGCTTCCTGAATCTCCCGGCCAACCGCATCGCTGCGAACCAGAATCAAAATGTTGTGAGAACCTGGACTGTCTGACATCAGCGATCCTCGCCAGATTCAGCATCAGGTTTTTCAGGGTTGGTCTGATCAGGAGCCCTCTGTTCGGGAATTGCGTTTTCGGAAGCATCGCTGTCCAGCGGCAGACTGGACACTGCAATCGGCCGATCCGTCAGAAAAACTTCCGTACGAGTGTTCTGTCCGCTGATGTGTTCGGTGATGACAGCCCGCACAGGAGCCGATGGCACGACAGGCGGAGTGAAGTTCTCGCTGTTCTCCGCTGCCGGACCCGCAGGCCGAAGAGAAGCAAACAGGCCAGGCTCACCGTTCAACAGCCCCAGAACATCACCAAGAAATGCTTCGGGAATCGCAATCACGGACTGCTGAACCATCACGGTTGTCGGATCATCAAGTACCGTTTCTGTGGTCACCGTCGATCCATCGGGTTGAAGATGAGTTTCTTTCTTTCGTTGCAGACTGTTCACAACGATGCTCACCTCACCCACGTTCGCGACGAGCAGCACATTCGAAGCGACGATTCGGGACACAGACACAGACCCGGCTGGCAGCTTGCTGGATTCTTTCACCGCATCTTCGCTGGAGATCGACGGCCGAACCGTGTCGGCGAGGGCACTGACATTGACACCTCGCGCGGTGACAATATCGAATTGCGTTCCCGGCGACAGTGCGGCTAAACCTGCCAGCTGGGATGAATTCACCGTCACGCCTCGCATCCCGGCAGGCACGCCCAAAGCAGGGCCGGCTGGCAGACCTGCGGAAGCCAGATCGCCAGCCGTGACAACTCGTCCGGGCTGCAAATCGCGAAGCACCGTTCGATCAATCAACTCACGAATATCCGACTGCCAATCCGGGTGAACGGACTCACGTGGAAAATACATGCGGCGAATCTGACCTGTTGCCGGATCAACAAAGTCTTCGATCCTGAGCTGTCGATAAGCCGGAACTTGCTGGATCAGCACCGGAAAGGAAAGCTGATCGGCCTCGTCACTACCCGGGTCCTGATGCGTTGGTGAGCCTTTCTGGCTGACGAAAAAAAGCTCGGTGTTGTCTCGCAGATCGATCACTGCCGGATCGGGGAACGGTGGCCGTCCAACGGCTTTAGGTTCGACTCCGTCACGACTGGAATTGGCAATCACGAAGATGTCGGATTCATCGCGAATCAACTGAGCGATCTTTGCGACGTTATTCTCAGTCACTCCGATCACGACTGTTGTGTCGTCGGGATCCGAAAGATAGATCGCGTTTTTTGCAACCTCTCGAATTCCCGTCCGCACCATGGTTTCCAGGCGTTCGTCTTCGCTGGAAAGTTTGCCTCCAAACAATGTCGCCCAACTGGTGTCGGGAACACTTCCACCGACAGATTCGGGAACACGAGTCAGAATGGTGAAGGTGTCTCCGGCCACCAGCTTTTCGAATCCCTGAACATGCGTTTTATCGACCGACATGGCGGCCATGCCGCTTGGCAAACCGGCCGAGATTCCCGGGCGAGTGCCTTTCGGCAGCAGATCACTTTCCGTGATCAGAGAACCTCGTCGCAGAGATCGCCCAATCACTCGACCATACAACTGTGCAGGATCGGTGATCCACTGCTCAGCGATTCTGTCCTCCAAGAAGTAGTAGTAATGGAGCTGGCCTGTTGCCTCATCCATCAGGTTCTCATCAGACAAAGCTGAAAAGGCTTTCACGGCAACAGCGGTCGTGATGACAGGCAGCATGCCTTCCGTCGACATCGCATCATCGATTTTTCCGTTGGGCAATCCACTGCGGAGAACACAGGTCATTTTTGTTCCCAGCGAGATCGCTTCCGTGAGTGGCCCGATTTCTTCGGGCGCGACTGCAAGTTCAGCAAAGACCGTTTGTGAGGTTGTCGATTTCGATTTGTTGCCGCCTGGAGTGACGGTCAGGCCGCTGGGACCGCTGGTCGACCGATTCTCTCCGCTAAACAGCGTGACCAGCATTCCATCGGTGATCAGGTGTTTCACGCCATGGCGTCGCGAAAGCTGACCAACTCGCATTGAGGCCGGCTTGATGCCCCCGAACAAAGCGGCGGGTTCACTGTTTGAAAGCTGGTCTTCACTATTCCGCATGGGCAGCGAAACCAGCAGGTCAAAACGATCTCCTCCCCGCAGTTGTTCCAGTCCCGGGATACCTGATGCCGGGATCGACAACGCAAACTTGCCCGCAGGAATTCCCGCCACGAGACCAGGGCGTGTTCCCTTTTCCAGAAAGTCGCGTTCGCTCAGAACCATACCGGCCTGCTTGTCACGACTTAGGACCCGTCCGATGAGTTCAGCCATATTCCGAGAGACCGATTTCGTTGTCGCCTCAGGCAACCAAACCACGTTGAGTTGGCTTGTGCGAGGGTCAATGAAGTCATCCTTTGTAACAGCCTCATAGGCATTCATGGGCCTTACGATGGCAGGAAACGCCAGTTGGCCGGTTCGATCGATCGCCCTGGCTGCCGGTTGCTCGTTGAAAATCCCCAGAGCCCATGCGACTGCAAAGCCTGCAACGCTGAGCATTGCAATCGCAGTACCTCCGATCATGACCGCTGGAAGCCATGATCCGCGAACCGTTGTGCGTCTTTGTTTTGCCATAAAGTAGACTTCGACCTTTCAAACCAGCTTGGCAGCGCAAACCGATGAGCAACCACCGATCAATGTGAACCTATAATAAAAGTAGAATTACCAAAGCGTCCAAGTCACTCTCTTACCGACTTTCGTACCTCCGTGACGCATTCGGGACCAAGTGAGCCGTAGGCGCTAGCCTCGGGCGGCATCCTACGGACAAGGGTGCTTCAAGGCCCGTGGCTAGCGCCGTCGGCTCACAAAGTAGGTGGCATTGGGCTAGCGTCGACTCGCTAAACGCCCTCCCGTTCTAAAAAGCAACCCTCCCCACTAGGTCTGGCACAAACGCGTGGACGCAAACGCCAGCAAAAATCGCGGGAGCATAAGCAAAATCGCTTTGCTTTCTCGCCGCCGCCCAAAACGCCAATGGCAAACCTGCAATCGAAATCCACAAGGCCAGTGGTACAACAGCGAACAAACCAAACCAGCCACCCAACGCAGCAAACAACTTGATATCACCTCCGCCAAATCGATCGCCGTATCCCACGATCAAACCAATCGTCAAGGCGACAACTGCACCAGCCACATGTTGCCACCAAGCAATCGAATGATCCGAGACGACAAACTGAAGCGGAATCAGCAACACGATTACGATTGGCATCCAGTCGGGAATTTCACGAGACCGCAGATCGCACGTGACAGCGATGGCCGTTCCGACGATAGGTATCAGAAACAGGATTATCTCGCTCATTGTCAGCCGCAAAAAAAACTACCTGACGAACCTGGATCCATCAGGTAGCATGCTTTACACCATCAACATAGCTTCACGGTCAACAACGCAATGAACACGAGCTTCGCTCATCGCTCTCAAGCGTCCAACCGTCTGCAATGCCAAACATGGATCGAACTAGTTTCCTTACGGTTCAACAGTCAAGCCAGCGGTGTTAATACCGAGGTTCGATGCGAACGTACCTGGGGTCGTTGCATCAAGCCTGAGACCGGACCCACCGCTACTGGTCGTATTGACCAACTTGCCACTGACAATGGCACCATTGTCATCAGAATGAGAACCTGGCAGAGCTGCGGCGACGGTACCGATCAAGTCAGTCGTCTTGTGACCGAGGATTGCAGTAGCGGCCAGAGCCACCAAAGCGATACCACCGACCAAAATTCCGTACTCAACCAAACCCTGACCTTTTTTGTTACCAAAGAACTTACGAAGCATTATGCCTCTCCTCTTCAATTTGAAACTTTGAAAAACCAAACACATGGACACACATTTCGGGCTACTCTTTTTCCGGAAGCTGGAGGCAACCCACATCCCAACTTTGTGCACTCAACATTCTGCACCCTGTACGATGGGCATTCCTGCCCGTCGAGGTTCAGTCGGACAGGAATGTCCAACCTACAGAAATCACTAAAACAAAAGGCTCCGTTGCGACGACGCAACGGTAACGGACTGGTCGGACCTGTAGACCGAACGCCAGCCGCAACGGAGTTCTCCTGTAACTCCATGAATCGCGGACTCGTCAACGACCTCAGTGCTCAGACATCGCTGAAAACACATCCGGTCAAAAACGTCGGGGTTCCCTGCAGTCCTCTGAATTCGTAAAGACGAAAACCTGCAAAGCGAACACGATGCCGCGAAGAAGCAGTAGAGGGACTCACATGCAATGGCACTGGATTTGTAATTATTAGTAGCCGTCACTCTCTGAGTGACGAATGCCGCGATTCGCGACCTGCCTCACTCGGAGAGTGAGGTCTACTATGTGAAATCGAGTGCCAAGGCTCACGCCAGCGGCGGACCACGAGAGGCTGCCGTTATCGCCTGTAGTTTTGGGGCAGACATCGGCAACTCGCAAACGGACGCCTCAACCACATCCGGGGAGGCTTCAACACAAACAAGACTGACGCGTGTCAGTGACTGCGCAAAGAGCTGACAGATTTCACACTGTTGTTTGTCGTGGGATTCAGAACCGCGCTCACCAGAAGACCTGGGAGCCTTGCAATGATGACCGCAACCAGAATGCCGACCTGCGTCACCGTGCGACGCACTGCAATCTGCGTGATCATTGGCGGAGGAGCGATCCGGCGTGACACAGCAGACGTCCCCGCAATTGGCAAGATGCCATGCAGAACCGCATGTCGAGAGGATCGCGTACGCTGCTGTCAGGAGCGTTATCGCAGAATGTCGTACAGAGCCGCGCATGCAGCTTTCTCTTGTAAAAAATTGAGCGGCCGACCAGTCGCTGCGGAAGATTCTCCTTTAACTACGACTCTAATCAAGCACTTCGTTGGTAATTCTTTGGGAAACAGAGCGAGTTCCTTCTTATGACGACAACCGCTAGAAGATAGATGGCTAAAGGCAGGACCAAACAAGTCATCGTGGAACTCGCACGGGGCCAGACTGCCCCGGACCACTGCAACATGGTTCGCCAAATGACGTGATGAATCAACACCGCAGCAAAGAGGTGATTGAGAACCTTGAAACTTCAATTGCCTTCGGCAGTGGCCAGCATTTCGGTTCGACCGTTCCGGAAACTGGATATGTCGGAATTCTGCTTTCACCGCAGCCGGCCAGCAGGGAAATGCAAAGCAACGTCATACAAACAGACGATAGGTTCACTGAAAACGTTCGCGTATAGAGAGGCCTCCCACGTCCGATTTCTTCCGACCAGTAAAGAAATCAATCGCGACATCCAGCCTGTGCTCTAATTCAGAAACGAACACGTGAGAACGCTGAATTCCAGATTGAAATAGAGAAACGACGAGATTTTGGAAGCAAAATCGGTAAAGCTGCCGAAATCAGGCCGAGTTGGCGTCTCGCTCATCGCGAGGATTAGTCTTCAGAGCTCGTCTCGGAATGCATGGCTCATACGGTTGTGTGATCTTGAAATTCGCGCGATGAGCTTCATGACTTCATCTCGTTCCTCGTCTTCCACTTCGTGTTCGAGCGTCTCTAATTGTTCGCGAAGCAGTCGAGCTTTCCAGCGGTGGTAGTCGCTCAATTCTCCATGACGAAGGTACGCGCCGACTTCAAGTTTGCGAGTCCAGTCGTCGTAGCGTTCCGACCAGTACTTTGTCTCTGTGTGATCCATCGACAATGCCGCACTGAGGGCACCGACTCGAGCGTCGGTCATGGCCTCAAGGCATTCGTCCGGGGATGGATAGTAGGCGAAGCAACCCACGACGCTCAGCACGACAAGTCCCGCGAGCGACAACAGGCCGAGTACCGGCCCCGGGACAATGATGTCTCCGCGGCCGGCGATTTGACGTGGTGGAGCAGCTTCGAGCCATTGTTCCAGTTTTGAAGACCGATCAGCGATCTGCAAGATCACCCCGGATAGAATCAGCAGTCCGAAGATCCACAACGGACGCCACTCGAATGGGCTGATATCTCGCTCCAGCTTGAGCTTTGTCGCTTCAAAGTAGGACGTCGTCAACGGTCCCGAAAATGGCTGGCAGTAGATATCAAACGCATGCGTGTGGTTCGCGGGTTCAATGTCTTTTGGAAACAGTGGCCGATCAACTCCGTAAGCCAGACCCAGCACAATGCTTAACAGCAGGACCATCCAAATGGTTCCTCGCTTGAAGCCGTATTCGCGATACAGCCATGCCACGATACCAGGATTCATGCCGGCACCCAGAACCAAAAGAACAAAGGCAGCGCCGATGGAATTGGCATGCTGAAACATCATTCCCAGTTGAGACATAGCCAGCATCGGTGTCGCGTAGACTGGAATCGCCATGCCGGTCATGTAAAGAGGTGCCAGCGGGTTGTCGTAGTTGAATGTATGCTGCAAGCTGTTGGCAGGGATGAACGCACCAAGCAGACCGACTCCACCAAGTCCCAGAAGGATGTAGAGCAACGACGCTGACGTGGCTTCGCGTCCTGCCGCAGTACCAACTGCCAGCATACGTCGATAGCCGTAAGCAACCGCTTTTTCCTCAACGATCGGCAACGCGGAATGCGGAAACATACGGTCCCAAATCAGTCCAACAATTGTCACGATGGCAAGTGAACAGGCCGCGAAGGACAGAATGGCGATCGGTTCTGAAAGAGTCAGTCCGTAAAGCAGCGATAGCGGATTGAACAAAGGCCCGGACATCGCAAACGCCAGAATCGTTCCGCCTCGAATTCCCGCGCGCCGCATTTCGCGGATCACTGGAATGGCTCCGAGCGAACAGACCGGCAACAGCATGCCGATCAGCCAGGCTCGAAATAAGGCCGAGCGAGTGCCTTCGCCGAAGAGTTTTCGAGTCTCTTCATAGCCAAAGAATCGGCGCAGAATGGCGGCGACAGCAAATCCTACGAGGATGAACGGTGACGCCTGAATAAGGCTAACGGTGAATCGTGTCGCGAAACCCCAGAACATCATTTCGGCCATGGTTACATCCGATCCTTTCGATCCTGTGACTGCGGGACAAGCTTTCTGAGTTCTTCAATGAGCGGCTCAATCGTTGCGGCATCAAACGGCTTCGTACTTTGAGGGCCTAGAGTTTCTGCAAACGCAGCCGTGAGTTTGTTTCCCGTCGCGACTGCCGATTCAAAATCAGCTTTCATTAATTCGCTGTCCGCCGCCAGTTCCGGAATCCAGCCGACAATGTCAGAGAACTCCTGCAATGCTGTTGCGTGCCCACCGCCGCTGTCACTGTCACTGCCACTGCCACTGCCACTGCCACTGAGACTGTCACTGAGACTGTCACTGCCACTGAGACTGTCACCTGGCTGGTTGGCTTCTTCCAGCTGTGGCGCTCGCTTCGCTAATTGGTCCACGAGGTCGGCAAAAGTGTTCGGTTTATGAGCGGGAACGAAGTGCTCAAGATGCTCGTCGTGGTGCTCATCGTGGTGCTCATCGTGATGTTCGTCCTCGTGCGATTCTGCCGAAGAGCCACAGCCGGAGAGCGAGATTGCACAACTGATGAGTGCGATGCAGCACCACGGCAAAAAGTGACAATGGTTGTTTGTCGAAAAGTCTGGCATGGAAATTCCCTGAAAGGGCGAGCGGCAGGGCGGCAGCCCCATGGCACTCGGTTTGTGATTAAAGTAGCCGTCACTTTCTGAGTGACGAATGCCAACGGCGGCGTTTTGCGGCCCGCCTCACTCGGAGAGTGAGGTCTACTATGTGAAATCGAGTGCCATTGACGTCAGCCCTCCGAGGATTTGCGATTTGATGGATCGCGAGTTGAAAAAGGTCTCACTCACAACCACAACAACGACAACACAGAGAGCAGACATCCCCGCTCGGTGGAGGATTACTCCTGATAACTCGGCACTGGAACTTGACTGAGTATCTCCTGAATCACCGAACGAGCTTCCGCCGGCTCCAGGCCAAAACGAACGCTCAACACAGGTTCGGCAACGTCCTGCACATCGTCGGGTGTTACAAACGTCCGTTCTGACAGCCACGCTCGTGCCTGAGCCACCCGTTGCCAGGTCAACAATCCTCGCGGACTTAGTCCCAGAGCAATGCTTGGATGTTGACGCGACGCATGAGCCAGCCGAACGAGATAGTCCTGAATGCTTTCAGCCACAGCCACACCAGCCACCGACTCCTGAATTCTGTTCAAACGCTGAAGTTCAAGAAGGGGCTGTTCGTCGGTTGCTCGACCACTCCCACCGACCGCGTCCTGCAACATGCGGATCTCGTCGGCCGGACCGGGATAGCCGATACTCAGTTTCATCGCAAAGCGGTCAAGCTGAGCTTCCGGCAGGGGATATGTTCCATGCTGATCCACCGGATTCTGAGTTGCGATCACGAAGAACTGACGACTGAGCGTGTAGCATCGAGTATCCACAGTCACCTGCCGCTCGGCCATGGCTTCCAGCATCGCGCTTTGAGTGCGAGGCGTCGCACGATTGATCTCGTCCGCCAGGAGGACTTCCGCAAAGACCGGGCCCTGCCGAAACTCGAACTCGTGTGAGCTTTGGTTGAAGATGTTGAAGCCTGTAATGTCGCTTGGGAGCAGATCGGGCGTGCATTGGCATCGTGCAAATCGACCGCCGATCCCCGACGCCAGCGACTTTGCCAGCGTCGTCTTTCCAAGCCCCGGTTTGTCTTCCAGCAGCAGATGGCCGTTCGCCAGAAGACAGACAAGAACCAGTTCGACGACGTCGGGCTTTCCTCGCAACGCGCGGTTCAGACGGTCTCGAAGTTTTGACAACGAGGCAAGATCCGCCTGACGAGAAACAGAGAACTCAGCCACACTCATGAGAAAGCAACTTCATTAAATAGAGGACACAGTCATACACACGATTAAATCAACACTCCGCCAGCGCACTGCGGCCGATTGAAACACGATGCTGTCCAGTGAGGGCAACTCGCTGTAAACCGGCCAGTGTTAAATCCCGCTCAATTCGGTCGCAGCATTCTTCAGTGACGACAAGCGGCACGGCATTCGAATCGTTCTCATTGCCCCAGGCCGCGCGGTCCGCCAGACTCAGGAACTCGGGCAACACAGGCGACATAGACTGTAGCTCGGGTTGATTTCGCAACCATTTCGTCAGGGTCGTGCTCGAAGGGCGAGGCAGTCCGGCGAGCCGTAGTCGTTGATCGAGCAATCTCGCTGTCTGCAGCACGCGGCTTCGAGCTGTTGTTGAAGGAATCAGTCTCCACACGAAAGAGTTGCATCGGTCTGTCAGAAATCGCCGCTTCAAGAGGACGGCTGACACCGCGATTGAGGTCGAAAATACGATCAGCCAGTGAGCCAGCATCCATTCAGCGACTTCGACCATTAGAAGCATCGTTCGTTGCAGAAGTCCTGGCGGCGGGCTGAGCACTTCGTAGCCGGGCGTCGGCTCCAGCGTGACCCATGTCCCGGCGCCTACGTAAACTTCGCACCAGAAGTGGACATCGGATGAATGAACTGCTGTGTGACGCTTGCGAGCGTCATATCGCTTTGGATCGGCATAGAATCCTGAAACCAGCCGTGTCGAAAATCCCAGACTTCGCAACATCAGAGTCGCCGCCGTGGCAAACTGATAGTCGGGGCCGCGTCTGGATTCGAAGAGAAAATGGCCGACTGGAAATGCACAGTCTTCCGGGACTCTGGCTGACCTGTCGAGCGTGTAGTTGGATCGCAGTTGCTGACTGATCGCTTCAACTCTTTGATAGCCTTGTGGAACATCCTGCGTCCAATGTTCGGCCAGGTTTTTCAGTTCGGTGATCTGGTCCAGACTGGGCAACTGGATTCGTTTCTGGTTCGACAAAGCCGAAAACGTCAGTTCCTGGTGAGTCCGCAATCGTGCCCGATCCATGCATTCCGACATGAGCTGAATCGTTATCAAATCCGGGAGGGATTTTCGGTTCATCTTTAAAACGGTGTCGTTATGCCAGCCAAACATGTCAGCTCGGTCGACTCTGTCGATGTGCAGGGCTCGCAGGTCGAGCGGCGCGGGAATGACATTCGACCGAAGATTAATGACTTTGATCGCGTGCGTGTCAGTGCCCGCATAGAGTCCAAGACCTCGGCTTCCGCAGGGAACTCGCAGCCACGGCCGACCATTGGTTGGAACAATCGCCATTCCCGGCGGCTCACCAGTTGTCGTTTCGGCGATCCATTCGATCCCATCGAAAATATCGTACGTTTCCATTCGTAGATGCAGGGGAACTCGGCCAGCAACATACAGCAACGCGTGGCTCTCCAGATCTTTGATCTTCTTCCGGTCGGGCCTTGTCAAACGTCGGAGCGTCGAGAACTCTCTTCCCGCCTGTTCGGCCTTCGCCATGCGAGCATTGATTTCCGCAAGCGTCTCGGCAGGCAACGCAATCGTTCGGTCCTGGTCTTTGATTTTGCGAACAGGCTCATCAAGCGATTCGTTGAAGACATCGTAAAGACTGGGCTTGTCATCGTCCGCAAACGGAGCGTCTTCGATGGGACCAAAGGACTTGATGTTGTCGGTGCCAGCCACCAGATTATCGCCGTCGTTGACTCCGCCTCGCGAGAACGGATCGGACTCACCAGCACCGCCCGAGCCCGGCAAAAAACCTCGCATTGATGTTATTACGGTTTGTCCTCCCGTGGCCGAAGCCAACAGCAACAACAAAGGAATCGATGGACCAATCAACAGCCACCGAAGCGGCAGGCGACGAGATTCTCCGGCAATCAGTCGCGACCGAAGAGTGTCCCAATAGTTGGCAATCATCCAGCTCACGGCGGCGAATCCGTAGATGGCGATCAGCCACTGGATCCGATGTTCGCGTGCAATGGCCGCACAAAAGATCGCCAGCGACACTCCGATGACGATCGATAGTCTTTGGTATCCGACCCAGCAGCCGAAGACTGCAGCACCCAGCATCAGATTCTTCTGGCTCTGCATCACCATCATTTCAAACGGACGACCGCAGAGCAGAAACCAACGCTGGAAGGGTTCCCAGAGCAGACTGGCAACGACAATGATCAGCAGCAGCGGAACAATAAAGGGAGCGTCATTCATCATCGCCAAGCGTCGGCGAACCAGCCAGGCGCAACCGAGGGTCGCCGCGAACTCGAAAGAAATTTGAATCCAGAGCGATGTCGAACTCCGTCCTCCGTCGGCATCGGTCAACACAAAGATCAGCGAAGCCAGCAATGCCAGCGCGACGGTCAGCCCATGCAACGAGGACGTTGTACCGCGGGCGATACCAGCAGATGCTTTTGCAGATCGTGTCTGACGCTTTGATTCGCGACGCGGGCGGATCTCGCCACGAACTCCGAAAGGCGACGTCGATGCAGGTCTACCGAACATCACAGGCTCCCTTCCAGCGGCGAGGAAGCACAGCTTCGACGTCTTGGGATTCTTCCAGCGAAATCCATGCTCCGGTCGTCGGCAGCGACTGTTGCATCGTCGATCCGTCAGACACACTGATCGTGTGCTGCCCGGAAAGTTGCCGTCCTCGCCAGCGAAGTCCCATCGGAGTTGTCACTGTGATGCCGAAGTTCGCCGTGGCCACTCGACGACGATTGTGTGTCGATGTGGTCTCCCCGAGTTTCGCCTGTGCCAGAACATCCATGAGTCGATGAAAGCCGGCTGTCGATTCGCCCGCCACAAACAGTTGATCGTTCAGCACAAGTTCGATGCGGCAGTGCTGACGATTCAGAGATTCACAGACACTGGCGGCAACCTGAACAGCAAGTTCCACAGAGTCATTCGCGTGACGTTCGGACGCGTCGCAATTGGGATGACTGGCCAAGGCGACGTCGAGCGTCACTCGCACGGACGTTGTTGCGGGGGCCTGACGTTCACAAACAATCAACTGTTGCTGGCGAGCTGTTTGAGCCCAATGGACTCGCCGCAGAGAATCGCCCTGGCGAAAAGCCCGTGTGCCCAGCATGTCACCGAACTCGCCGACTCGCCGATCGGCCAGTTGCTCGTCAGATTGCCGCGTGTCCGCTGCATCTGGCAACCCCGACAGCGTGACGGTTTTCGGCCACACGACAACATGACCATCCACCGTGGCTGTGCGCGCGGCTCGATAAAGCCCGAAGGGAAATCCGGTCTCAATCGCCGGAGTTGTCAACGGATACATTCCCCGAATCTGTGGAACGAACGGCCATGAATACTCGACGGTCGCCCAGCCAGGAACTCGTGCCAGTGAGACACCTTCTGCGGTATCGGTCGCTTCTCGCAGCGCGAAGCCACGCACAACCGACAATCCCCAGACCGGCCAGGGCCATCGATTGCGAACTCGCAGTCGAACCAGCACCGGCTGCCCGACTCGGCTGCGGCGAATGTCGAACGTCAAATGCGCGTCGATACCTCGCATTGCCAGCCACGGCATCAGTACTCCAATGCCGGTGATGAGCAGAAGAATTGCGGTAATGAACAGAGCTTCGGTTTTGAGAAAAATCCCACAGATCAGCGAAAGCCCCGTCGCGAGCACCAGGCTCCAAATCGGACGTTTTAGCCAATAAAGCCAGCGATTCGCCCACGGGCAAAAGTCGTGGTTGAGCGCGGTGTTTGTTTTTTTCAGCAACGGCACCAGGCTTCCAGAAGACTCAGAGCCTGTGGATATCGCAATCGTGAAATCAGCAGACATAGTACAGCACCAGCAGAATGGAATGTGCGCAGATCGAACGGGGCGTCCTGAGTAGTCGAATCGGATTCAATCGAACGAGCGACAGGACGCCTGGTTGTCGCAATGAACTCACGCAAGACTGCAACGCGCTCATCGCGGATTAGTCGCCGTGTTGTCGAAACGGACGCTGCAACTGGCGACAGAGGGACGTGAGTCCCCTGATTCATGATGTGCCGGCGCGGTCAGAACTCTCCAACGACTTCACCACCCTGAATGCTGGCCAGGGATTGATAAACACCCCTGTCGATGTTTTCGGAGATGAATCGAACAGATCCATCGCCGAGGCAGAACTGGGCACCACCGGTGTGGACGCTGCTGAAGTCATCAAAATGCATGGAGGGATGATTCGGCGTGTGGTCGGCTGAACCGCAGACTCGCTGAAACGCCTCTTCGCCTTCTGCAATCATTCCCGGCCACGATGTGAACCAGTCCAGATTGGCGACTGTTTTTCGCTCACCAACCAAAAAGGTGCTGGATGTGCCGTCGGTGATGTCGGAGATGCGGACCTTGCTGTTGTGATAGAACGGGCCGTCGCCTCTGCAGGTTCCGTCGGCCATGACGGGAAGATCACCCGGAGCATTCTCGCAGCCATCCAGTTCTTCAGTCCCAAAGGATCCGATGTAGTTGGCGATCGGCAGTTCAGCAAGGTCCGGTCCGCCGCCTTCTTCGGCGATCGTGAAGAACGCTGGCTGGGGATCCGACGGGCACTTGTAGGCAGGAATTTGGTTCCTCAGGAACGCAGCATTGAGAGGATCAGTCAGTGGTACATTGGCATTGAACTGATTGTAGATGTTGGTCTGTTCCATGTACGGCAGAATCATCGTTCCCCAGGCGACACCACTGGTTCCTTCATGAGCACTTGGTCGGCGGTTCTCATCGACTGCAATCCAGCCGGGGGGAAACACGCGAGAGGTATCGTGATAGTTGTGGAGTGCCAGTCCGATCTGTTTGAGGTTGTTTTTGCACTGAGTTCTTCGAGCGGCTTCGCGAGCCTGCTGCACAGCTGGAAGGAGTAATGCGATCAGAATGGCGATGATGGCAATCACCACTAGAAGCTCGATCAGCGTGAATCCGTGATGAGCGCGAGTTGAAGTTTTCATAAAGAGAGTCCGCAAAAACAGGATGATGTTTGAATGATTGAGAAGGCAGAACGCTCGGCAAACCCTGCGATAGAACACGAGGTTGCCGGATGGGTCGAGCACGCATGACCGTCCATGAAGTGCCAGGCGAAGATCAGTGTGGACCAGTCAGCGAGAACGGACTCACGAAGGTTCAAAAAATGAGCCGCAAGGCGACCGCGTGTTGTTGATTTGAAGGGTTTTCAGAACCCGAAACGTCAGTGCGGGAGGGAATTGCCTGTGTTCTTCGCCACATATCCCACCAGGGTAGCCGGATTCCGGAGAATTCGGTTGCGTTTCTGAACTCACCAAGGGTGCCGGATTCGTGAGAATTCGGTTGCGTTTCTGAACTCTCACGAGTTCAGCTACCGTTTTGTTCGCAGTCCTAAATCAACAACCCGATCTCGGTGGGTGACTGGCAAATCCAGGAAACCCGCGGCTAACGCCGTGCGGGCCAGGAATTTACGCGACCGGCGGGGCGCGGCATTGAAGAGGCAGCCCAAATCCAAGCAGGGGGTCTGCACATTCAGCGATGGAAATAATTTCAATCTGCTCGGTTTCGACCGTCAGAACCACAAAAGCGGCCAGCACTCTTGGAGCGGCAATGGCATGACAGATTGCACAGTTTGAGCAATCATGAGGTGAGTTTGGTTCGGATTCCGATTCGTTTTCTGAATGGGAATGCGACGTCTCAACAGCACCGTGCGAATGCGAGCAGCTGGAATGCGAGTGAGGCGTTTTTGTCGATTCGCCGTCTATCGCAATCCCGTCTTTCGCCACGCTGCACGAATCCGCGCAACAGCTACCATCGATCAGGGTATGCAACCACGGCGCACCTGAAGGAAGGAGTAGCTGCCAAGTTATCAGCAGCCACGAAAGAAGTTGGAAAGGACGCCGTTGCATGCTCTTTGAGCCAAGTGGACAAAAATCCGACGGAACCAGCCCGGAACAACGGGCGCACGAATATCCTATCTGTGCGTACGGCACGGTCAAAGGAGATTGCTGGACGAAACAACAAATTTCGCCGGGCAGACAGAATTTTGGAGACTCACAATTCGGTCAAGGTGACCAGATACCTCAAAATACGCGGTGATTGTTAACAACAAATTCTCATTCTGAACGACTGACTCCGACTCCGTTTCCTTAGGGGCAACAGAAGCCGGATCTGTTCGGAATCAGAGTACATGGGTTGCTGAAGTCCATAGAAAACGCCAAATTACATGATGCAGGACGGCGACGAGTAAAAAGTCTTGTGCCGTTGAATGGCCGTTTGTCGGTAGGGCCGTTTCGCTCATCGCTCGTCGGGCTAAAGTCACCACGACGAATCCTGCTGCGATGCCGCCCGCGGCCTGCCAGCCAAGTGCGGCTCCTATCAAGGCTATCGCACAGATCAATGTTTGCTGAGCGGGAAAGTCGGTTTTCCCCTGACAGATGAATCGCACGGCCGCCATGCCGATCAGCAGGCCGCCGATTGTTCCCGCAACTCCTCGAGCTGCTCTGTCCATGAGCGTCAACGGATTGACCTGAGTTGAACTTGCCAGCGACGAGAGACTGGGAACAAGAGCGAGGTCAGGAAAGACGATGGGTAAAATCAAGGCGACGGAGAAAGCGAAGACCAGCAGTCTTCGAGGAACACGATTGCCGTCAATCGCTATCAATGCCCAGACGAGCAGGGTGCTGAAGAGAAAACAGTGATACAAATACAATCCGATCAGATCCCATTTGGGGTACATGATAATCCACAGTACGCCGCCATAGTGGTTGATCGGTCGCACCGGCAAATTCGCACCGCCGGAGATCAGTTCCACGAAATACAGCAGCAGAAAGATGCATCCGGTGACTGCTTCGACACAGGGATAACGCGGTGAAATATCGGTGCTGCAGGCGCGACACTGCCCGCCCAGACTCAGCCAGCCGAAGATCGGA
>JBDNHX010000336.1:0-7320 GCA_041688565.1 Planctomycetaceae bacterium
ACGGTCACGAAACACATTGATATTCGAGTGATCTCAGCGACTCATAAGAATCTTGAACAAGCCGTTTCCGAACAGATATTTCGGGAGGACTTGTATCACCGACTGGCTGTCGGAATTCTGACACTTCCGCCGTTACGAGAGCGGACGGGTGACTTATCGCTTTTGATCGAATCTCGAATGGAACAGATGAGAACAAACTTGATCAAGGGAATGGAAGCAGACATTCCAAAGCTGTCAGCAGGTGCCAAAGCAGCCCTGAATAAGCATCCGTGGACTGGAAATATTCGCGAGCTCTTCAATACGTTGACCAGAGTTGTCATTTGGGCCGATGGACCAACGATTGAAAAAAACGAAATGGAATCCGCTCTTTCAACCTTTTCCGGAGGCTCCTCAAAATGCCCAGTACTCGATCGCCCAATGACGGAAGGGTTTTCGATTCTTGATCTACTCAAAGATGTAGAGAAACATTTCATCCGCCGGGCAATGCAGGAATGTCCTTCGCGGGCTGCCGCGTCTCGACTGCTCGGATACGATAGTCCGCAGGCAATGAGGAATCGTCAGGTGATTCTTGAAATCCTTGATGAGGATTGAAACAATTGTTTCCATTGAAAACGCTTGTTTCGTTTCTTGTGAGAGTTGCGGAATCAATAGAACATGTGATTTGACACAAAGTGCTCCTTGTAAATGACTTATGGATTTCGTGCCTTCTTTGGCACGCAACATGCTTTTGATTCTTTCAGACACAACCGAAACAAGGTTTTTTCTGAAGGCTTCAATTCATGTCTCAACGCGACGTCATTGCCACGACTGCATCAGTACTCTCTGGCACGCCTGACCTGAATGTCATTTTTGACCCGGCAGCCGACAACGGACGTGACGGCCAATTTCAGCCACTATCGGATTCGTCGCTGTGTTTCAGCATCCGCAATTATCTTTCAGACAGATTCCCTCAGGGTCTTTTTACTCATCAGCACGACGCCATTGAGAATGTCCTGGCGGGGAAGAACAGTGTTGTCGCCACACGCACTTCCAGCGGCAAGTCACTCATATTCTCTTTGCCTGCATTTCACACGCTCTGTGAAGAGCCTGATTCGACTGTTCTGTTTCTGTATCCTCAAAAGGCCCTGGCGAACGATCAGCTGCTGAAGCTGCGAGAAATGGCAGCCGCTATACCGTGCCTGAGTCAGGCCCAGGCTGACAATCCTTTGCTGATCAGTCGATACGACGGTTCAGTGGACTCATTGGCTCGTCCTCAGATTCGTGAGCACGTTCAGCTAATGCTGACGAATCCGGACATGCTGCACTTCTCCGTGTTGCAGTATCACGAGAATCACTGGGCCAGGTTCTTCCGCAATCTCAAACTTGTCGTCATCGACGAATGTCACGAGTACCGAGGTATCTTCGGCACGAACGTCGCCCTCATTCTGCATCGGCTGCGACAGATCTGTCAGCTGTACGGATCCAACCCAACGTTTGTTGCCACATCAGCAACCGTCAGTGAACCACAGGCTCACATGGAGAAACTGACGGGAGTCCCCTTTGAATGCGTTGAGTCATCCCGTGACGGCAGTCGTCAGGGCGTCCGCAAAATGTGGATGGTCAACGGACCTGAACACTACTACGACTTTGGACGCAAGCTGGCCCTGCAGCTGGCTGACAAGGGGTTGACTGTCCTAGCGTTCTGCCCGAGTCGCGTGTCTGCCGAACGGATGTTGTCGCGGATTCCGCGCAAAGACGAAGAACTCGACTATGTGCGTGTCTATCGTTCCGGTCTGAGTTCCACCGAACGTTCTAGCATCGAATGCGGTCTGCGTGATCGTACGGTACGAGTCGTGTTCTCGACTAGTGCGCTGGAACTGGGCATCGACATCGGCGAAATCGACGTCGTGGTCTGCATCGGACTGCCGCACAGCATGATGAGTCTGTGGCAGCGAGTGGGTCGTTCAGCACGTGGAGGTCGTGAAGGAACTGCCATCTTTATTCCGGCGGATTCCCCGATCGACACCTACTACGCAAACAATCCGTCAGAACTGTTCGCCAAGGACCATGAGCCTCTGGTGCTGAACCTGACGAATCAGCGACTGCTGTGCCAGCACTATGCGTGTGCTCTGCAGGAAGTGGGCGGACGGGAAGAACGGTTGAAATTCGATGCTCTGGGATCGGAGATCGAAACCATTCATCGCTTGCGATCCGAGGGCAAGCTGGATCGGGATGAGTTCTATCGTTCTGAACCGCATATGGAGATTAGTATCCGAGGTGCCGGAGAGGGATCATACAAGCTGATGGAAGGTGACGAATGTGTCGGGGAGATCGATTCGTTCCATCTGCTGCGGGAGAGTTGTCGAAAGGCAATCTACCGGCATGGTGGCCGCGCCTTTCGGGTGAAGGATGTGATTCGAGGCCGGAAGGTTGTGAATCTGCGAGTCGAACGGACTTTCAACGAAACAACACCGTTCATTCAGAAAAAGATTCAGCTGCGGCAGACTCTGCAGGCAGCCGACTATTCGCTGGTTCGACTGGCAACGGTCAAGATCCGGGCGACGGAGTTCCTGGCCGGGCTGACTGAACGCGATCGCGGCGGCAGAGTCGTGAACAGCTGGGGTGGCAATCAGGCGATGCCGCCCCATCAACTGCCGACGGAAGGCACGATGCTGCTTCTGAGGCGTGAATTCTGGACGGAAGTTCTGCCGCAACTGCAAGGCAACGAAGCACAAGCCCTGGAAGCTTGCGAGCGATTGCTCTACGGATTGTTCCCCACGATCTCCGGCCCTTGTGATACGCAGGATTTTTCGTCAGCGGTAGACCGGCTGCCGACGGGGGAGCTGGCTGTGTTTCTTTACGACGCAGTCTACGACGGTGTTGGACTGACTCTGGTTGCGTATGAACAAATGACGGAGCTTCTGCAAAAGGCTTTGGAACGTGTATCAACCTGTGACTGCGAGGAAGACTGTGGATGTTTCAGCTGTGTGGCAAATCCAAATAAGGAACGTCCTGCGAGCAAGCATGATGCACGACTGATTCTGGAGACGCTGTTGCAGGTCTTCGAAACGGAGTCACCTCGTGAACAGATTGTGACAAGCGACTGGACTGCAACGCTGGAACAAATAGTGTCGATAGCCTGTTCCACATGCCAGGCATCAGTCAAACCGACGGACCGGTTCTGTCCAAACTGCGGCACAAAGATTGCCGCTGGCATGCTCGAAGCGACAGCATAGTCCTCTGTAGCTTGGGCATTCTTGCCCGAGTTGTTCCACCATTCGCGATCGATCGAAACGCAAACGCAGCGACGGGCAGGAATGCCCATCCTACTTTGAGGAAGGAAGAATTTCATGACTTTATCAGCAACAGCAAGCGTGGCGGACACGAATGTCCATCCGACAAGTCATGATACCTTCGCGGAGCAAGATCCAATGGCACAGCTCTATCCGTTCGCAGCGATTCGAGTGACTCGGATCGCTCGCGACACGGACAAGAAGATCGGCGACTTTCAGCTGACGGCAGATGTTGCCCGTCAGCTTGATGAAGACCAGGTCGGCGTGTTGATAGCGAACTGCGAGCATCCGGATCGTATGCACGAGCGAATCTTGAAGCTGGCCGAAACGGAGTACCCTGCTCCGTGGGTCGTGGTCCTCAGTTCGATCGACCTTGCTCGCTGGTGGTACCGCGTGCAGCACGGCATGGACACACGCAGGATTGACGCCAATCCAGAAGCGAACACGTACTGGCAGACCGGCAATTGCTGGTTCACTCGGCTGGAGCGGCTGGAAGCGTTATCAAAAGCAACCGAGTTTCACGGACCAATTGCCGGAATCATTCTGGTGGATCCGATGTTTCAGACACAGCATGCCCGAGGCTTGCGAGGATCGAAGTGGACACACAATGACCGTCCTGAATTACTCAATCTCTTTCGCAAGGATCTGGCCGAAGACGGCCTGCGTCCGCCGCTGCTGTTCATGGCCTGTCCGCCAGCGAAATCACTCAACACACAGGCTGCTCAGCGAGCCTACTGCCTTGAAACCATGTGGTACGCCGACGGAAGCCGTTTACGAATCGGAGCGTTGTAACTTTCCAACGTAGGTTGGACATTCCTGTCCGACTCAAGAGAATCCTGCACTGAGCCCACAACAACGTCCGTTCACGAACATCAGTCCGTCACGCACACTGAGTCTTTCAACATGATCACAGATCTCTGGATCGAAAACTTCAAAGGCATCGGCAAACGGCAGCACATCCCGCTGCGACCGATCACGTTGCTGTTCGGAGCCAACAGTGCGGGAAAGAGCACGGTACTGCATGCGCTACTTTATTTACGGGAGATTCTCGTCAACCATGAATTCGAGCCAAAGTTACCGCTAAATGGGGATAACACTGTTTCGCTCGGCCCATTCAATGAATTCTTGCATGACGATATCGAATTCCGTGACCTACCGCAAAAACACAAACTAACCATCGGCCTGCGATTTCAACCATCTGAGACCAGCATAAACAAGTATGTGCAACGCATCGATCCTGAGCGAAGAGCGAAACCGGGTGCGGATTTCGAAGTCGATCCAGAGGTGGAACATGTCGGGAGTTTCCGATTTGGACGCCATCTGCATCAAGCGATTGACGTTCAGTTCAGTATCGGACCAAGCGCGCTTGACGGGAGGTTCCTCATGCGAAATGCCGCCGAATTTGATCATCGACGGCAGTTGAAGCAGCTGACAATTTCCATTGCCGGATCAAAGTTCATTGACCTCGAACTTGATCCTGCGTCCGACGACTCCGACGAAATATTGGGCTACGCCAATTTATTGAGCCTCGCGTGGAGCAGGCAATTGCCTTCTGATGGCAATCATCAAGAAATGAGATCAAGGCTCAGGTCAGAATCAGACGACGCTTGGTGTATAGAGAAGGATTCGTGGCATGACCGATCAGACTCTGTTTTGCTTGTTCTTGCTCCACTTGAAACAGTAGAGCGGCGTTGGATTGAGCTTTCTCAATTGGATGAGTTGATTCAAGAGGCGAACGAACTCTCGCAGTATACGACCGTTGTTCTATCGAAGTATCTTCGGAGGATCTGTCGAAAAGAATCCGTGGACGCTCTGGAAATCGTCTTGAGCAAATTGGGCATTAATGCTGATGTCACATGTCGGGCAATTGTGTCGATCATGGACGATCAGGAAGACCTTTCAAGCGAATCAAACGGAATTGATCCGCATGAGTTAGTCGGCATCTTGTTCGCGGATCCCGTTGATAGAACCAGGATCTCGGAAGTTCTGGACGTTGTTCGAACGCTAAGTGTTCTTCGAATGGTTGATGTCCGACCGGAACAGACGTTCTGGGCGAGGCGATTTAGTGTTGCTGACCACCGTTTGCTTCTTCCCTCGGACGATCCAGCGTTGGCTGTACGTTTTGCCCGTGATCCACTTGCGGTGACCCCGCAGGCGGATTCTACGATGCGCATTAAACCAGAAGACACAGTCAGTCAAATCGTGAAAGGTTCGTTGTTTTGCCTCGCCGAAGAATTGCGGGAACTCATCTATGTCGGACCGAAACGCAGCACCGTGCCAAGGACGTTTTCATCCGATCACTTTCCAGGTTGTACGAACTGGGGTGCTGGTTTGGCTGCGTGGAAGTGGCTTTTGGACGCGGATGACGCAGACGTTCAGAGATGCAATGATTGGCTTGGTCCCAGTGGGAAGGGTTTAGGCACGGGCTTTAAAATTGAAGTAGAACGCTTTCGCGAGATCCGGGAATCAAATCCTGATTGGCCTTCAGTCGACGCATTGGAGCCTCTTTCCGTAGAGCCTAGGCCCGAACCGGATACCGAACTTCTAGTTCTAATAAAGAAGCAGTACGAAAAAGTTCGTGAAGCATACCTCGAAGCGCATCGCTTCAAAAGATTGCACTTGCAAGACATAGCGAGATCAACAAATCGACATCCACAGGATTTGGGTGAGGGCATAACTCAAGTCGTGCCGGTGATTGTTTCATGTGTGAAAGCGGAAAAATCTGAGGGCTTCGTCGCCATCGAACAGCCAGAGTTGCACTTACATCCGTCACTCGCGGCAAAGCTTGGAGATTTGTTCATGTCGACGATGTTCACCCAGCATGGTGCTCGCGCACTCATCGAAACCCACAGCGAACATCTCATCCTTCGAATCCTGCGCCGCATTCGGCAGACGACCGACGGAGAATTGCCCGAACACATTCCACCGGTCAAGCCGGATGACGTTTGCGTACTGTGGGTCGACAATCTTGGTGATGGTACGACGTTTCAGCGATTGCGCATCGACGATCAAGGTGAATTCATCGACCGATGGCCCCGAGGCTTCTTCAGCGAACGAGCGGAGGAACTCTACTGATGATTCACGAATATGCCGTCGATCCAGAAGCCCTCGCTTCATTCAACGAGATCTGGCAAGCTCTGGAACAATTTGGAGTGGCTCACGGACGCGTGCTGGTGCAGTGTCCGAAGAAATGGTGGGGCATTGTTAAGATGAATCTGGCCCTGGCCGAAGGTGTGTTGCATCCCGCCGAATACAAAGCCCTGGAGGAACGTTGTTTTCGACTGAAAGACTCGAGAAAACTGATCCTCAGAAAGAACCTGAAGTACGACGGGGAAAAGCCTTTTGTCGAAGCCCTGGCGATTGAACATGCGGATCGCCCGTTTCAGGCCGTTGTCCAGCTTCAGCCGTCTTCGCATGCTTCCATCCCAGTACTTTCTCGGTTCGATCTTCACGAGGGAAATCCACTTTGGAAAGTTCGTCGTAGTCAGGCTGTAGAAAAAAATGCAGATGCACTTGCCAGCGCGGTCGTTCCACTGCTGCGGATTAGCAACGATGTTCTGTTCGTTGATCCATACTTTGCAAGTAAACCTCAGAACTATCAGCCGTTCGTAAGAATGCTTCAAATGGCAGTGGAGCAGAACAGTGTGTTGCCGCGGTTTGAGATTCACACGGGCACCAAAGGAACGGCAGCCTTCATCAAGGAGAAAGCTCGCACGTCCATCGTGCCGCGGCTACCGCCGGGGGCGGAGATCAAAGTTTTCCAGTGGAACGAGCGTCCCGGTGGAGAACGCCTGCACGATCGCTTTGTGCTGACCGATCGCGGCGGAATGCTTTCATCTTATGGTTGGGACTCTGGCGATCCAGGGCAAACGACAGAGGTCTTTCTGCTCGACGAGGATTCTTACACACTCCGATGGAGCCAGTATCGACGTGAAACGGCGGCCTTTGATCTCGTCGGTGAACCCTTCGTCATTAAATCGTGTCGCTGACGCTTCTTGGCAATTTCCCGTGCGAAAGTTTTCCTTCAATCTCCATCTCCGGTACTGAG
>JBDNHX010000043.1:0-8766 GCA_041688565.1 Planctomycetaceae bacterium
CTCAAAAAGCGCCGCTCAGTTCGGATTGCAGGCTGCAACTCGCCTGCATGAAGCTGGAATCGCTAGTAATCGCAGATCAGCTATGCTGCGGTGAATATGTTCCTGAGCCTTGTACACACCGCCCGTCAAGCCACGAAAGCGGGGGGTGCCTGAAGTCGCCGTGCTAACCGTAAGGAGGCAGGTGCCTAGGGCAAACTTCGTGATTGGGACTAAGTCGTAACAAGGTAGCCGTAGGGGAACCTGCGGCTGGATCACCTCCTTTCTAAGGATATCCATCACAGATCTTCGGATCTGCTGATCATCAAAAGAAACGATTCGCGTCAAAACTCAGCTCACTACTCAATCTGTTTATACGAGAAGCGGTCATCGAGAAATCGGTGACCGCTTTTTTTGCGCGCCTATCTTCCAGCCGAAGACCCTTCTTCGGGTCTTCGGTGCCTGACGTATTTAGGAAACGTCGGATGCGAACGCCTGGCGAACTAACCACCCGCTCAATCGGCGTTCACCCTGGCCCACTGAAATTTTATCCGGCAGGCGCCGGAAGACGTCGGACCTGACTTTTCAAACTGCGTTGAGTCACGAATTGGGCTCCGCCGGGCCAGCGGCGGTTTAATGCACGCAGAATTATCCGCTGCGATTGCCGAACAATTTTTCACTGGATCGGCGTCGTTCCTTATGGCGTTTCAGCTCGTTGCGTTTTGTGTGCCCAACTCCGCGTCGGATGCTACCAGAAGTTCGAATGCTTCTTTGGATTCCGTCGCCTGACGCAGTTGATCCACCAACCCTTCCCGGTTCAGCATTCGACTAAGGCGAGCCAGGATTTGCAGGTGTGTGGCGGTGTCTCGAGCAAGAACTAGAAAAAACAGGTCGGTCATTTGTCGTCGCGGGGCTCCGAATGGAATCCCTGAGAGCGTCTTTCCAAAAGCTATGACCGATTGACCGAGCGCCTCGGGCAGTGGATTTCTTGGATGTGGAATTGCCACGCCGTTTTCGAACGCGGTCGACATCACTTCTTCACGTTCTTTTACCGCCTTCAACACAGAAGCGGGATCCCAAACATGCCAAGTGCGGCCCGCGACTTCAATCAAAGCCTGCAAAACCGCCGGGCGAGTCCCCGCATCAAGCGGCACTTCGCAGTTTTCCAGTTGCAGGAGTGCTGAGATCGGAGTTTGGGTGCCAAGTTCCGGAGATTGCTGAGACTGCTCCAACTGGGCGAGTCCCTGATCATCGAGTCCGCGAAGGTCCTGTTCGAGCCAATGGCGAATCTCGATTTCGTTAAATCGCCACTCGCCTCCGATTCGCCGGCCCGGAATTACACCGCGATTTATGAGCTTCTCAACCTGTCTTCGGTCTCGCCCCAGCGTCTGGACAAGTTCATCGAGTGTATAAAAATCGCGAGACACGGCAGGAATGCTTTCTGGCTTCTGAAGCCGACTGAAATTCGAACATCATTGGCAGTATTAGGCGTCCACATGGTCCGGAAGCCAATGTGCTGACTTTTACGGTCGAGTTTCTCAAAAGCAGGTCTTCAGACTCAGTCTGCACCAGGAAGTTCTGATGTTTCCACAGGCAGGTCCCACACCCAATGGCACTCACTTTGAATCCGAATCGTCGTAGCGGAAGCCGCCAAGGCTTTCGGAAGCTGGCTTATCAAACAGAAGTTTGGACAAAAGATCATTACCTTCAGTTGGTTTAACTCGGACAATCATAATTCAAAGGGATTTTCAAATGCTGCCCCTCCAGTCCACCGATGACTATCGTTGGCGGCGAATCGATGCTGCTTGAAAGAAACGAAGACCGTTTCTTAAAACGGTTTCCAGCTGTCGCCGTCATCGTTCACCCCCTCTGAACGCTGACGGCGATCTTTTTTACGGTGCTACAATGACTCGACGCAAACGCCCCCCCGAAGGCCGCTCGTTTGCAGTTGCCAGTTTTCACGACCCGGCGACGTGGCAAACCGGATTCCTGAGTTATCTCGATGCCGAATGCGGCATGTCAAAAAATACGATTGACGCTTATCGTCGCGATCTTGTCCGTTTTTTTGGATGGAACCGCGACCACGCTCGGGCGGGAATTCACGATATTGGCGTTCCCACGATCACCGCATTCCTGGAATTTCTGCAAACCCTTAATCTCGCAGCCAGCAGCATCGGTCGAAATCTCGTCGCAGTGCGCATGTTTTTTCGGTACCTCATGCTTGAGGGCATTATTGCAGAAAGCACTGTTGATCTGGTGAGTTCGCCCAAACTCTGGGAGCGACTTCCAAAGGTACTCAGTCCCGACATGGTTGATGCGCTGCTCCTTGCACCGGAGGGACCGGTCGACCGCTACTACCGCCGAGACCGCGCGCTTCTCGCCGTCATGTATGCCACCGGGTGCCGTGTTTCAGAAGTGGTCAATCTGCGATCCCAAGACATTCACCTGGCTGAAAACTATTGTCTTTGCACAGGAAAAGGCAACAAGCAGCGGCTGGTGTCTCTGAACCCGGTCGCTACGGAGGCGATCCAGAAGTACCTCGAAGTTGAGCGTGCCGACCTTGTATCCGTTGCCGGAACAGATCCAGGCTGGTTATTTCTGACACGAAGCGGTCGCACGGTGAACCGCGAAACAGTCTGGGCTCTGGTGCAGCGCTACGCGGCGCGGGTCGGTTGTGCCAGGGACGTAAGCCCTCACACGCTTCGCCACAGCTTTGCCACCCATTTGCTTGCTGGCGGCGCTGACATTCGCGCCCTCCAGGAAATGCTCGGACATTCCAGCATCCGCACCACTCAGATCTACACCCACGTCGAGCACAGCAGACTCAAAGCCGTCCACAAACAGTGCCATCCGCGTGGATGAGCGGTATCGCATCTGCCGCACCTCCTTCACTTCGGTACAGCTCTCGTAGAATATTCTGACTTGCCTCACGGCGTCAGGAACATCAAGACAAAACATTCCTGCGGCTTTACAACGCCGGCCGGGATGTCTTCGATTTCCTCAATCTGGTGGACCAGCGTTTCCCAGCGTTCCAGCTGCATTCCGCACATTGCCTCGCCGTCGGCCGGTTTACACAGAGGCGCCATTTCTTTTGCACCGAATTCCAGTGCTGCGATGCTCATGTCCTTATTCATCTGATGAATGGCGGCGTTAGTGACTACTGGATCGGCAAGGTATTGTTCCCAGCCTTTCACGCTGGCTGTCACAACAGAACGCACCAGCTGAGGCTGCTCCTGAATGATTTTCTCTGTGGTGATCAGGACACTCGCGTAGGGATTAAACCCAATGTCTGAAACCAGCAGCACTTTAGGATCGCCACCCTTTTCTTTCGCGACAAAAGGCTCGCTGAAGACATAGCCCTGCTGAGCAAAATTGGGCTTTACAAGAAACTCTCCGACAAGCCCGTTGAAGGGGACCATCGTCACATTCGTCAGCGGCAATTTTTTTTTCATCCACAACGCGAACGGTCGACTGTCGCTGATCGCCAGTTCCACATTGGCCAGTTCTTCAAGCTTCGAAATGCCGGATCCTTCATGCACCATAATGCATCGCGGTGAATTCTGAAGTGGCGCCATTAACGCCACAATTGGCAGCCCCGCAGCCCGAGCTTTCACCACATTGTCCGCGTCCGAAACCGCGAACTGAATACGCTCTGCCGCGAGTTCAGCGATAATCCCCTGCGGCGCACCAGGCCCACCAGGAATAATTTCAACATCAACCTTCTCGTCCGCAAACAGACCCAATTCTTTAGCGGCAATGAAGCCGCCATGTTCCACCTCGGGATACCAGTTTAAAGCAAGCTTTGCGGCTTTCATTTCCGGCGCGTCAGTACTGCCGTCGGAAGTTGAACTGGGTGCTTCCTGCGAACATCCACAGAAGATGGTGAGAAGGCAGCAAAGTACTCTTGGCGAGCGAGACATTGTGAGTTCCTCAAAAAAATCAGATCCGCATCCAGGCTCTGGAGAGCGTTACAGAAAACGGTCGTCAATAAAATTGGTTTCCGGATCAACTGGCGAAACCTCGGTAACGTGGGCATCGCCGTAAAATTGTCGTCGAGCGACCTCTGAGAACATTGAGACACCGGGATGGCTGATTTTCTGCTCGACCGAGATGGCATAAAAATCTTCCGTGGCCCCGGGAATGGTTCCCAACAAATGCAGGCCCATCTGTTCCCGGACTTCTTTCTCCACGACCATGGGCAGAGGAATCAAACCCCGCCCCCCCCCCCCTCGGCAAAAACCTTTATCAGTGCGGTGTCGTCGAACTCGCCAACAATATTCAGAGTTAGCCAGTCAGCAGACATGAGTCGCAACCCAACCACAAAAATGCAACAAAGGGATTCTGCCGACGGACAAGGATCTCTCTGGCATCGCCCGCTTCGGTCAGAAACATCAATGAAGTCAAACGGACTCAGTCCATTTCTGCAAGCCGATCACACAGAAAACCCAGAGACTCCAGCACAGCCACCTGTTGTCGCTCGTGACGAATGTGCAGTGGTTCGGTAGGTGCTGGACCGCTCGCGGACTCCCCGGACAGATTCAGCTTCACCGAACGCACCCCCGAAACTCGAGTCGCGTAGCCAAGCCAGGCGATGCCATCAAACGCCTCCGGAGCATCAGGGCCGAGGTGTCCGGTAATGCTGACGGCGACCGTCGCATGATCCGTCCGCTTCAGGGCGTTCATCGCCATCAGCGCAGCCACCTCGGCACTGACAACATCGTGCTTTGAAATAATTTCCGCCGGAATATCCAGCCACTTCACTTTACTGGCGATCTGGTACACAACAAAGGATCCAGCCAGACAGGCTGACATGCCGGGAACTCTGGCGAGCGAAGCGGAAATCAGTCCGGCCGTGCAGCTTTCCGCCGTGACGAGGACTTGTCGCTTTTGCCGCAGCAGATCAAATGTCCTGAAGGCCACTGTATCCAAAGCCGCCTGGTGTACCATCGGTGAGCAATTCTTTTTTACATCATTCTGGGTTGACGGAAAATTCAGTATACTGTCTGCCCGAACAGAGTCCGACTGTTGCGGCTCCCATCTTTTTCAACCGCCCGTCTCTACAGTCCGATGAATCTGAAACTCACTTCGCAAACAATCTCCATCGCCGGGCATCAGATCCATTTTGATCTCCCCTCGGACCCCGAAGAAATGCTGAAACACGCACTTCTCGGAGAAGCGACTGGTTCGTCGGACTGGGATCCTTATTGGGGTCTTCTTTGGGCTGCGTCTCCTGCGACTGCAGAACTCCTGCTGAATCAGCACTGGCCGGCTGATCTCAATGGCCTTGAAATTGGCTGTGGCGTCGGGCTGACTGGCATCGCGGCTTTGCTGGCGGGTCTGAAAGTCACATTTGCCGACCACTCCTCAGACGCTGTGAAAATGGCGTTGTCCAACGCCGCACAGAATGGATTTCCGAATGCTTCAGGCCTGGTCTTTGACTGGCAACAGCCACCCAACCAGCAGTTTGATTTTATCTTCGGCAGCGACATTCTATACGACTCCGCCGGGCACGAACCGCTGCTGCGAACTCTGAACGCAATGCTGTCACCGAGCGGTCAGGTTTGGATTGGAGACGCTGGCCGCACTAATGCTCCTGCGTTCATGGAAAAAGCGACCATGGGCGGCTGGCAAGTCGAACTCCGCGATGAAAAAGGGCAGCCCGTTCAGAACCCACCGCATCTTCAATTTCGACTGATGATGATGGCTCGCCGCTGAAATAAGCTGTCTTGTGCCACATATCCACGAACTGCGGCCGCCACTTTGGATTTCACAAACTGGCCGTCGAGTGCGACTCTAAAGTGACACTCGCGTCAGCAACGCCAGCACCTCGAAGTGATGTGTAAACGGGAACATGTCAAATGGCTGCAGAAATTCAACTCGATAGTCGGAAGCCAGCAACTGCACATCTCGCTGAAGAGTCGTCGCATTGCAGCTGGAGTAGATAACTCGCGGCGATTTTAAAGCCAGCAGCATCGCCACACTGGCGGCATCAAGTCCGCGACGCGGAGGGTTGCAGATGATCGTGTCGAAGTCCTGAACGGCCAACTGATCGACTGTTGTGCATTCCAGACTGCGGCATTGAAACTCCGCATTCGAAATCGCGTTGCGCCGCACAGCCTCATTCGCACACAGGATTGCGTCAGCCGATACGTCGATCCCAAGAATGTATTTCGCCGTCGAACCGGCTGTCAGCGAGAACGCGCCGGCCCCGCAATACAAATCAAGAATCCGTTCACAACTCCTATTGCCAATGATTGTGCCTGCCGCCTGATAAAGAGACGCAGCGGCTTCGTAATTTGTCTGCAAAAAGCTTTGTGGTCCAAACACCAGCTCACGATTCCCAAACTGAATCGGAAGAAATGCCTGATCCGAAATGAGCAACTCTTCCCGACCAGTAATTGCTGATGACCGCGCTGGTTGAATATTAACCGACATGACCGCCACCAGCTGTTTATCAGCGTCAGACATCCGACGCCACAGGCTGCGGATGCGATCCACCGCTTCACGCGATCTCAACACAAACTGAACCATCAGCTGCCGATGAGTGGGCGAGCAGGTCAGCACGACAAACTTCAGCTCACCGCGATCCGTGGTCATATCATAAGGTGTCAGCCGAGCAGCCCGGATCAACTGCGGCAGCGACTGCACCCACTCGTTAATCAGCGGATGGTGCAGCGGACACTGATCCACCGCCACAACTTTTTGATGGTCATCGAAAAAGCCGGTTTGCGGTTGCTCAACCGTTCCGGTAATCGCCAGCCGTGCACGAATTCGACTTCCAGTTGCCACTTCGACCGCGCTGAACTCATCGATTTTCGTGTCAGGAAACAATCGTGACAGAGCATCCCGCTTCTGGTCCAGTGTCTGCTGATAACTGACAGACAACAGTGAGCAGGAGCGGCAGATCTGCTGCTGAAAATAGGAACAGTCCATCCAACAATCTTCCCTCTGTGAGCCACAGGACCGCCGACGGAATACCGCAATTCAAGACCGCGAGAATTGCCAGACCGATGCTGATCGTTCGATGTGGGGGCAGCGGCACAGACATGAGCCTGCGAGCTTTGTAAACCCAATGCACCGGTTTCCCGCTGGTCGCGAGTGCGATTAAAAAATCGGACCAGGCATCCAGGGGCAGAATTCTTCGTCGCCAATGCCCTGCTGTTCGCTGAGCGTCTTCTGGCCACTCGCGGTCGCGATGATGTTTTCGAAGATCTCTCGACCGACGGCTTCGACGGATGCCCCTTCCAGAATTGTTCCCGCGTTGATGTCCATGTCGTCGCGCATCCGATTGTACATCAGCGAGTTCGAGGCCACTTTGATCGTGGGTGCCGGCTTGCATCCAAAGCAACTGCCCCGGCCGGTCGTAAACACAACAACCTGACACCCGCCTGCCACAAGTCCCGTCACGGAAATCGGGTCGTAACCTGGCGTATCCATGAACGTAAAACCGTGCTCGGTAATGGGCTCAGCAAATTCGTAGACGGCTCGCAGAGGCGCAGTCCCGCCTTTCGCAACAGCACCCAACGACTTTTCGATGATCGTCGTGAGTCCGCCTTGTTTGTTGCCATAGGAGGGATTGTTATCAATCGAGGCATTGTTCTTGCGCGCGTATTCTTCCCACCAGCGGATCCGTTCCAGCAACTTGTCGGCCACTTTTCGATTCACTGCGCGGCGAAGAAGAAGCTGCTCGGCCCCATACACTTCAGGCGTTTCTGCGAGTACCGAACCGCCGCCGTGCGCGACAAGCAGATCACTGGCAACTCCCAGAGCCGGATTGGCTGTGATCCCGCTGGCTCCATCGCTGCCGCCGCATTGCAGGCCAAGAAACAGTTCAGAAAGAGGAATCGGTTCACGCTTCGCCGCATTCGCATTGGCCAGCAATTCCCGCAGGACACCGACGGCTCTGTCGACTGTCTTGCGAACTCCTCCGACTTCCTGAATGTTAAGCACCATCGGCAGAGAATCATCGGGCTCACGACGATTTGCCCCATTAAGCTGAACCAGCCCGTGCGATTCCTGCAGATGCCCGGCCTGAGCGGTTTCACATCCCAGCCCAAGGACCAGACACGCGGCGATGTTCGGATGCCGTGCAAATCCGGCCAAAGTACGGTTCAAAAGATGATGGTCCTCGCCGTTGTAGGCGAAGGCGCAACCGCTCTTGTGAACAACCGGGATGACTCCGTCGATGCCCGGATAGTTGCTCAGATCGGACTTCGCCAGTTCCTGCGCAACGTAACGAGCGGTTGTCGCCGAACAGTTCACCGTGCTTATGACGGCGATGTAATTGCGTGTTCCCGCGCGGCCGTCTTTGCGACGATAGCCCATAAACGTACGAGGCTCTGCGGGCTTAGGCAGGTCAACCAGTTCCGTGCAATATTCATAGCCCGCCTGTTCACGTTCAAGACTCACATTCTGAACATGGATCCATTCGCCTGCTGTGATCGGCGACAGGGCCGATCCGATGGGCTGACCAAATTTATGAAGGGTTTCACCTTTGGCAATGTTCACGAGCGCCACCTTGTGATTGGCCGGAATAGCAACAGCCACCTGCACCGTGTGCCCGGCGACAGAGACCGTTTCTCCCGCGCGAAGAGCTCTTCGCGTTACGGCAAGATTGTCAGAGGGATGCAGAACGAGAAGCGGTTCCAGATTTGCCACGCGAGGAGCCCTGAGGAAAAAGGCGAAACAGAAAGCCGGGCACTGTGGCCCGTATCTTCGCTATTGTCACGCAGAGCCGAATTCAGCACAAGTCGACCTCACCAATGCAAATTTTCAGGCAACGGTGAATGC
>JBDNHX010000337.1:0-5691 GCA_041688565.1 Planctomycetaceae bacterium
ACCCGGACGATAAAGACGAAATTTTTCGGCTTATGAACCAGTCCCTCGACCCGAGAGGCAATGGTTGCTTCGTCATGGAACATCGGGTCGTCCACGCGGACGGCTCGATCCGTTGGCTGTCGGTCAAGAAGCAGGTTGTGTTCGGCGACGTTGGCGGGATCCGCCGCCCGTTAACAGGTGTGTTGGCGGCGGTGGACATCACCGAGCGCAAGGTGGCGGAAGCAGAATTGAGGAAGCGAAACGAGCAACTGGCTGAGGCTGAAGCACGCATCCGTTCGGTGGTAAACAACGTCATCTACGGCATGATCACGATCGACGAGTGGGGCGTGGTGGAGTCATTCAACTCCGCCGCCGAACAGCTCTTCGGCTACAAACCCGAAGAAGTCATCGGTCAAAATGTGAAGATGTTGATGGGCGAACCGCATAACAGCCAACACGACGACTACCTCGCCAATTACAAGCGAACCGGCCAGGCGAAGATTATCGGTATTGGCCGGGAAGTTGAGGGACGCCGTAAAGACGGCAGCACATTCCTGATGGACCTGGGCATAAGTAAGTTCCTGCGAGGAGAACGCAACTGCTTCACCGGAGTTGTTCGGGACATCACCGAGCGCAAACAGGCTGAGGAGGCGCTGCGAGAGAGCGAAAAAAAGCTTCGAGACGCCGATCGGACCAAGGACGAGTTCCTGGCGACACTCGCCCACGAACTTCGCAACCCGCTTGCTCCGGTCAGAAACTCGTTGGAGTTGTTGAAGTGGGGAAGCGGAAACGCCGAGTTGCAAAAGCAAGCCCGCGAGACCATGGAACGTCAGATCGCCCACATGGTCCGCTTGATCGACGACCTGCTGGATGTCAGCCGCATCAGTCGCAATAAATTGGAACTCAAGAACGAACGCGTTGAGCTCACATCCGTCATCCATCACTCAGTCGAGGCTTGTCAGCCTCATTTTGTTCGTGACAAACATGAATTCGTGCTCACCTTGCCACCCGAGCCGATCCATTTGCATGGCGATCCTACTCGATTAGCACAAGTGATTGGTAACCTCCTTTCCAACGCGTGCAAATACTCCACACCTGGAGGGAAGATCTGGTTGACCGTCGAGCGTCAAATAGGCGAAGTAAAGATCGTCATTCGAGACACGGGCATTGGCATTCCGCCTGAAATGCTGGACAAAGTTTTTGTTATGTTCACGCAGATTGACAAGTCCCTGGAACGCTCCGACGGTGGACTGGGGATCGGCCTGTCGCTTGTTAAACGCCTGGTCGAATTGCATGGTGGAACGGTCACTGCGCATAGCGAAGGACTTGGCCAGGGAAGCGAGTTCACGGTGCGACTGCCTGTTGAGATCGATCAACCGCGGATCGAGTCGCCGATTCAACAACTCGCTGCCGCTCCCGCCAGGTCCGCCGGCCGCCGAATCCTGGTCGTCGACGATAACCATGACAGCGCGACCTCCCTTGCGCTACTTCTGAAGATGACTGGCCACCAGACCAAAACAGCTTTTGATGGCCTGGCGGCGCTTGAGACGGCGGAGGCATTCCGACCGGAGGTGATCTTATTAGATATCGGCTTACCGAAAATGAACGGTCACGACACCTGCCGCGCGATTCGCGATAAGTCGTGGGGCAAGGACATTCTGATTCTCGCCTTGACCGGCTGGGGCCAGGAAGAAGACCGTCGCAAAACCACCGAAGCCGGATTCGACAGTCATCTTGTTAAGCCAGTCGACCATGTGGCGTTGAATAAACTGGTCTCGGATTCGAAGCCTCGCCAGGAGGCTGTCCGATAACCTGTGTGGCCCTCGACCTGAGTGGAGGGAAATCGCAGCTCATTGATTAAGAATTTGTCACATTTTGTCCGGCCTTCCCATTGCCAGCAGCGTGTGTTCCAGTTGGTAGCATCACCACACTTTATCACACCCAACCGGCCAGTTCTGATTATCCGGCCGAATCACCACGGCGTATCAGTAATGCGTTCGCGGCCGCAAGTCCGCTCAGATAAGCCGCTTCGGCATTGCTGCCAAGACACCAATCTCCGCAGACAGCGATCCCTGAAGCCGCGTCAGTCAGACTCCCCGCAGTGAGCGGCTGGCTGCAGAGAGCATAGCGCCATCGATGAGCGGCGACGTAAGACGGTGTCTGTTCAGCGCAGCCTGCGGCGATAAAGAACGAATTCAATAGAGCATTTTCAACCATCGTCTTCGATTCCTCCAGTTGCTGTTGCGACCACTCCGGACTGGCCTGCAGCACCCAACTGTCATCCCCGTCTTTCCCTGAACTTCCGCCACCACTTCGTGCGGCCCACGCCAGGGCCGAATTGCGAATCACAGCCGCATCGGCCAGCAATGGGATCCGCTGCGGAAACTTAGCCATGACGGTCCAGCAGGGCGACATGGGAACTGAACGAGCGATCGTTGCCAGATGCGGCGCAGCCTGAAGCAGGTTGGCAGCCTGAATGGGTGGAGTCGCCACGACAATCGCATCGAAGAGCCCCTGCGTGCGGCCGTCAGCATCAGCCAGAAACCAGCCTGTCTCGGTTCGTTGAACAGACTTAATTTCGACACCCGATCTGACATCCAGCCCGTGAGCGAGATCCCAGCACACAGACTGCATCCCGTTGGCTCCGATGTAGCGAACTGCCTTTAACGAGACCTCTGCAGTGTTTTCTCCGTCCAGCTTTGCAAGTCGACCGTCCCAGATCCTGACGACGTTTGCCTTGTTCCAGGCGTCCAGTGCGGCGAGGAAACTTGGGTCCGTCCCTGTCAAAAACTGACACCCGTGATCAAACAACCCGACGTCAGTCTGACGAGTCGACATGCGACCGCCCGGCCGTCGTCCCTTATCGAAGACTGTCACCTGGAAACCATGTGTAACAAGTGTTCTCGCGCATATGAGTCCGGCGAGTCCGGCTCCGATAATGGCGACCGAAGTTTGTTGAGCAAACAAGAGGCAAGTCACTTTCTGTGAAGACTCAGCCGGGTATCATATGGCCATCCAAGTCAGCGAAGGCCGGAAACATGAGGCTGACCGACGCTGATTCTAGACATCCCTGTTCACATGGCGAACAGGACGACGATGTCCATCCCGGATTATCCGCCCGAACGTCCGACTCTGCCTGAACTTGGAAACTCAGGAAAACATCAGACCTCGCATCCACGAATCCATCCGGCGCTGAAACCCCTCATTCTATTGAGCGAACGCAGGCACACCGTGCGAGTCTCAACCTGATCCGGCACGCGATCTTTCTTCGGGCCTGATCCGAAGTGGCATTTTAAGCGTGAGATTCTTAACGTATCGAGGTCAGCCAAACAGTACTGACTGAGGATCACGTTTGCGGCGCGGAAGTCGCCACAAATGGAGTGCCGCAAAAGGCTGAAATGACAACAATGTCAAGAATCAACCCGACCAACCGGCGCTGACCGGCCGGGACTCGACTATCAGGAACCCACGAAGATGACGGCGCAGACATTGAAAATAGTGGCGATTGCTTTGGAACAGGAGTTCTTTCAGGATGCTGATCAGCAGGTCCTGGTCGCCATTCAGGACAGCCCTCGAGCAAGCCACGACGACGTTATGGCGCTGACGGCTGGCATCGTAAACTGGAAGGTCTGGGACGAACTGCAGCAGATGGAGATTACTCCCAAGACGCTGATGGCGTTTTCGCTCTTCCCGGCGATTCATGTGGCGTGGGCTGATGGACGCGTCGAGGAAGCGGAAAAACAAGCGATTCTGAAGTCCGCCGAGCAACTCGGCGTGGCCGCTTCTTCGCCGGCATTTGTTCTAATGGAATCGTGGCTCTCCGGGGAACCGCATGCAAAATTGTTCCAGGCCTGGAAGCAGTTCGTGGATGCGGTTCGGCCGTCGCTTTCCGAGGAAGCGTACCGGCAACTGCGCGACGCGGCGATTCAGCGAGCGAAAACAATCGCCGGAGCCGCCGGCGGAATTCTCGGACTACACAAAGTGTCGCGAGCCGAATCAGCGGCAATTGCGGCACTGGAATCCGTGTTCAATGCAGCCACGCATCACGCGTGACATCTCTGGAACGGGCCTCCGGCGTCGTTCTCCCCGCGGAGGAGAACGGCGGTATTCTGTTAAGGCCAATACCGTTCAAAAAGTAGCAGGCACACTCCGTGTGCCGTCCGCTGATTCGCAAAAAGCCCTGCTTTTGCGGGTTGCGACACATGGAATGTGGCTCCTACTTTGCTTCGTCGAACGGTATTACTGTTAAGGCAACATGCTGCTGAGCCGGTATCAATGTGAGGGCCGGTTTGTTACAACACAGGATCGGATATCGCCGAAAGCAGGGTAAGTGTTGCTCTCGAGTCCGCTGATAAGTTGACATCAATTGTCGCGGCTTTAAAAAAAGGGAGCGTTCTCATGATGACTCAGGGCGAGATGGAAGCCGCAGTCTGCGAAGGCATTTCGCGTTTTGAGCAGGAATACATGGGCCGGGGCCCCAAAGAGGTTCGGTGCTATTTGATTGATGATCTGTTGCTCGTTCGATTGCAAGGCGTTCTGACAGCAGCGGAACAACATCTCGTCCAGACCGTAGCCGCCGAAAGGGGACGCGATCTTCTCAAGGATGTCAGGACTCAATTGATCGAGATCGCTCGTCCTACGTTGGAGACTCTGATTGAAACGATCACCGGTTCAAAAACCATCAGCCTGCACCATGACATCAGTACCATTTTTGGTGAAGAAGTCATCCTGTTTTCACTCGCGACCATTCCGCAATTTCGCCAGGCGACGAATCGATCTCGATAGTCTGTCGCCGGAAAATGACACTGACAGCGGAGTGTCGTAGCCGAAGTCGTGAGACTTCGGAGTCGTTTCATGGCGAATGCCCGAATTCTCACGAATCCGGCTACAAAAACACTGGGCGAATGCCCGAATTCTCGCGAATCCGGCTACAAAAATACTGGGCGAATACCCGAATTCTCACGAATCCGGCTACAAAAATTTGGGAAAGCTCAGTCACCCAAGAGTGACTGTATCTCCCGAATTGCGTCGGGCAATGCGATAGCCACGGTGTTGAGGTGAGCCTCGGTAAGTAACAAAGAGTGAAGCAATCCTGGGTCGACCGACTTAGTTTCGACCGTTCGCGTGTAGCCGAGGCCTATCCCCGCCGCTAACACATCCGCAATATATATCAGCGCTGGAAGCTGACGATCCTCAACATCCACTTCCCATGGTTGATGGTGGTACCCAGTCGCTAACTGGAGGCTTCGAGGAAAATTCATCGCTTTACACCAGGCAGACCCTATCGCTTCGTGTGACGCTCCAATTTCTTCTTCCTCCGCCATCCGAAAAGTCAATTGGTCGTCTGTGGTCAGCTTCTGAATGACCCGGACGAAGTTGGGACCACAGGCCTGTATTTCAACCAGAATTCCAATATCGTGTATCAATCCGCCAAGAAATGCTTCGTCCGGAGAAATGGCAGCGGTTTGCCTGGCCAGCATCATTGCGCCAGTGGCTACGGTGATAGAATGGGTCCACAAGGCGCTCACATCAAACTCCGGACATATCCGTCCTCCGCGAAGCTGCTTTACCAGACTGGCTGCAATGGCGATGTTTTTCACGGTGCCAAGGCCCAGCAGCATAATGGCTAGCTTAATCGTGTTGATTCTTCCGGACATGCCATAATAGGGTGAATTGACGAGTTTGAGGAGCCTGACCGCTATTGCAGGATCC
>JBDNHX010000338.1:0-14436 GCA_041688565.1 Planctomycetaceae bacterium
AGGTTCCATAATGGCATGGTGGTCGCGTTCCTTCGCAGATTGAGATTTAGATACCCCCAATTCTACCGAATGGACGCGACCATTTTTATATCAAAACATTCCACCCAGCCCGCCTAAGCCTCCACCGTTTCGTCAGCCCAGCCTCGGGGACGGATGGTGGATTCGAGGTTGAGTCGTCGTGCCATCGATTCCACCCATGCTTCGTTGCCGAATGGTTTGCCTCGCTGAGCTGACAGCCGAACCGCGTCCAGTTCCTGTTTCGTGATGCTCTCGTTCATGCGAGCCGCCCAACCAGGAAGCCGAGGCAACGGCCACGGTGGCCGCAGTCTGGGTTCGGGCTCCGTTTTTTGCAACCAAAGCCACAGCGACCCCATCGCCAATCCGCCAGCTTCGCCAATCCGTGGTAGTCTTGCCATCGCAGGTTTTCCTCGAAAGTGTCGCCGGGGGCTACCAGCGTTCGAATACACGGTCGCTGACCCCTTTGATTCTTCAGTTCCCTGGAGTGCGGCACCGCAGTGCCGCCTTCACTTGTGGCGGAGCCGCCTTTGACTTCTGTCTTCATGAGTCCACAGACGTCATCGACCGATAACGATTTGCCACGTGAAAGCGGCTTCACCGCATTGGAAAGCGGCACTGAGGTGGCGCACTCCAGGTTCGCAATACCTCGAACCTCGGTTTTCGGTTCGTGCAACCTTTTGACGCTCCAGATCCATCGCGAAAGTTAAGCTTCACAAAACCTCTCCAATGATCCGCAAAGCACCACCGCAAGAATGCCCCGTGAGACATCGTACGTCCACCTTAACGTAATTGGAAACGAATCACGACGCAGCAGATGACATCACCGAACCGCTGCCTTGGAGTGCCTCCGTTCAACGGGATCTTGTGACAGCGAAGAGACCCGCGGTATCGTTCGCCTGCAGGCAAGATTCCCATAGCAGTCCGCAGCTTGTAGACTGCTGCCTGCAGGAAGTGCAGGATGACGCAACAGTTCACAAAAGGAGGTCACAATAGTATGAGCCGATTAACCATTACGCTGGCGGCCTTTTTGGTCATGGGCATTGCAGTTCCCAGCACCGTCTGCGAAGCGGCACCTCCCGAGTCGCTTTCCACGTCTCTCATTTTCCACGCGCCGTTCGATGGTGGAACTGACGCGAGGAAAGCCGATGATCGCACGCTGTACACAGCCGAAAGCATGGAAAGAAAGTCGGCAGTCGCCGGCAATCAGCGAGCCGATGTTTCCATTGTCAGCGGGGCAGGGCGGTATGGAGATGCCCTGCGCTTCAAAGACAATTCGCCACAGGTCATTTTCTATAAAGGTGCCAATGCAGGCTTCAAAGAAAAAGACTGGTCCGGCACGGTCTCCTTCTGGCTGAAGCTGGATCCCGACAAAGACTTGAAACCCGGGTACTGCGACCCGATTCAGATCACCGACAAGACATGGAACGACGCGGCCTTCTTTGTGGACTTTGATAAAGAACTGCCACGCACTTTTCGGCTGGGTGTCTTTTCCAATTACAAGTTCTGGAACCCGAAAGACACGCCGTGGGAACAAATCGCGGTCGCCGATCGACCGATGGTGCCGGTGGTCAAGCCGCCATTCACCAGGAGCGAGTGGACTCACGTGGCTTACACTTTTGAGAACATTAATTCGTCAACGAATACCGAATCAACGGCGACGCTGTATCTGAATGGTCAGTCCCAGGGTTCTCTGAAGGCACCGCTGAAGTTTTCGTGGGATCCTTCAAAAGCGGCCATCATGCTGGGGATCAGCTACATCGGCGACTTCGACGATCTGGCCATCTTTGATCGCGCGTTGACGCCCGAAGAGATTGCGACGGTCTATCAGTTGCCGAATGGTTTGAAGTAACCATAGTCGTAGTTCACGCAGAACTTGCGAATCTCTACAAGCTCGAAGCGCCAGCGAGTGGGCCAGCGTGCATGTTTTGAAGTTGCGCGAATGCGAGGATCCCAACCCGACACGTCAGTGAGGGATTGAGTTTTGGCGTATCGCCGGTATTTCCGAAAATCCCTCGCTGACGCGTCGGCTTATGATAAGTCCCCTTGTTTTCGCACGTTTAATCCTCCGCAGTCTTGAATAACTCAACTTCAAAACGTGCATGCGAAGCCCACTCGCTGGCGCTTCGAGCTTGTATGGGACGGAAGCATCTTCTCGAACGGCGACACTCAGACTCGAATTGTATCCCAAGCCACCAAAGCGTCGCGCACACTGCGGACGTCGTGAATGCGCAAAACATCGACGCCCAGCTCCGCCAACGCGATGGAGACACCCACGGTCCCCGACTCACGCTCTTCGACACTGCGGCCCAGGATCTTCGATAGAAATCGCTTGCGAGAATGTCCAATGAGAACCGGTCGCTGAAGTTCCGCCTGCAGTCTGGGGATCGCCTTGAGCAACTGCAGATTGTGATCGGCCGTTTTTCCAAACCCGATGCCCGGGTCGACACACATCCGTTCCGCGAGGATGCCGGACATCAGACAGCGGTCCACCTGCTGTTGCAGGAATTCGCTGACCTCACCGACGACGTCTTCGTAATGTGGATTCTGCTGCATCGTCTGCGGCGTGCCCTGAATATGCATCAGACAGATTCCCGCGTCCGATTCACGGCACACGTCCATCATCGCACGATCAAACGTCAGGCCTGAAATATCGTTGACGATTTCCGCACCGGCATCCAGAGCCTGGCGAGCGACTTCGGATTTGGTGGTATCGATGGAGATGGGAATCCGAAGCTTCTTCGCCAGTTCGCGAATGACGGGAATCGTCCGCTGCAGCTCTTCATTCAGCGTCACGCCTTCAGACCCAGGGCGGGTGGATTCGCCACCGATGTCGATGATGTCGGCTCCATCGGCTTCCATCTGCAGGGCTCGAGCGACAGCCTGATCCATGGCATTGAACTGGCCGCCGTCCGAGAAGCTGTCAGGAGTCACATTCAGAATCCCCATCAGCAGCGGCAGTCGCTGACGTGTGAGGTCCCGGGTTCGCAGAGTCCAGTTATTCGTCATACTGCGTTCCATTGACTTGCCGAGTTCCTGAAGTCTGTCTTGCCCTGGCCAGCCTGAAAAGGTGCAATGCTATGATGAAGATGATCCCGGACAGCAGGCCAGCGAGGAGAGGCGTACCGATGAACGTGCCACTGGGAAACAAGGATGATGACGCGAGATCTCCAGCAATTCCGAAGAGAATCAGCCAAAAGATCGGTCGTGTCCGAGGTTGCCCCTGTGACATCGCCACTCTCCTCTATCCCGGGACTCCGGTGGCCGAACAACTGGTCGCTGCCATGACAGTTCCCCCGATGATGGGCAATAGACTGCGGCTTCCATTTGTCTGAGTGTCCAGCTGCACAAAAACGCCGGGGTTCTCTTCCAGTGGAGTAGGCGGCAGATCTTTAGCCAGCACGGTTTCAATGAAGAACTGCAGCAGATCGCGAATCTGAATATCTTCGATTTCCGCCACCAGCGCCTCGGCTTTTTCACGAGATCGCTCGACAAACACTTCCGCCTTTTCAAACACATCACACGCACGGAAGATCTCACGCAGGCGATCGATACGCTGCTGGTTTGACGAGCCACCGGATGTCGGCGATTCGGAAAGAATCTGCTTCAGCTCGGCTTTTTGCTGCTCATTCGCATCTTTCAGCGCTAGAGCCAGCAGCACGGTCGGTCGTAGCGCCAAAGCATCCTGGCCTGCGACCAGCTTGTTGTCAGTGTCGCCGTTCCAGTCCTTCAGGTCGTTCAGCACCTGGAACGCAACGCCCACATGACGACAGAACTGAGGCACCAGATCCGTCTTTGCAAGCGGATGACCGGCCATTCGCAAGCCGGCATAAAGAGCAGCCTCAAACGCAGGCGACGTTTTCAGAGAATAAATCTGCAGGGCGTCGAGCGGGGTCAGATTCCAGTCCGGCGATTTCTGAAAGGCCATCTCCGCACCCTGTCCGTCGCAGAGGCGGATGTGAGCGGTCGACATGCTATTCAGAACGTCCATCGCCACTTCAGGGCTTAGTTCCCGAGCTGCATGGATCAGACGATAGCCGAGACCGATCAGATAATCGCCAATGTTGATCGCGTGGCCGGCACCATACTGGCGATGCAGAGTCTCGCGGCCATAGCGATATTGGTCGTCATCCTGAATGTCGTCGTGAACAAGCGACGCTTTGTGAAACGCTTCGATAGCCATGGCTACTCGCGCGACCCCATCAGGGACTTCCGGAGTCGGGTCGCCGGTTGTGAGTGCTCCACCGCCACAGGCCGCGTGCCATGCGGCCAGCGTGATAAACGGGCGAAATCGTTTGCCGCCTTTGCTGAGCCAGTCGTAGGCAATGTTTTCTGTAAAGGCGATCGGCGAATTGCGACGCGTTTCGTCTTTGGTGCGAATGCGAGGCAGCAGGCGTTCGAAATCACTCTCGAACATCTTTGCAGAGGCTCGCATGAGCGGCACATAGCTGGTCGTCGGTTTTTCCGGAAGTGGCTCGTACTTGTCAAGCACGTCCCAGACCCAGGCTTCATCGAGCGTGGTGTTGAGACAGTCGCCGGAATGCAGCGGCACTGCATATGAGGGCACTCCGGCGATGAGCACTTTGTCGATCGCTTTCTCGAGCACGTTCAGACAGGCAACGCCGAGGATCCCGTCGATGTAACCGGAGACGATAATCTTCAAAACAACGGGCGAACCTTCGGCAACGAGAACCTTGTAGCCCAGCTGTTCAGCCCGCACTTTGTAATCGGCAATTGAGCATGCGCCACAGCGTTCGCAGTCGAGACCGAACTGTGTGTACTCCGCCGGGCAGCCCTGAGCGTGCTTCAGACAATGAGGCAACAATAGCATACGGCGGTTGAAAGGGATCGCCAGAAACTGCTGCTTCCAGAAATAGTTACCCACCATGACCATGGAGAACCCGAGAAACTTCTCGGGCAGCCCCATTTGATCAAGCAGGGTGCGGCCGTGATGCTCGAGTTCGCTGCGAGTAAACGCGCGACTGCGATTCAGACAGCGAGCGTACTCTTCGGCGGCGACTTTGACTTTCTCGCGAAGTTCAAGCGTCTCAGGCATCGCCTTCAGATGCGTCGTACTGCGCCGCTTGCCCTTTTTCCGAGTTGGCGCAGGATCGTCGTCTTCCGTGAGGCGATGATCCTCTGGAAAGGAGGGACGCATCGGCTCGACGTCGTCAGCAATTTGGTTGTCGACAGGGGCGATAGACACTGATGAGATCTCCGGAAGGAGCGATGTTCTGGCAGGAAGTCGGCGGCGGGACTGTGCAGGAAATCTATGATCGGATGGAGTTCAGAAGAACGAGACTTGGCTGACCATAATCCACATCAAAGAATATTCCGCCAGCGGTTTAACCCGGCAGCGGCGAATATGATTGGGTAAAGATCCTCAAAATACCAGAGTCGAGCGAAATAGAAGCCAATCGGTGTGGGCCGATCTACTGAGCCTTCATTCACCCTCAACGCCAGCCATTGGGCTGCTCGGTCAATCGCTGGCCGAGCAACCTCAAAGTCGACAAGACTGTCCAATGCCAGTCCTGTTTCTTCCACGGAACTTTCCAAACCACGGCGAGCCGACCAGCCACCGTCGTCATTTTGGTTTTCCAGCAACCACCGCACGGCCCTCTGACAGGCGTCCGACGATTGCTCGCCTATCGTACCCAGCGCACGGACGACTCGCGACGTTCCATACAGAGGATTTTCGTCGTCTTCGTTGAATTGATGGCCAAACCAGAGCGGAAGCCACGTTCCGTCGGCCCGTTGAACGTTTTGGAGGAACCGAATCCCCTTCCTCATCGATCGTTCGCATCGGTTTTTTAAGGCGTGGTCCGTTTCGGGAACTCGCTGCAGCCACAAATGAAGGGCTCGCAGCGCATGAGCTGTCAAATCGCACGAGCTGCGATCAAACGGCAGCGTTCCCCAGCCGCGGCAAAAGGTAGGCCAGCCGCCGTCCCGATTCTGCAGGTCCAGCAGCCAGATGGCGGCTGCGAAAAGCGAGGAAATCTCCTTCGAAGAAAGCGATTCGGCGGGCTCGCGAAGATTCATCAGGGCGAGCATCGCACCCGGAGTGTCATCCGCATCCGGAACACCGCCCGGCAGATCCGTCCATGACCAGCCACCCGGAGCCGCGTGAGTGTAGGGATGAACGGTCCGGTACTGCTGGTTGAGTAACCAAGTGCGAATCGTATCCCGTAGCCCCGTCGCTTCGTCGACGGGATGCGCACTGCCTGCCGACGGAGCGGCGGGTTTACGAGACGGACTCATCGCATTCACACTCAGCGTCGTCACCCAGGTGGCAAGGTTAGTATCAATCGGCCAGCTGCCGTCATCGCTGACCGAGGCTTCAATGAACTTGAGACATCGCTGCGTCACCACGTGATCAAACAGGCCGCATCCGAGGAGACTCATGCAGACAAAGCTCGTGAGCGGCGTGGCCTCAAGGAACCCGCCGTTGGGTGGCTGAATGGATTCCAGAACTTTCAAGGAAGGCTCGATGGATTTACGCCGGATCATGCGGAGCACAGGATTCCAGTGGCCCTGGTGTTTGAAAATCACCTGGCCGATCGCAATTAACGCCGGCAGCGCGTAACTCACCACCGGCATCTTCACTGCGGCATACCAGCGATGCGGTACACAAGCCAGCTCAAACGGCAGAGGAATGACGTCCTTCCAGTCCACGATTCCAGCGAGTGCACAATGCGTCAGAATGGGAACAGAGAACGTCCGATCCTTGCCGTAACGTTTAATGACGGCTGCAACGCCGCCCTCTTTGGTACTGTATCGTCCGGATGCTTCGATCACATCGGGGAAGTCGCGTCCACTCCGTCCCTTCTCGCCTTGCCAGGGGAGAAGGTGGCCGGCAGGCCGGATGAGGGGAGCATCTGCTCGATCAGCTTGGCAAGATGTTTCTTTTCCGTCGGTTGTCAATCTGGAAGCCGCCCGAAACACGCCATGAGCCAGCATCGTCGTGGAAATATTGCTGATGCTGAGAACCGTATCGCCCCAACCGCCGTCGGAATTCTGGTGATCCGCCAGCCAGTTCAGGCCGCCATCAATGAGCAGCTTCCAGCGGGTGCGCTCCGTCTCAGCTGTCGTCGCTTCGACCGCTTTCAGCAACGCCATCACGGCGGTTGCAGTCGACAGCGCCGACGTCGATAACCGGCCTGTCCACCAGCCGTGTTCGTTGCGCCGCGACATTAACAACGCGTTGACTTTGTCCACTGCGGCAATAATCGAAGCGTATTCGTTTTCAGAAAATGACATCAGCCAGTCAACATCCTCACAAGAGTTTCTGGCTTCACACCAGACCGTTTCTGTAGCCTGCGTTGGATAAGTCCGACGGAGCACGCCGACATATTTCGGCCAGTGAATGGACACGCGGGAAAACCTGTCCGTTTTTTGCTTCCGGCAGGAAGAGATCGCCTTCCCCGTGAGCCGCAGAGTAACATTCTCAACAGCCCTTGACAGTCGTACTCGGGGCAACGCGTGACGGATCGCTTTTCGTGAGACTTAAAAAGAGGCCGCTCTATGCAAATCTGGGTTGATGCCGACGCGTGTCCGGTCGAGGTCAAGGAAGTGCTTTACAAAGTGGTCAAACGGCTGCAGATCCAGATGACCCTCGTTGCCAATCAGATGATGTGGATCCCAAAGTCCAGCCTGATTGGCTTCGAACTGGTCGGAGCGGGAGCAAATGTGGCCGATCTGCGAATTGTCGAACTGGTCGCCGCGGGCGATTTAGTGATAACCGCCGACATTCCGCTGGCCGCCGCGGCTGTTGGCAAGGGAGCAACCGTACTGGATCCTCGCGGCGAAATCATGGATGCCCAAAATGCCGGATCGCGGCTGGCCGCTCGCAACCTGATGGACGAACTTCGTGGTTCAGGAATGGAAACGGGGGGCCCGGCCCCATACAGCGCCCGCAATAAGCAGGACTTCGCCAACCAACTGGACAAGCTGCTAACTCGGCTTCGACGATGAAAACACCTGGGTGTTGAAACGGCAGTGGGCGAGTCGCTCCGGGGCAATGAACTTATCCAGGCTCGAAGCGTCAGGTTTGAAGTTGCGCGAATGCAAGGATCCCAACCCGACACGTCAGTGAGGGATTGAGTTTTGGCGTATCGCCGGTGTGTCCGAAAATCCCTCGCTGAAGCGTCGGGTTATGATAAGTCCTGTTTTCGCCCTTTTGATCCTCCGCAATCTTGAACGGCGCAACTTCAAAAAGCGGCATTGCAAGTTGTGTTCACGGAAGCTCACTCTCTCACTCTTCCAGATAGCTTTGCACAATCTTTTCGACCGGAGGGCGACCCGCATGGGTTTTCTAAGGTCGCAAACCCAACGATCAGCGCATGAAAAAGCCCTTCGGCGGTGAGCAGGTGCGGGGACTGAACGTAGAAGAGGACTGGGTAAGCTGGCGGCGGCTGGGTTGACCGGCTGCAGCAATGTATTCTTCGTTCAACACATACTCATCCATGCCGAAGGGCGGCTGGGTAGGAGATCAGTTGCACACAACATGCCAAATCTGCCGATTTTCATGCCACACGCCAAATCGCGGTTTTTCATTCTACAATTGCCATAACTTCAACCCCACCATTATGATAGCGTTCGAGTTTTCGGCGCCGAGAGGGGTGTTGGTTGAAATTTCGGCGCCGAACTACTACTCTTCGGTGGGTTCTATCAGCGCCGAACCGCGCCGCAGCGTTCAGAGGTCAGATGCATGAAACTTTGGTCATCCAATCCTCAATCGACTGTCCGTGATTACCGCGGTTTTGTCGCGACATGTACGGGTTTGGTTGTCACGTACTGCGTGACGGTCTTGTGGAACGTGGCAACATTCCCAGACGTAGGCCTCCGTTGTTTGTTGCCTGATGGCCCGCTGCCGATCCAGACCGTTCCGGCCGTGGATCTCGATTCTGCGTCCCGACTTCTGTCGCACGGCTTTGGAAAACAGGTGCGTCAGGCAAACACTGAGATCGCTCATCATGAAATTCGGGACGGGGTGCGAGTAGGGGTTCAGCTTCTGTCATTGTCATTTGGCCAGGATCAGCAAAAAGGCGTTTCCAACGTTGGTAAGCGGGACAGCTTGATTGAACCCCAGACGCTTTCTAATAACGGAACTGCTCTTCTGAACGTGCCGATACCTGAGCCGGGGATTGAGATTTGGGAATGGGTCCGGGGGGAATCGGCAAAGGTGCAGCCGGCTCCGAGGGCGGGCGATCATCTGGTGCGGCTGAACGGTCAGCGGATTGGCACGTTCCTGGATTTTGTGTCAGCGTTGGAATCGCTGAGATCAGCCAAGATACCTCCGGGCGGACAATTGGCTCCGGGATCCGATCCCGGCGAACTGAAAGTCCCACCGCTGGTGGAAGTCTACAATTCCAATCCAGCGCTTCCCGCGGAGCGACTGGTTGAGGTGGTTTTTCGTCGGCCAGGCTCACCGCGGCCCGATTTGGAGAACCGGGTATACGTGCCTATTCATCCGGTGAACGTCACCGAGGTCTCACTGACCATCTTTTGGTTTGTCTGTCAGCTTTCGATTCTGGCCGTTGCCTTAACTTCGTATTGGTATCGCCCATTTGATCGGGTCGCTCAGAACTTTTGCCTGATGTGCTGCGCGGCGATGGGAGCGTTCGTACCCGGTTTTCACTGGTGGATCCTGGCCGACAATCCGCTGCTGAACATTCCGTTTATTGTCTGCGCGTCGATGCTGCCTTCGCTGGTACTGAACTTCTTTCTGGTGTTCCCCAAAGAGCCTGAATATGTCCGCGGACATCGTGGCCTGGTTTTCGGCACGCTGTTCGGGATCGCCGGACTTATCTGTACGGCCCTGGTCGTGATTTACTGGTCGGCCTGGAGTCTGAACGGAAGCACAACGCTGACAATCTTTCAGAAGCTTGCCGTGCTGTCGCAGATTGTTGTTTTGGGAGCCGCTTCAACCGCCGACTCGGTCTCTCAATCGACAGCGCTGTTGTCATTGCTTCGTTCCACAGTGCATCTGGCCATCGTAATGGCGTCGCTTTACTTTGCCGCGACAGTGGGCAAACTGGCCGTGAGTTTGTTTCGGATTGAGACGCCTCGTGAACGCCGCCAGGTTGTCACGATCCTGGGCGCCGCTTTGCTGTCGACGATTCCGATTGGCTACACATTGTTTCTGGCGTTCTTTCGCAAGGTCGACTTTGCGCTGGGGCATGCTCAGTTCCCCATGTTTATCGCCAGCATGCTGTTCATGGCGGCCTATTCGAATGGAATCTTTCGCCATCGGCTGATGCTGGCCGAAGAGGCTGAAGATCGCAGTCGGCGATACATCCTGATGTCCATTCTGGTCTCAGGCGGCTTCGCCACGTTTCTGGCGATCGGCGGAGTCTTTGCGCATTCCTACAGTTTGCCGCTGAACTCGACAACGACACAGCAGATCTCGTTGTTCTTCATTCTGCTGCTCGCTGCGGGCCTGAGTCTGTGGGTGCGCGATCGTCTGCAGGCCGCGGTTGACCGCCGTTTCTTCAGTGAAAAGTATCAGCTGGATCGTGCGATGCAGCAACTCAACCGCTCGGCCGCGTATCTGGCCGAGCCGTCCGGGATGGCCGACATCACGTTGAAGACCTGTCAGGACCTGATGGATGCGTCATGGGCGATCATGTATGTGCGCGACGGGCAGGGCGTGTTTCGTCTGATCGGGACGCGTGCGACAGCGACAGCTCCGGCTCAGTTGCGGCCTGACCAGGTGCACGTCGAAATTGCCGGGGAATCCGTGATCCATCGAATCCCTTCGGCCAATCGGGAAGTCATGTCGCCGATGCAGCAGCTTCTTCACGATCTGCGAGCCGAACTGCTGTGTGTGATGGAAGGCGAAGGCGGAGTTCACGGTGTGATCATTCTGGGTCGACGACGGGGCGGTACGGTTTTCACGGCCGAAGACATTACGTTCCTGCACGCGATCGCTCAGATGAGCGTGCTGGCTCTGCACAGTTCGCGAGCCAATCAGACGATGGCCAAACTGGATGCGGAACTGAAAATGAAGATGGACCGCATCGCCGAACAGCAGCGACAAATGGCCGCTCTGCGTGCGGAGCTGACAGCTCTGCAGACAGATGCTGGTCAATCGCCCGTGGTGGCGTCTGAACAGGAATTTGATCGTGAAGGCGTGCGAGGAAACAGTCCGGCGCTGCTGGAAGTCCTCGATCAGGTTCGCAAGGTGTCTCGGAGTACGTCGACCGTTCTGATTCGTGGAGAAAGTGGCACCGGCAAGGAATTGCTGGCTCGGGTGATTCATCGCAACAGTGATCGAGCGACCGGCAATCTGGTCTGCGTAAACTGCGCGGCGCTGTCGCCGTCGCTCCTGGAAAGCGAACTGTTCGGACATGTGAAAGGTGCGTTCACCGGGGCTCATGCCGATAAAGCTGGCCGATTTCAGGCGGCTGATGGAGGCACTTTGTTTCTGGATGAGATCGGGGATATTTCTCAGGAGACTCAGGTGAAGCTGCTCCGCGTTCTTCAGGAGCGATGCTTTGAACCGGTCGGCAGCGACAAGACGGTGCATGTGGATGTCCGGCTTGTGGCCGCGACCAATCGTAATCTGGAAGAGATGATAGCCAAAGGCCAGTTTCGAGCCGATCTGTTTTATCGTCTGAACGTCGTCGCGCTGACATTGCCGCCTCTGCGAAACCGTGAAGGGGATCTTGCGGAACTGGTCTTCTTCTTTCTAAGCCGTGCTGCGAAGAAAACGAAGAAGCAAATTCGTCAGATTGACCCCGATGCACTGGCCGCCCTCGAGCCTCATTCCTGGCCGGGCAACATTCGAGAGCTCGAAAACAATATAGAGCGGGCAGTGGTTCTGGCCGACAGCGACATAGTGACGCTGGCCGATCTTCCGATTGAGCTTCGGCACCCGCTGGAAACGGTTCCTGGAAATTTGTCGAAGCGAAAATCCATCGCGTCGCCAATCACCGCGGTGGTGAAAAGCGTGGCTCGTAAACTATCGGACCCAGACGACTTTTCCTCGTCGTCCGTTTCACGCGATGCGGCCTCTGAAGAACAACAGCTTCGCGAAGCTCTCCGCGTCGCTGGCGGTAATAAAGCGGTCGCCGCGAGACAGCTGCATTTGCCTCGCAGCACATTTTTCAGCAAGTGCAAGAAGTACGGGATCACGTGATCGGCTCGGGGCATCCCAGTAGGTCCACTCTGCCGGAGTGGACTTCGCGGCTCGCCGCGACTTGCGTGCACTCCGTCTCCCAAAGTCGGCCGAGTATTCAGTTCCAGCGCGGCGAATTAAGATATATGCCCGGCCCTGTGTTGCGCCTTTTGGCGAAAGTCCTTTCCGGCAGAAAGGACGTACTCCGACAGCCATCCCAACGACGGTAACAACGATGGTTCGCAAACCAGTGACAACGGGTTTTTGGATAGGGCGTCTGCCACACTGGGAAGTGGAAGATGGGCGATATTTTGTCACCATTCATCTTGCCGGAGCAATCCCGGCCGATGGTATGAAACGAATCGAGCAAGTGGCTCAGGAACTGTCCAACAAGCCCGCGGTTGATTCCGCCAGCACAATGACCTTGATGCGAACCATCTTCCGTGCGATGGAAGAATGGCTGGATCGTACACCTCACTGCTCGCTGCTTTCAATTCCGGAGATTGCTCAGATGGTCATGGAGGCGATCGAGCATCGAGTTCGCATTGGGCGTTGGGTCGTTTACAAGTACGTTTTGATGCCAAGCCATTTACATATGTTCCTGAGCGTCGCCGAGGGCACGCTGAAAGAATCGATCGAAGACTTTAAACGATGGACTGGGCACCAGGCCGCGAGAATCGTGGAGCTTTCTGAAGGCCGCTTTTGGCAGGATGAATGGTTCGATCACTGGTCTCGCAGTGACGAACAGGACGACCGGATCAGCCTTTACATCCGACGCAATCCCGAAACCGCCGGACTGACTGACGACTTTCTTCAGTGGCCATACGGCAGTTGGAAGAGCGGGTCATCTCAGTAGGTCCACTCTGCCGGAGTGGACTTCGCGGCTCGCCGCGACTTGAGTGCACACCGTCCCCCAAAGTCGGCCGAGTATTCAGCTCCAGCGCGGCGAATTAAGAAGTACGCCCGGCCCTTTGTTTCGCCTTTCGGCGAAAGTCCTTTCCGGCAGAAAGGACCTACCCAACACCGTCCTTTCCGGCAGAAAGGACCTACCGTCGATCATTCTGCGAATGCCGGATTAATGTCAGCGAGGGGTTTAATCGACGGGTGATTTTCGCTCAACGAAGAGCACCTTCACCGGTTGCTTTTCTCCGGTGAACTGGATCCCCGTTTGCTCCGTGAACGGGTTTGGCGTTGAGGGTCACCGACGCACTCTTCGATCGCCACGCCGAAACGGATTAGGTCGAGGGAAAGAAGCCGTTGGAGTCATCCGGTCCGAAGTCGATTGGAGGCAACGGAGGTTCGGGTACTAACACAGGCAACGGTTGGAGTGGCTCATTGACCATGGAACGAGTGATCTTCTGCAGATGAACGAATCGAAGTGTCTCTTTGTCGGTTTCGAATTCTCGTTTGAGGCGTTCGGCCGGAACAAAGACACCGTCTGTTTCGGAATAGGATTGCAGCAGATCGTCGCGAAGAAACGATTCGCCATTGGGCAGGACTTCGACACTGCTTTCCCGCACGACGTTGTAGCCATGGGACTCGGAAATGATTTGCGAGACCAGCAATTTATCTCGAATGCCAGTGTACACTTTTTCAAACTTCCAAAGTCCACTCCTGTGATCGGGGGCTCGATAGGCGAGGATAAAGCGTCGTGCCTCGGGTATCGCGTTCCTGCGAAAGTGTTGAAGGTACTTCTCCATTCGCTTCCAATGCAGTTCGTTTTGCCGTCCAAAAAAGAACGGCGTATAGAAAACGGCCTCCTCTCGAAAAATCGGCTCCTCCTCGAATTTCATGAGCCCTGGCTTTACGGAAGTTGTCTGAACGGCACCACCTTTTGATGCCTGGACTTCCAACTCAAAGCGAACGAGATGCGATTTCTCGGTCATGCCCTGATCGTACCGATTGAAGATTACTTCTTCGCACTCACCGCTCCATGTCCTGATTTTTGAGTAGTTGGCCTCCATCGCCAACATGACTGTTTTATAGGCCTCCTCCAGAGCGACTGGTTCCCAGTCCGTTTCTGAAACTGGTGTCATCGAGGTGTATTGCTGAGGTAATCGAGTTCTTCTCGACTCAACTCCTGCATCACCACTAGACCGATTCGATGGATCTGCCCTTCCAGCATCACAGCGACATCAGACGTCTTTGACGTCGCGGAGCCAGATTGTGCTTCGTCGTCTGCTTTCGACAAGGGTTGTGATGCAATCGTTGAGGTCCAAAATACGGCGATCCCAAGGCAAGTAAGAGTTGCGAAAAGCCAGCGAGGATTGATTCGGACGGCATCGTCTTCACGAGCGTCAAGC